>JBIIPQ010000200.1:0-7911 GCA_044342535.1 Burkholderiaceae bacterium
CCGCAGCAGCAGCGGACGGCGCCGCAGGCGCGGACGGGGTCGCGGTCGGGCCGGCAGGCGACGCCCCGGCCGGCGAAGACGGCGTCGCGTCGCGCTGCATCACCCCGCTGGGGGCCTGCTTGCCGACGCTCTTGCCGTTGGCCATACGCTTGGCCTCGGCGTCGGCGAGGCCGATCGTCGTGGCGGCGAATACGGCGATCAGCGCGATCCAGAGTGTCCTCATCGTCTTCTCCTCGAAGCGGTGTTCATGCTCGGCAAGGCCCATGCCCTGCCGGGTGACTGCGTGTCCGTCGCAGGGTAGCGCGAGACCTTGCCGATCACGAGAATCTCACGCCTTCGTGTAGGGCTACAACACCGAACGTCAGGTTGTGCCAGCGCACCCGGCCGAATCCGGCGGATTCCATCAGCGCGCCCAGGCTCGGCTGGTCGGGATGCACCCGGATCGACTCGGCGAGGTACCGGTAGCTGTCGGCGTCGCCGGCCACCAGCCGGCCGATCTGGGGCAGGACACCGAACGAGTACGCGTCGTAGACCGGCGCGATGGGCTTCCAGACCTTGGAGAACTCCAGCACCAGCAGCTTGCCACCCGGGGCGAGCACGCGGTGCATCTCGCGCAGCGCGGCCTCCTTGCGGGTCATGTTGCGCAGCCCGAAGGCGACCGTGACCCGGTCGAAGCGGCCGTCGGGGAAGGGCAGCGCCTCGGCGTCGCACTGCGCCACCGGCAGCACCAGGCCCTCGTCGAGGAGGCGGTCACGGCCGACGCCGAGCATCGAGCCGTTGATGTCGGTCAGCCAGACCTCGCCTTCGGGGCCGACGCGCTGGGCGAAGGCCCGGGCCAGGTCGCCGGTGCCGCCGGCGATGTCGAGCACCTTCATGCCCGGGCGCAGCGCCGCATGCCGCACCGTGAATGCCTTCCAGGCCCGGTGCAGGCCGGCCGACATCAGATCGTTCATGACGTCGTAGCGACTGGCGACCGAGTCGAAGACCTCGGCCACCTTCTCGGCCTTCTGGCCGACCGGAACGGTGCGGAAGCCGAAATGGGTCGCGTCCGGGTCGGCGCCCGCGCCTGCGCCGGTGTCACCGGGCGGCGGCGGGCCGTCCTGACGGGCGCTCACGAGCGGGGCCGCGACATCGAGACCGCGGTGATCGGGGTGTCCGGGACCGCGGTGGCCGCGGCGGGTACCGACCCGCCGGCATCACGGCTCGCACCGGCAGCCTGCAGGCGCCCGAGGTATTCCGCCCAGAGCCGCTCGTGGTTCGAGCCGAGCCAGTGCAGGTAGTCCCAGGAGAAGATGCCGGTGGCGTGACCATCCGAGAAGTGCGGCTGGATCGCGTAATGGCCGACCGGCTCGACGGCGCCGATGCCGACCTCGCGCTTGCCGATCTGCAGCACCTCCTGCCCGGGCCCGTGGCCGCGCACCTCGGCCGACGGCGAGTACACCCGCAGCAGCTCGAACGGCAGCCGGAACGCGGCGCCGTCCGAGAAGGCGAGCTCCAGCACGCGGGACTGGGTGTGGACGACGATCCGGGTCGGCGTCGGGGTGCTCTTGTCGAGGCCGGCCATCGTGAGGGGTGCAGGGGGGTCTGGCGAGCCGTGATGGTATCGCGAATCGGAGGCGCTCCTGCCGCGTCAGCCGAGCCGCTCGACCTCGACGCGATCGTGGTCGAGGCCGCGCTCGATCAGCTCGACGAGGCGCAGCACGCGCTCGCCCGAGACGTCGCGCACCGTCACCTCGGTCGCGCCCTCGAAGCGGTCGCGGCGCAGCACCAGCGCGGCAGGCGCCGACCCGCTGGCGACCGGGAACCACCAGGCATCCTCGCTGCCGCTGGTCGCGGCGAACCGCACGCGGACCGGCACCGGGGCGCCCGGCCAGAACTCGACGCCGACATCGTGGCCGAACGGCTCGCGGCTGTCGGCCGAGCCGGTCTGCGTGAGCGTCACCACCGTACCGACGAGCAGGCGCGACGGCCCCGAGCCGGGGCGACGGCGACCGGCGAGCGTGCCGCGCGGCGCGGCACGGACCGGCATCACCGCGACCAGCTGGCCGAGGCGCAGCCGCGGCCCCTCGGAGGCGCGTGCGAACACCGCCCGGCGAGCGTCCTGCCCGCGCCAGCCCACCGGCTCGCCGATGCGCGTCATCAGCGCGAGGATGTGCGCGTCGCGAAGCGCGGCGTCGGCAGCGGCGTCGGCAATGGCAGCGGCGACCTCGTCGACCGTCCGCGCGGCCTCGTCCGCCGACCCGCGGGAGCGATCCGCCTCGGTCCCGAACTCGAACGCCCCGGCGCCGCCGGAGCGGCCGTAGACATAGGGTGAGCGGCCGTCCGCGCTCGCGGCCAGCGTCTCGCCCGGCAAGGTGTCGTCCACCAGCATCGGGGTGTCGTCGGACTGCTGCACGCGCGGCAGGCCGACCGCGAGCAGCGCCCGCGAGAGCGGTGGGCGCACCAGCGGCGTGGGCACGTGATGCGGCCCCCAGACCGCGGCGAGCTGCGCGAGCAGCGCATCGACGGCCGCGGGCGCGAGCCGCGTGCGCAGCCCGATCGAGGCCGGCGAGGCGCCCTGCGCGAGGCGTTCGCGGCAGCGCAGGATCAGCGCATGCGCCGCGCGCGTGTCGAGGCGGACCGTATGGTGGACCGACAGCATGAGCGCGGGACCGTCGGCGCTCCCATGCGACAGCCCTTCGACGTCGATCCATGCGCCGGCGCGTGCCGCCGAATGGCGGGCGACCCGGAACGCATGCTCGAGCGCGGCGCCCGACAGGCCGAGCGGCTCGAGCAGGCGCATCAGCAGCGGGGTGACGAAGGCGATCCGCGGCGGGCCGCAGCGCCCGCCCACCGGGATGGAGGGTTCGGGAAAGGACCCATCGAGCACACCGGCCGACCACAGCGGGAAGGCCAGTCGGCACAGGTCGTCCCAGTCGTCGCGGTGCAGCGCGATGCGCAGCCGCCCGGCCCCCACCAGCAGCCGCGACTGGGCGTCGAGCGCACGTGCGAGCGCGAGGAGCGCCCGGGGCGACGGGGCCGCCACTGGCCCCTCGGCAGCGGCGGCGCGAAGGTCGGCATACGTGCGCTTGTAGGCGTCGCGCACCGCGCGCAGCGCCAGGCCCATCCGATGGAAGCGGGCGCTCTCGTCGGCGGCCAGCGGGATCGGGCGGTTGCGCAGCGCCTCGACCAGCGGCTCGATCGCCGCGATCCAGTCCGCGCGCAGCGTCTCGAGCACGGCCAGCCGGGTATCCGGCGAACCGGAGCGGCGCTCCAAGGTGTCGGCGAATCGGGCGAGCCGCATCAGCCCGGTCGCGGCGTCCTCGCGCAAGGCCGCCGCGAGCCGCGAAACCTCGGCGGATCGAGGTGTGCGAACCCTGCGCAGTGCGTCGACGACTCCCATGGATCGCATCGTGGGGCGCGCCGGGGCCCGGCGCGCGGGCATTGGTCACGCAAGCGACGGCCGACGATCGGCCGACGAACGGTCTTGTCAGACCGTCAGCACACGCATCGGATCGAAGCGGGGGTTCTCGAAACCGCCGGAGCGCATCGGATAGCCGCGCGGATTGCAGACCACGCGGCAGCCGCCGGCCAGGTAGTCGTGCGAGCTGTGCGTGTGGCCGTGCACCCAGAGATCGGCCGCGGGCAGCAGCGTGTCGAGGTCGCTGGCGAAGGCCGGGTTCGACGGCGCCGCGGCGAACTCGGGCGAGACCGAATGCCAGCTCGGCAGGTGGTGGGTCACGACGACCCGGCGCCCGGCGGCCGGCCGGGCGAGCGCGTCGCGCAGCCAGTCGCGCGAGCGCTCGTGCAGCGCCACCGAGTCCTCGGGCGTGAAGCGGCGGGTGCCGGTCGCCGAAGAGGGGTCGCCGACGTCGATCTTGTGATAATCGAGCATCACGCGGCGCGCTCCGGCCATCGCGTCCGCCGAGGACATCCTCACCGGGCGCCCCGGGCGGTCGTGCAGGCGGTAGTCGGTCCACGCGGTGCAGCCGACGAACTCGACATCGCCGATCCGCACGACATCCTCCTCGAGCAGGTGGATGTCGAGCCGGCGCGCGGTCTCGCGCATCGCGTCCATCGCGGACTCGCGCACCGTGTCGAAGAACTCGTGGTTGCCGGCGACCTGCACGATCGGGTGACGGGGGAAGCTGCGGCGCGCCCAGCGCAGCGCGAGCGTGGCCTGGCCGATGTCCCCGGCGAGCACCACCAGGTCGTACACGTCGGGCGGTGCGGGCGGCGCGAAGGCCGCCCACTCGACGTGCAGGTCCGAGAGCACCAGCAGCCGCATCGGCGCGTCCTCCGCGTTCAGAACTTGGTGTAGCCGCCGTCGATCACGAACTGCTCGCCGGTGTGGTACGCCGACGCGTCGCTCGCGAGGTAGACCGCGATGCCGCCGAAGTCGTCGATCTCGCCCCAGCGGCGGGCGGGGATGCGGGGCATCACCGCGTCGGCGAACTTCGGATTGTTGACCGAGCGCTCGGTCATGTCGGTGACGATCCAGCCGGGCAGGATCGAGTTGACCCGGATCCGGTGCCGGGCGAGCTCGACCGACAGCGCACGCACGAACGAGGTGACCGCGCCCTTGGAGGCGCCGTAGTGGCTGTTGCGCGCGGCGCCCTCGATGGCCGCGGTGCTGGCGGTGGCCACCAGTGCCCCGCCCTGCCCGCGCTCGGCCATGTGGCGTGCGGCCGCACGGAAGGTCAGGAACACGCCCTCGACGTTGACGCGCTGCACGCGACGGAACTCCTCGAGGCTCATGTCGGTCATCAGCGTGCCCTTGGAGGAGACGCCCGCGTTGGCGAAGCAGGCGTCGACGTGGCCGAGGGCGGCGACGGTCGCGGCGAACGCCGACTCGACCTGGGCCTCGTCGCCGACGTCGCAGACGAAGGCGTGCACCCGCGAGGCGTCGGACGCCTCGGCGGCCAGCGCGGCCTTGGCCTTCGCGGTCTTGTCGGGGTTGGAGCCCCAGATCGCGACCGACGCGCCCGAGGCGAGGAGCGCGCGCGCCATGCCGAGGCCGATGCCGCCGTTGCCGCCGGTGACGAGTGCGGTGCGGCCGGTGAGGTCGAAGGGGGTGTACATGGGTGGGGTCTCCTCGGGGCGCCGGGCGGGGCCGGTCGTTGCGTCGCGGACGATGATACCGGCCCGCTCCACGCCACTGGCGCCCCGTTCCGGGTTCGGTCAGTCGAAGCGCATGCGGAGGGCCCTGCGCCGCCCGCAGGGCGCCACGAGACATCACCCGTCCAGCCTGACCCCCGCCGCCTTCACCACCCTCGCATTGCGCTCCACCTCGGAGGCGAGGAACGCCGCCGCGTCTTCGGCGCTGCCCGCCCCCGGCACGATGCCCGTGCTCTCCAGCCGAGCACGCACCTCCGGCGACTCCAGGATCTTGCGGATCTCCGCGTTCAGCCGCTGCACCAGTTCGCGCGGCATCTTCGCGGGCGCCAGCACCATCGACCAGGTGTTCGCGGAGAAGGGCACGCCGCCTTCGGCCATGGTCGCCATGTCCGGGTAACCCGCGAGCCGCTTGTCGTTCGCGATGCCGAGCGAGCGGATCCGTCCCGCACGCGCCTGCGGCACCAGCGACAGCGGCGTGTCGAACATCAGCTGGATCTGACCGCCGCCCAGGTCGGTCAGCGCCGGCTGCGTGCCCTTGTACGGCACGTGCTGCATCTTGAGGCCGTGCTGCGCCATGAACTGCTCCATCGCGAGGTGGGCCGCCGCGCCCTGCCCGCTGGAACCGAAGTTGAACTGCCCGGGACGCGCGCGCACGTACTCGACGAGCTCGGCCGCGGTGGTCGGCGGAAAGCCCGGGTGCGCGCACAGGATGAGCGGCGCGATGCCGGTCAGCGCGATCGGCACCACGTCGGCCTGCGCGTCGAAGGCCATCTTCGGATAGAGCGAGGGATTCGCCGAGTGCGCGGCGATGACGGTCGTGAGCGTGTAGCCGTCGGGCGCCGACTTCACCAGCATCTCGGTGCCAATCATGCTGTTGGCGCCGGGCTTGTAGTCGAACACCACCGGCTGCCCGAGCGCGCGGCCCAGCGGCTCGCCGACGGTGCGCGCCATGTTGTCGGTGAAGCCGCCCGGCGTGTAGCCGACGATCATGCGGATGGGCTTGTTCGGCCATCCGGCGGGTTGCGCGCGAAGACGCGGCGAGGCCGCGAGCAGCGCGGCGGCCGGGAGCGCGACCGCGAGCGCGCGCCGGGTGCTCGAAGCAGGCCGCGCGGCGGACGGCGCAGTGGCGGATGCAGTGGCGGACGCGGCGGCGTCCTGCGGACGGAATCGGGCCATCGGGTGTCTCCTCTCGTGTCGTTCGTCCCGGCCGCCGGTGCGGACCGGCGGCGGGGCGGGCGCGGCGGACTGGCGCCGCCGTCATCCCATGCTACCGCCCCCGCGCTCCCGCGGGGCGCGTCGCACTCAGCGCCGGTAGGCCTGGACCGTCTCCCACGCCATCTCCTGCAGGTGGCGCGCGACGGCCGGATCGAGGCCGGCGATGTAGGGGTTGCCGACCGGATTCACGCCCATGACGGAGGCGAGCACCGTGCACGCGGTCAGGTAGGTGCCGGCGACGCTCGGATGGCGCTTGTCCGGCACGTAGAGGTCCAGCTCGGGCCGCTTCGCGATCGAGCGCGCGAACGCGAGGCCCGCGGGGATCACGTGCGCACGGTTCAGCCGGCCGGCCTCGGTGTAGGCATCGGCCAGGCCCTCGGTCATCTCGGGCTTGTCCTTGTACGCCCAGGTCATCAGGAACATCGGCTCGACGCCGTTGCGGCGCAGCGTGTCCGAGTGCTTCTTCGCGTACTCGAAGAAGACCGGCCGCAGCTGCGGATGCACCGGGCACTGGCTGCAGTCCATCAGCATCGCCGCATCGAACTGCCGGCCGGGCGGATTGAAGCGGATCTCGTTGTCGCCGACGAACGAGTAGCGACCGATCTGGTCGGGCTTCATGTAGGCCGCCACGTCGTGCCAGTCGATCCCCGAGCCGCTGATGGTCAGCGAGGTCGATCGGTGGGCGGCGCGCTGCTTGTCGGCCGATGCGCGCGCCAGCAGCCCGACATGACCGTGCAGGCTGTTGTTGTAGTACATGAAGCTGTTGCCGACGTAGAGGATCGAGCGCGGCGGGTTCGCGGTACCGGCGCGCTGCGGCACGTCGGGCACGGGCATCACCGAGGTGCAGGCGGACAGCAGCAGGACCGCCACGGCGGCGGCGAGGCGGGACGTCAGGGTCTGGCTCAAGGGAATCTCCTCGCAGTCCGGCTCGGTCGGCCGGTGGGGCATGCTAGCCCGACGGCGGATCGGGCGCGCGGCGACGTTCCGGGACCGGACGCGCTAGGACTCGCAGGCCAGGCGGCCTCGGCCATCCGGCCGATTGCCGGCACCCGGGCGGGTGACTATGCTCTCGCCCATGGGAACCTTCGACACCGCCCTGATGGAGGCGCTGCTCTCGGTCGGCATCTCGCCGGAGCGGGCCCGCGCGGTCGTCGAGTCGTTCGACCGGTCGATCGACGAGCGCTACTCGCTCCATTCGCAGGTGCTTGCTACCAAGCGCGATGTCGCCGAACTCGAGACTCGCCTCACGCGCGATCTGGCCGAGATCGAGACGCGGCTGACGCGCGAGGTCGGCGCCTGCCGCGAACGGATCGCCGCAGCGGACGCACGGACCGGCGAAATGTACGCAAACCTCTCGGCTCGCATCGCCGACTCGCAGACAGACACCCTGAAGTGGATGCTGGCCGCCCTCACCGCGCAGACCGCTCTGCTCGCCGCGATCGCCAAGCTCCTCTGATCCCGCGGCGGGCCCCACCCCATCAGTCGATCACGATCACGCCCTCGCCCGGCGGCTCCGCGTACAGGCGCTCGACCCACGCCGAGCGCCGCTCGAGCCCCGCACGCTGGTTCACATAACCCTTGTCGGTCATCTCGTTGCCG
>JBIIPQ010000201.1:0-7844 GCA_044342535.1 Burkholderiaceae bacterium
ATCGTCGGCAATCCGAGTGTCGCCTGTCTACAAAAACTGGGCGCCTCGTGCACGACCGGGGGTGCGTGCACGGCATGCCGCGTGCCGCCGCGGTGCGCAATGCACGCGGCGCGGCGCGGGGCGTTCAGGGCGCGGTGCGTTTCGCGACGAGTGTGAGAATGTCGTAAGAGGCGACCAGCGCGCCATCCTGGTTCGTCACCTGCACGTCCCAGGCGACCACGCCCTGGCCCGGTCCGTCGCCCTTCGCGGGGCGGTCGGTCTTGCGCTTGCAGGTCAGGCGCGCCTGGATGGTGTCGCCGATGCCGACGGGCTTCACGAAGCGCAGCGTGTCGAGTCCGTAGTTCGCGAGCACCGGGCCGGGCGAGGGCCACACGAAGAGGCCGGCCGCCGCCGACAGCACGAAGTAGCCGTGCGCGATGCGCTTGCCGAATGCGCTGGCGCGGGCCGCGGGCTCGTCGAAGTGCATGTAGAAGTAGTCGCCCGACAGGCCGCCGAACATCACGATGTCGGCCTCGCTCACCGTGCGCCGGTGCGTCAGCAGCGAGTCGCCGACCGCGATGTCCTCGAAGTGCTTGCGGAACGGATGGATGTCGGACTCGGTGACCTTCGCGCCGCGCACGTACTCGCCGGTGATGGCGGTCAGCATGGTCGGGGAGCCCTGGACCGCGGCGCGCTGCAGGCAGTGCATGACCGCGCGCAGGCCCCCCAGCTCCTCGCCGCCGCCGGCGCGGCCGGGGCCGCCGTGCTTGAGGCCGGGCAGCGGCGAGCCGTGGCCGGTGGACTCGGCGGCCGATTCCGCATCGAGCACGTGCAGGCGGCCGTGCCAGGCGGCGAGCCGAGGCACGGCCTCGGCGGCCACCGCGGGCGAGGCGGTGACCAGCGTCGCGACCAGGCTGCCGCGTCCGCGCGCGGCGAGCGTGATCGCCTCGTCGAGGCCGTCGTAGGGCATCAGCGTGGCGACCGGGCCGAAGGCCTCGATCTCGTGCACCGATGCCGTCTCGAGCGGGCGCGTACAGAGCAGCAGCGTCGGCGCGAAGAACGCGCCGCCCGCGGTGCGCTCGCCGCGCGGCGCGAAGCCGTCGGACGCGCCGAACACCGTCTCGCAGTCGCGAGCGAGCATCGCGACCCGCTCGGCGACGTCGGCCTGCTGATCGCGCGAGGCCAGCGCGCCCATCTGCACGCCCTCGAGCGCGGGGTCGCCGACCACGAGCGCCGCGAGCTTGCCGCGCAGTGCCGAGGCGACCGCGTCGAGCCGCGCGCGAGGCACGATCGCCCGCCGGATCGCGGTGCATTTCTGGCCGGCCTTCGCCGACATTTCGCGCACCACCTCGTCGACGAAGAGGCCGAACTCGGTGCTGCCCGGCTCGACGTCCGGGCCCAGGATCGCCGCGTTGAGCGAGTCCGCCTCGGCGTTGAACGGTACCGAGCAGCGCACCAGGTTCGGATGGGTACGCAGCCGCGCCGCGGTGTCCGCCGAGCCGGTGAAGGTGAGCACGTCCTGGCCGTCGAGCCGATCGAGCAGGTCGCCGACGCCGCCGACCACCAGTTGCAGCGCGCCCGACGGCAGCAGCCCGGTCGCCTCGATCTCCCGGACCAGCGCGACGGCGAGGTAGGCGGTGGCGGTCGCGGGCTTGGCGATGCACGGCATGCCGGCGAGGAAGGCCGGCGCGAACTTCTCGAGCAGGCCCCAGACCGGGAAGTTGAATGCGTTGACGTGGACGGCGACGCCTCGCCGCGGCACCAGCACGTGCGTGCCGGCGAAGGTGTTGCGCTTGCCGAGCGAGCTCGGCGGACCCTCGTGCAGCAGGTTGCCCGAAGGCAGCTCGGCGGCGGCCAGCGACGCGTAGGCGATCAGCGTGCCGATGCCGCCCTCGATGTCGACCCAGCCGTCGCGGCGCGTGGCACCGGTCCAGGCCGAGATCGCGTAGAGCGCTTCCTTGCGCTCGGCGAGCCGCTTGGCCAGTGCACGCAGGATCGACGCCCGGCGCTGGAAGTCGAGCGCGAGCAGGCCGCGCAGTCCGTCGCCCCGGGCGAAGGCGAGGGCCTCGCCGAAGTCGGGCTGCTCGCGGTGGGTGTGGGCGACGATGTCGCCGGTGACCGCGTGCGCCAGCGGCGTCGCGGCGGTCTCGCCGATCCAACGGCCGGCGAGATGGCTGCGCAGGATCTCGGACATCCGCGGTCTCCGGTCAGGGGGCGCGCCAGCCGGGCGCGTCGCGG
Source organism: Burkholderiaceae bacterium (assembly GCA_044342535.1). Lineage (GTDB taxonomy): Bacteria > Pseudomonadota > Gammaproteobacteria > Burkholderiales > Burkholderiaceae_E > UBA4615. The sequence goes on from JBIIPQ010000201.1 coordinate 2,218, forward strand.
TCGAGCTGTCGCTTGGTCGCCTCGAAGAACAGGTCCGACTGCTGGCGCTCGCCCTCGATCTGGGCGGCGACCGTCGTGCAGATCGCCTCGGGCACGCGGCGCAGCGGCCGACCGGCCGCGGCCTGCACCGCCAGCACCTGGTGCATGCAGGCGCGCTCGAGGTAGTACAGGTCGTCGAACGCCCAGGCGAGCGAGCGGCCGACGACGGTGACGCCGTGGCTCGCCATGAACATCACGTCGCGCCCGCCGTCGAGCTGCGCGGCGATCCGGTCGCCCTCGGCGGTGTCGAGGGCCAGCCCGTTGTAGGTGTCGTCGTAGGCGACGCGACCGTGGAAGCGCAGCGCTCCCTGACCGCACCATTCGAGACGGCCGCCTTCGACGAGGGTCAGCGCGGTCGCGTAGGGCATGTGGGTGTGCAGCACCGCCTTGGCGTGCCGCTGGCGGCGGTGGATGCGGCTGTGGATGAAGAACGCGGTGGGCTCGAGCGGATGGCGTCCCTCGAGCACACGGCCCTCGCCGTCGATCAGCAGCATGTCGCCCGCCGTCACCTCGGACCAGTGCAGGCCCTGGGGGTTGATCAGGTAGCGGTCGTCGCCCACCTCGAGACTGAAGTGGTTGCAGACGCCTTCGTTCAGCCCGTGGCGGGCGGCGCCGCGCAGCGCGGCGGCGAGGTCGACGCGCAGGGCGTCGAGGTTCGGTCGGTCCATGTCGGCTCCCTGGTGACGAGGCAGTATGCCCCGCCGGATCGCGCCGCGCACCGCGCAACGTGGCAGAATCGGCCAGGGCTCCCGCATTCGACGGGAGACCGCTCCGACCGATGAGCACGCTCCTGCCGATCTCCCTGGGGCCGTCCGCGCCCGAAGGGGGCGGCCCGGGTGCCGCCGGCGCCGGCGGGCCGACCCCGCGCCCCGACGCGGCCGCCCCCCCGTCTGGTCGTGCCCCGAAGCGTCCCGCGCCGCTCGCGTCCGCACTCGATGCGCTCGGCGTGATGCTGCTGCACGTATCGCTCGACGGCCGCGTGCTCGCCTGGAGCCGTGCCGCCAGCGAGCGGCTCGGCTGGGACGGCGGCGTGCGCGGCGAGCGGCTCGACGAGGCGCTGTCCGCCTCGGGCGCGGGGTCGCTGGCGCAGCGCATCGCCGTCGAGGGGCCGGTGTCCTGGGAGGCCGCCTGGGGCTGCGCGGACGGCTCGCGGGTGCGCGTGCGGGTCGCGGCCGAGATCGAGACCCACGCCGACGGGCCGCGCCTGCTGTGCGTGGCGACCCCGATCTCCGACACGAACCCGGCGCGCGCCGAGGTCGACCTGCTGCGCCGCTGGCACGACGCCTTCTTCACCCGCTCGCCGCTGCCCTCGTGCGTGCAGGGCTCCGACATGCGGATCATCGCGGTCAACCCGGCCTACTGCGCGATGATGGGCTACGAGCCGTCCGAGCTGATCGGGCGGGACCCGGTGTTCATGGTCGCCCCCGAGCACCTCGAGGAGTCCATGCGGCTGCGCGCGGATGCGGGGCAGTGGGCGAGGCTCGCCGCCGAAGGCGGCGCCCACACCTTCGAGCGCCGCTACGTGCGCCGCGACGGCGTCACGCTGCTCTCGCGCGTGCGCTCGCGGGTCACGGCCGATCCGCGCGGCGGCTTCTGGATCTGCTCGCTGACCGAGGACCTGACCGCCGACCGCCAGCGGGTCGACGATGTCATCCGCGACAACGAGATGTTCCGGCTGCTGTTCGAGGAGTCGCCGTCGCCGAAGTCGATCCAGGATCCGAACTTCCGCTTGCTCAAGGTCAACCGGTCGTACTGCGAGATGTTCGACTACCGGCCCGAGGATCTGATCGGGCGCGACCCGATCGAATGGATGGCGCCCGAGGACCGGGAGATGATCCTCGAACAGCGTCAGCGCGCGCTGCGCGGCGAGCAGCTGCCGTCGACGCTGACCCGCCGGATCAAGCAGCGCGACGGAACCGTGCGCATCTGCAGGCTCATGCGCCACACCACGCATGCCTCGGACGGCTCGCGCATCGAGCTGATCACGCTGCACGACGAGACCGAGGAGATCCGCATGCAGCAGCGGCTCCGCGCCTACTGGCAGCGCTTCGAGCGCTTCTTCGAGCAGGCACCGGTCGGCCTGATGATCTCCGACTCGGGCGGGCGCGTCTCGCTGGTCAACCGCATGCTCGAGGACATCGTCGGGCGCTCGCGCGACCGCCTGATCGGCCTGCCCGACGCGATCGGCGAGTCGCGCTTCGAGCCGAACGGGCGCGGCGCGCGGCAGCGCAGCCGGTGGACACGCGACGACGGCTCGACGCGCTGGATCGACCGCATCGACCGCGAGCTCGAGGACCTCGACGGGCGGCCGATGCGCCTGACCGTCGTGCACGACGTCACCCGCGAGCGCACGCTGCGCGACGAGCTGATCGAGACCGAGGAGCGCTTCCGCCAGTTCGCCGAACTGGTCGACGACGCGATCTTCGTCGCGCAGCCCGGGCTGGCGGGGGTGGACTACGTGAACGTCCGCTTCGAGGCGGTCTGGGGCACGCCGATGGCCGACCTCGTCGCCCGGCCGCTCGCGCTCTTCGATCACGTGTTGCCCGAGCATCGCGGCGAGCTGGCCGCGATGTTCGACGCCCAGGCGCCCGGCAATGCGAACGAGATGGTGATCCGGCTGCAGCCGCCCGGGCAGGGTGTGCGCTCGGTGCGGCTGCGGGTCTTCGGGCGGGCGGCGGCGCCGGACGGCGTCGCGGTCCCCACCGACGGGACCGGCGGCCCGGGCGCCGACCGGCTGTTCGCGGTGGCCGAGGACATCACCGAGACGCTGCGCCTCGAGCAGGCCCGCCTCGAGGACGCGATCAAGCAGCGCGACATGCTGGTCCGCGAGGTCCATCACCGCATCAAGAACAACCTGCAGGGCGTGGCCGGGCTGCTGCAGCAGAGCGCCTCGAGCCGGCCCGAGCTCGCCGAGGCGCTGGTCGAGGTCGCCGGCCGCATCCAGGCGATCGCGCAGGTGCACGGGCTGCAGGTGCGCGACGGCGAGGCGCTGGTGGCGCGCCGCGTGATCGCCGCGGTCTTCGAGAACCTCGGGCGCACCTTCGGCATCGTGCTGGCGCTCGGCGTCGACGACGAGGCCATCGACCGGTGGCTGCTGCCCGAGCAGGAGGCGGTGCCGCTCGCTCTGGTGGTCAACGAGCTCGCCACGAATGCCATCAAGCACCGTGCCGCGGGCTCGCCGGTGACGGTGCGGCTCGATGCCGTCGAGGGCGGCATCGCGCTCGAGATCAGCAGCCGCGGCACGCTGCCCGAGGGCTTCGATTTCGCGCGGCTCGGCCCGTCGCCATCCGGCCTCGGGCTGGTCAAGGCGCTGCTGCCCCGGCGCGGTGCCCGGCTCGATCTCGCCCAGCGCGAAGAGCGGGTCACGGCGCGTGCCGAGATCACGCGTCCTGCGCTGCACGAGCGCGGCGAGGACGCCGTGCTCCCGATTCCACAGAGGTCCCGATGAGCGACGTCCGCGCGACGATCCTGGTGTGCGACGACGACCGGTTGGTGCTGGCGACGCTGGTGCACGGCCTGAAGACTGCCGGCTATGACGTGATCGAGGCCGACAACGGCGACGACGCGATCCTGCTGGCCCGCGAGCGGCGCCCCGACCTGGCGCTCCTCGACATGCGGATGAACGGCAAGACCGGCCTCGACGTGGCGGCGTACCTGCGCGACCACGTCGGCACGCCGTTCATGTTCCTGTCGGCCTTCAACGACGAGCGCATCGTCAGGCAGGCGGTCGAGTTCGGCGCGCTCGCCTATCTGGTCAAGCCGCTCGACGTCCGACAGATCGTGCCGGCGGTCGAGTCGGCGCTCGCCCGCTCGGGCTCGCGGGCCGAGCCCGCCGCACCGGCCGATTCCGGCCCCCCGATGGAGACGATGCCTGCGACCGTGCCGGTGTCCGATGCGTTCGGCGCCGCGGTCGACCTGATCGAGCGTACGCGCAGCGTCAACGGCGAACATGCGCCCGAGTCGGTCGCCATCGGCATCCTCATGGAGCGCCACAGGCTCTCGCCGGTCGCGGCGCGCCGGATGCTGGCCTCGATGGCGGCGGGGCGTGGCCGCAGCGAGAGCGTGCTGGGCGCCGAGATCGTCGCGGCGGCGACGCTGCTCAGCGGCCCGCTTTCTCCCAAAGCGTGAAGTAGAAGCGGCTGCCGCGGCCGGGTTCGGACTCGGCCCAGACGCGGCCGCCGTGGCGGCGCACGATGCGCTGCACGGTGGCCAGACCCACGCCGGTGCCCGGAAACTCGCTGGCGCTGTGCAGGCGCTGGAAGACCCCGAACAGCCGATCGGCGAAACGCATGTCGAAGCCCTCGCCGTTGTCGGCGACACAGTAGACCGCATCCGGTCCGAGGCCGCGGCAGCCGAACTCGATCCGGGCGTCGTGCCGCTTGCAGGTGTATTTCCACGCATTGCCCAGCAGGTTCTCGAGCATGACGCGCAGCAGCGTGCGGTCGCCCTCGACCAGCAGACCGGGCTGCACGCGCACCGACACGCGGCGCTGCGCGTCCGCGCCGCGCAGTTCCTCGGAGATGGTGTCGGCCAACCGCGAGAGATCGACCTGCTCGGGCACGATCGGCTGGCCCGACAGGCGCGACAGCCCGAGCAGTGCGTCGATCATCTGCGTCATCCGCGAGGCCGCGCTCAGGATCCGCTGCAGGTGGTCGTGGCCGATGCGGTCGAGCCGGTCGCCGTAGTCTTCCTGCAGGATCCGCGCGAAGCCCTCGACGACGCGGATCGGCGCCCGCAGGTCGTGCGACACGGTGTACGTGAACGACTCGAGCTCCTTGCCCGTGACCTCGAGCTCGATCGAGCGTTCGCGCATCTTGCTGCGCAGCCGCTCGATCGCTCGGCCGTCCTGCTGCAGCCGCTCCTGGTCCGCCGACCGGTCGTGCATCAGCAGCGCGGCGCACGGGCGCAGTGCGCTTTCGCTCGGCAGCGGCTCGAGGCGGACCTCCACCGAGCGGACCTCGCCGTACTTGCGCGCCAGGTCGACGTGCATCCGCGCATCGCGGCGCGCGCGCAGCGACTGCTCGAGGCTGGCCGCCGCGGCCTGCGAGTCGGGTCCGAAGAGCGCCCGGCAGGGCACCTGGCGCAACTCGCGCTCGGTCCGGTCGAACAGCCGACAGGCGGCGGCGTTCGCCCAGATGACATGCCAGCCCGGCGTCGATCCGGCGCCCGCCTCGATCCACACCACCGGCTCGGCGGCCGCCAGCAGCGCGGCCATCGCCAGCCTGCGGGCCCGGTCGGCGACGGTTTCGGCGCCGGCGTCGCGCGACAGTCCGGCATAGCCGGTGAACCGGCCGGATGGATCGAAGCGCGGCATGCCGCTGTCGATCGCGACACGCACGCGGCCGGCGGGATCCACCCAGACCCATGCGAACTCGGAGAACGGCTCGCGCTGGGCGATCGTGTGTCGATGCACGTCCCAGTCGGGTGCCTCGAGCGGCTGCGCCCCGCCGTCCCAGCGATGCTCGCCGAGCCGCAGCTTGAGCGGCGAGCCGCTCGAGCCGTCGTCGACGCGGGTGAGGATCCCGTGCTCGTCCTGCTCCCCGTACACGTCCCGGCTGAGCCGGCGGAACACGTCGAGTTCCGTGGTC
>JBIIPQ010000202.1:0-7808 GCA_044342535.1 Burkholderiaceae bacterium
CGCCGACCCGAGATCGACCTCGCGCTGAGTCGCCCGGACGGCGCGAGCCTCGCCTGCCGGATCCGGCCCGCGCGCCTGCCTGCCGGCCTGCCGGCGGTGGTGCTGCTGCACGGGCTGGCGAGCAACCTCACCCGGTTCACCGAGTTCGTCGAGCACACCGCGCTCGATGTCCGCCATGAATTGTTGCGCATGGACCTGCGCGGCCACGGCGGCTCGCTGTCGCGGCGGCCGATCTCGCACGAGGTCTGGAGCGACGACCTGGTCGCGCTGCTCGACGCCCGGGGGCACGCCGGCGCGGTGCTGGTCGGCCACAGCCTGGGCGCACAGGTGGCCTTGCACTGCGCGGCACGCCACCCGGCCCGCGTCCGCGGGCTGGTGCTGATCGATCCGGTGTTCCGCGAGGCGCTGCGGCCGCGGTGGCGACGGCGGGCCCGCGCCGCTCCGCTGCTCGCGGCCGCGGCCGCGACGGTGCGTGGGCTGAACGCGCTGGGCCTGCATCGGCGCAGCCTGCCGCCGCTAGACCTGCGTGCGCTCGACGAGGCCGCGCGTCGCGCGCTCGCGTCCCCGCAGGCCGAGGCCGAGTTCATCCGGCGGTACAGCTCGACGCGGGCCGACCTGCGCACCACGGCGACCGCGGTGTACCTGCAGGATCTGGTCGAGATGTTCCGCCCCGTGCCGCCTGCGACCGATCCGCCGGAGCCGATGCTGGTGCTGCAGTCCACCGCGGCCCACTTCGCCGACTCGGTGCGGATGCGCGATCGGCTCGCCGGCCCGCGCACCACCGTCGCGGAGGTCGACTGCAACCATTGGCCGCTCACCGAGCGCCCGGTCGAGGTCCGCGAGGCGATCGAGCGCTGGTGCGGGGCGCGGTTCGGCGTGCGCTGACCGCACTCGCCGCCTGCCCGCGTCTCGAAGCCGTCTGTCGGACGTCGTATCGTTGTCACGAGCCTCCAGAGGCTCGGCCGATACCATCGTCGAGCGGACATTCACGAGCGCGTGCTCGCTGCGTCCGACCACGACCTGATGCCACCGCCCGCACCGCTCGCCGCGCCACCCGATCAGACCGCCCCTGCGCTTCATGCCGTGTGGTCGAAGCCGATCGCCGTCGAGCGTCGTCTCGTGACAGTCTTCCAGCCGATCTTCGACGTGGTGAGCGGCGAGATCTACGGCTACGAGGCACTGACCCGCGACCGCACCCGCCCCGACGCGGGCTTCCCGGCCGACCTCGCCGGGCTGATGCGCGACGCCGGTCGGGAGGTCGAATTCAATCTCGCCTGTCTGCGCGTCGCGGTCGCCGCGTTCCACCGAACCGACCTCGCCGGGCGGCTCTTCGTGAACATGGATCCGGCAGCCCTGCGCCCCGAGTCGGTCGCATCGATCGAGCATCTGCTGGCCGAGCATGCCGATTCGAGCACCTGGCATCGGCTGGTGATCGAGGTGACCGAGTCGACCCGGTCCGATCCGTCCATGCTCGGCGAGGCCCTCGCGCGGCTGCGCTCGAACGGCGCGTCGATCGCGCTGGACGACTTCGGCGAAGGTTTCGCGTCGCTGCGGCTGTGGTCGCAGGTGCGCCCGCAGGTCGTGAAGATCGACCGGCACTTCTGCGCGGGCATCGACGCCGATCGATACAAGCAGGAGTTCGTGCGATCGCTGCGCCGGCTGTGCGCGCGACTCGGCATCCTCAGCATCGCCGAAGGCGTCGAGACCGAGGGCGAGCTGGACACCCTGGCGTCGCTCGACATCCGCTTGGTGCAGGGCTACCTGGTCGGTCGGCCGTCGTCCACGCCGAAGCGCCGCCTCGAGCCGGCGCTGCGCAAGGTGCCGAGAGCGATCGCGGTGCCCGAGAGCCGTTCCGACCGGCTCGGTCGACTGGTGATCCCGTCGCCCACTGTTCCGCCCGAGACCACGACCGAAGCGGTGTATGCGCGTTTCGATTCCGACAAGTCGCTGCAGCTGCTGCCGATCGTGCGCGACGGGATACCGATCGGCCTGGTCGAACGCGCGCGCCTGACCGACTTCCTCGCGCGACCCTTCAGGCGCGAGGTGTTCGGCCGTCGCAGCGTGCTGGAGGTGGTCGAGCGCGAGCCGCTGGTGCTGGAGGAGGACAGCCTGGTGTCCGACGCGGCCCGGTTGCTGGCGGAGAAGGACGAAGGCGCCCTGGACGACGGCGTGGTCGTGACCGGCGGCGGTCGGTATCTCGGCATCGTTCCCGGCCGCGACCTGATGCGCTCGATCGCTGAGCAGCAGCTGCAGGCTGCCCGCTATGCCAACCCGTTGACACTGCTGCCGGGCAACGTGCCGATCGATCGGGCGGTCGAGGAGCGGCTCGCCGCGCGGACCGCGTTCTGCATGGCGTACATCGACATCGACCATTTCAAGCCGTTCAACGACACCTACGGCTACGGAACCGGCGACGAGGTGATCCGGCTGCTCGGCGACCTGCTCGTCGAACACGCCGATCCCGACGCCGACTTCGTCGGTCACATCGGCGGCGACGACTTCGTGGTGCTCTACGCCTCGTCCGACTGGCGCCAGCGCATCGACCGCGTGCTCGCCGATTTCGCCGAAGGCGCACGTCGGCATTTCGGCGACGAGGAGCGGCGGCTGCGCAGCTTCCCGGGCCGCGACCGCGACGGCATGTCGCGTCGCTTCGCGCTGCTCACGCTGTCGGTCGGTGTGGTGGCCGTGCCGCCGGCCTGCCAGGTCGCGAAGTCGCGACTGCTGCGCGTCGAGGCGCGCGCCAAGCGCCAGGCCAAGCGCGAGCCGGGCTCGACGGTGTGCGTGCTCGACGCGCACGACGAGACCGTCGACGCCTGACCCGCCCGAGCGCGGGTGCGTTGCCCGGGTTCGGCGCTCGTTACCGCCGGAACACGTGAGGACTTGGAACGGACGCCGAAGCGGCCTAGTATCGGTCGATGACCTACCAGATCATCTATTCGTCGGACGCCTCGATCCCGATGCAGTCGGACGACCTCGAGGACCTCCTCGAGCAGGCCCGGGAACACAATGCCCAGCGCGGCATCACCGGCGCGCTGGTGTATGTCGACGGCATCTTCCTGCAGATCCTGGAAGGCGAGGCAGCCACGATCAAGGCGCTGATGGCCAGGATCTCCCGGGACCTGCGCCACGAGGCGGTGACGGTCCTGCAGGAAGGCGAGGTGCCGTCGGCGCGGTTCAGCGACTGGACGATGGCCTACATCGGCGCCACGCCGGAGCAGGTGGCCGACTGGCTGTGTTTGCCCGGCACGACGCCGGTTCCGGACCTGTTCGACGGCATGCGCCGTGACTCCTCCAGGTTGGATGGCGTCGCGCAGAGCGTCCTGTCGGTGCTGTCCGCAGACCGCAGCGATCCGGCGTCCGGGCCGCAGGGTCGGGCCTGAGGGCGCGTCTGCGCGAGCGGCGCGTCCGGATCGTCCCGTACGCCGGCGTGGGCGATGCGATCATCGCCGCATGGATGTCACCCCCGATCGCCGAGCCGAGATCGACTTCGCGCTGCGTCGCCCTGACGGCGCGACCGTCGCCTGCCGGACCCGGCCCGCACGCGTGCCCGCCGGCTTGCCGGCGGTGGTGCTGCTGCACGGACTGGCGAGCAACCTCACCCGGTTCACCGAGTTCGTCGAGCTCACCTCGCTCGATGTCCGCCACGAGCTGCTGCGCATGGATCTGCGCGGCCACGGCGCCTCGCTGTCGCGGCGGCCGATCTCGCACGAGGTCTGGAGCGACGACCTGGTCGCGCTGCTCGACGCCCGGGGGCACGCCGACGCGGTGCTGGTCGGCCACAGCCTGGGCGCGCAGGTGGCCTTGCACTGCGCGGCGCGCCACCCGGCTCGTATCCGCGGGCTGGTGCTGATCGACCCGGTGTTCCGGGACGCGTTGCTGCCACCGTGGCGACGGCGGGCCCGCGCCGGTCCGCTGCTCGCGGCCGCGGCCACGACCGTGCGCGCGCTGAACGCGCTGGGCCTGCATCGGCGCAGCCTGCCGCCGCTGGACCTGCGTGCGCTCGACGAGACCGCACGTCGCGCGCTCGCGTCCCCACGGGCCGAGGCCGAGTTCATCCGGCAGTACAGCTCGACCCGGGCCGACCTGCGCACCACGGCGATAGCGGTGTACCTGCAGGACCTGGTCGAGATGTTCCGCCCCGTGCCGCCGCAGTCCGGCGTGCCGCTGCCGACGCTGGTGCTGCAGTCCACCTCGGCCCACTTCGCCGACCCGGTGCGGATGCGCGAGCGGCTCGCCGGCCCGCGCACCACGGTCGCGGCGGTCGACTGCAACCACTGGCCCCTCACCGAGCGTCCGGTCGAGGTCCGCGAGGCGATCGAGCGCTGGTGCGAGGCGTGGTTCGGCGAGGGCGCGGCCGACGCGTCGTGCGCGAGGTCGGTGCCGCCTGCCACGGATCCCGTCGCCTGATCGGCTTGAGCGCTGAGACCCGCGTCGAGCCGGCCGCCGATGCTTCCGACACCGCCGACACCGTCGCCCAACGACGCGCCGACGACGTGCCGACGCGATGGTGCGGCTGGCTCGCTCGATCCACCCGCAGCCCCAGCGTCTTCACCTTCACGGACGGACGCGGGCCGCGGTGAGCTGTCACGATCGACTGGCAGACTGGTGCTTTGTCGAACGGAAGCCGTCGTCATGCACGCTGTCGCGCGTCCTCGCCTCCTTCTCGCTTCCGTGACCCGTCCCGCATGTGCCGTCGCTCTCGCGCTCGGCTCCGGGCTCGCCACCGGTGCATCGTTCTCCGAAGCGGTGAACGGCGAACTGTCCGCCGACCGGCTCGCACCGACTTTCCTGCAGCTCGACTTCCAGCCCGGCGGCGCCGTGCCGGGGTCGAACGTCGTCTCCGGAGCCGTCGGCCGCAGCGGCGGCGTGGTCGACCTGGATTACCTGTGGGTGAACGTGCCGGTCGGCTACCGGATGTCTGAACTGCGGGTGGGCATGCAGACGGCGGTCGGTGGTGGCGGCTCCTTCGTCGGCCTGGCCGTCGGCGACACGATGCCGGTCGCGTCCGACGCCTCGACGGCGCTGGGCCTGCTCGGCTACAAGGTCTATCGGCTCGAGGATCGGGGCACCGACATCCTGGACGACATGGCGATGCCGTCGTTCGGCTCGAGCGGCTTCGAGCGGCCGTTGGCGGCGGGCGACTACACGTTCTGGTTCCAGGAGCTCGGCTCCGGTTCGTTCGACTACCGGTTCAACATGGTGCTGACACCGGTGCCGGGGCCCGCCGCCTTGGCATGGCTGCTGGGAGCCGGGCTGCTCGCACTGGGCGCGGGCGCGCGCCCGGGGCCTGTCCGGCGCGTCCGGGCTTAGCCTTGCCGGTCGCCTTCGGCGCGGCCGGGGGCGGCGCGGCCCCCGGGGCCGTATGATCCGGACAGATCGACGGGCCGCGGGGTCGACCCCTGCGCATCCTGTCGGCACCGCGGCGGGAGCCGGCGGCAACGACCAGGCGAGGACGCGATGCGACAGCTCGAAGCATACGAACGGTTCAAGGCCCTGCACGAGGCCCCGGGTGGATTCGTGATGCCCAACGCCTGGGACGGCGCCTCGGCGGTGCTGCTGCGCCAGGCGGGGTTCCGCGCGTTGGGGACCAGCTCGCTGGCCATCGCGTTCGCCGCGGGCCGGCTCGACGGCCAGGCGGCGGTGAGCCGCACCGAGGCGCTCGCCAACGGCACGCTGCTCGCCGAGGTCGCGGGCCTTCCCGTCAACGGCGACCTCGAGGACGGTTACGGCCCCGATCCCCAGGACTGCGTCGACACCGTCGAGGCGGCGATCGCGGCCGGCCTCGCCGGGCTGGGCATCGAGGACACCACCGCGCGCGCCGACCGGCCGATCCACGAGTTCGATCACGCGGTGGCGCGCGTGCGCGCGGCAGCCCGCGCGGCGCGGGGGCGGATCCTGCTCACCGCGCGCACCGACAACTTCCTGCACGGCCGGCCGGACCTCGACGACACGATCCGCCGGCTGGTCGCCTTCGCCGAGGCGGGCGCCGACGTGCTCTACGCGCCCGCGCTGCCCGACCTCGACGCGGTCCGTGCGGTGATCCGCGCCGTCGCGCCCAGGCCGGTCAACGTGCTGATCGGCCCGGCCTCGGGCCCGGTGCCGCTCGCCGAGCTGCTCGCGTGCGGCGTCAGGCGCGTGAGCCTGGGCGGCGCGCTCTACCGCCGCGCGATGGCCGGCCTGGCCGATGCGGCGCGCGAGCTCGCTGCGGGCGACATCGCGGGCGCGGTGCGGCCGGCGCTCCCCGGCACCGCGATCGCGGGCCTGCTCGCCGGGCGTCCCGCCGAAGGCTGAACCGGCGCCCCGGGACGGCGGGACCGGAACGCGTCCGATCCGCGTCCGTATTCAGTCGAGGTGCGCTCGAGGGGTTCCCGGGCCTCGACTCACGGATGCTCCCGCGTGAGTCGCTCGGCGAACGAGATGCCGATCGCCGACAGCACGAACGTGAAGTGGATCACCGCCACCATGGTGACGATCTGGATGTTCTCCAGGCTCAGTTCGCCGCTCAGATAGGTCTTCAGGGCATGGACACCCGAGATGGAGATGATCGCGAAGGCGAGCTTCAGCTTGAGGTTGTAGGTGTTGACATGGTCCAGCCAGTCGGGCTTCTTCATGTCCTTCGAGTCGAAGTGTCCGGTCGTGACGAAGAGCGACACACCCGCCAGCGCCACCACCCAGACCAGCTGAGCGACCATCGTCATGTCCACCAGCTCGAGGACCTTGATGATCAGATCGATCTTCTCGAGGTTTCCGAACAGCAGGGTGACCATCAGCTTGTAGGTCTCGAGCACGAATTTGCCGAGGATCCCCAGGATGATCAGCACCAGCCCCACGTAGAAGAAGAGCATGGTGAACCGCATGCCGTAGAGCAGCGATCCGACACTGGCCAGTAGCTTTTCCATTGTGTTCCGTACCAGGGGTTCGACGCGATCCGCGGCTGCCGCCGGTCGGCGGTCAGCGAAGCCTGCATGGGTCGCCTGCGTCGAGAGTAACACCCGTCCGGGAACCTCCCGATGACTCGCCGGTGACACCCGGCGCCTCGGCGTCGCGCCTGCGCGATCACACTTCGCGTCACGACGCTCGCCGCGCGCCCCGCCGCAGGCCGAGCCGGCGCCCGGGAACGCCGGTACCGGAACGCGTCCGATCCGGTCCCGCCGAAGTGGCCGGTCCGATGGACCGGATGCACGCGCGCCGATAGAGTGCAGGCGCCGCGCTGCGGATCGACGACGGAGGCAAGGACATGCGGGCGAGCGCTCGACGGGGAAAGCGGGCGGCTGTCCTGCAGGGAGTCGCGTCCGCCTTCGTGGCCGGCCTCATCGTGCTGCACGCGCTGATGCGGCGCTGGACCGCCCGGCGCGATGCCGGCTGAACGAATCGATCAAACCCGGAGACACGCCCCCATGGACTACGTACGTTTCGGCCGCACCGGCCTCGAAGTCTCCCGCCTGTGCCTGGGCTGCATGAGCTACGGCGTACCCGAGCGCGGCCCGCATCCCTGGTCGCTTGGCGAGGCCGAGAGCCGCCCGTTCCTGCGCCGCGCGCTCGACCTCGGCATCAACTTCTTCGACACCGCCAACGTCTACTCGGACGGCACCAGCGAGGAGATCGTCGGCCGGGCGCTCGAGGACTTCGCGCCGCGCGACGAGATCGTGCTGGCCACCAAGGTCCACGGGCGCATGCACGAGGGCCCCAACGGCGCCGGCCTGTCGCGCAAGGCGATCCTGTCGGAGATCGACCACAGCCTGCGCCGGCTGGGCACGGAATACGTCGACCTCTACCAGATCCACCGCTTCGATCCGCACACCCCGCTC
>JBIIPQ010000203.1:0-7630 GCA_044342535.1 Burkholderiaceae bacterium
ACCGCGCCCTGGCTGCAGAAGCACGGCCTGGAAGGCATGAAGCGCCTCTGGCAGCGGCTGCGGATCGAGCCCGGCTGGGAGACCGCGATCGAGTCCGTGCTGCGCGAGCGCGTGCAGGCCCTCGAAGTCGCGCGGCTCGAGTCGCTGTCCGGGCTGCTCGGCGAGCAGCCGCCCGCGAAGGTCGGCTTCTACGCGGGCGGCGACGCGCCGGTCACGGGCGGCGCCCCCGCACCGTCCGGGCTGAGCCCGCTCGCCGTGCAGGTCCATACGACGGACCCGCAGATCCGTGCGCTGCTCGACGAGTGGCTGCACGGGAGCTTCTGCGGCGAGACGGCGCAGCAGGCCGTGGCCGAGCGCGGCAGGCTGCCGGCCGGTGGGCAGTTCGTGCTGCGCTCGGGCCACGCGATCGGCCGCTTCGGCGTGCAGCTCTACGCGCTCGATTCCGAACAGGACGGCGTGCTGGCCCGCCAGCAGGAGCTGGACAACCTGACCCGCGAGCACCGTGCGTTCGAGCTCATCGCCGACGATGCCCGCGCCGCCGCGGCCCGCACCGAAGCCGCGGCGTCCGAGGCGCGCGGCCGGCTCTCCGCCGACCGCGACGCGCTGCAGCAGGCGGTCCGGCGCGCGGCCAGCCTGCGCCTGGACACCGAGCGCTGCGCGCAGCAGGTCCAGCGTGCGAGCGCGGACCGGGCCCGGCTCGAGTCCGAGCTCGCCGAGGTCGCCGGGCAGCTCGCCGAGCGCGAGGCGGCGATCGCCGAGGAAGGGGCGCGCTTCGAGACGCTGGACCTCGAGCTCGCCGACCTGCAGGAGGCCGGGGAGGCCCGGCGCGTGGGCTGGGAAGACGCCGAGGCCGCGCTCGGCGAGGCCCGCGAGGGCCTGCGCAGCTTCGAACGCGAGGAGCGCGAGGCCGCGTTCTCGGTCCGGGAGATCGAGGCGCGCCGGCAGTCGCTGCGCGAGCAGATCGAGCAGGCGCGGCGCAGCATCGAGCAGGGGCTGGCCGAGACCGAGAGCCTGCAGCCGCGCCTCGCCGAGCTGTCCGATGCCGCGGCCCGTGCCGGACTGCAGGACGCGCTCGATGCCCGGATCCGTGCCGAGCAGGCGCTGGCCGAGGTCCGGGCGCGGCTCGATGCCCTGACTGGCACGATGCGCGAGCTCGACGAGACGCGCCTCGGCCACGAGCGCGCGCAGGAGCCGCTGCGTGCGCGCCTGACCGATCTGCAGCTCAAGGAGCAGGCCGCGCGCATCGGGGCCGAGCAGTTCGCCGAGCAGCTCGCGCAGGCCGAGGTCGACGAGGCGGCGGTGCGCGGTCGCTTCGAGCAGGCACCCAGGCCGACCTGGCTGCAGGCCGAGCTCACGCGCCTGGGCAACGCGATCGCGGCCCTGGGCGCGGTCAACCTCGCGGCGCTCGACGAGCTCGCCGTCTCGAGCGAGCGCTTCGGCTTTCTCACCGCCCAGTCGGCCGACCTCAACGAGGCGATCGGCACCCTCGAGGACGCGATCCGCAAGATCGACCGCGAGACCCGCGCGCTGCTCCAGGAGACCTTCGATACCGTCAACGGGCACTTCGGCACCCTGTTCCCCGAGCTGTTCGGCGGGGGCGAGGCCCGCCTGGTGCTGACCGGCGAGGAGATCCTCGACTCCGGCGTCTCGGTGGTCGCCCAGCCCCCGGGCAAGCGCAACCAGTCGGTGCACCTGCTGTCGGGCGGCGAGAAGGCCCTGACCGCCATCGCGCTGGTGTTCGCGATGTTCCAGCTCAATCCCGCGCCGTTCTGCCTGCTCGACGAGGTCGACGCGCCGCTCGACGACGCCAATACCGAGCGCTACGTGTCGATGGTGAGGCGCATGTCCGACCAGACCCAGTTCCTCTTCATCACCCACAACAAGATCGCGATGGAGCTCGCCCAGCAGCTGGTCGGCGTGACCATGCAGGAGCGTGGCGTGTCGCGGATCGTCGCGGTCGATCTGCAGGCGGCGGCCGGCTTCGCGGAGGCGGCGTGATGGATACCCTCTGGGCGAGCCTGATCGGACTGTTCGTCATCGCGCTGGGCGTGGTGCTGACGTTCAACCTGCTGCAGGGCCGCCAGTCTCGGCTGCGCGACGCCTGGCGCGACAAGCTGTCCGGCTCGGGCAGACCGGCTCCGGCCTCGAGCCCGGCCACGGCTCCTGCCCCGGCGCCGCGCGCCGAGCCGGGCGCCGGCGGCGGGTCTCGCGGGGAGCCGAGCATCGGTGCCGGCCATCGGGCCGGGCCGTCGGGCGGACGCCCTGGCGAGCGGGGCGAACCGCCCTTCGGGCCGGCCGCCGAGCGCGGCGCCGGCGCGACCGGTGACAGGCGTGAGGACACGGCGTTCGGCGAGGACCGTCCTGGTACCGCTGAACGCCCAGAGCCGCCGGCGCCTCATGCCGTGACGAGCGAGGATGGCGAACCCGCCTGGCGCGAGGATCTCGCGCCCCCGGAGCCGCCGGCATCCGACACCGCGAACGGTCCGATCCTCGATCCGCGGCTCGACTGCATCGTCGTCTTCGGGCTGGGTGCGCCGGTGGCCGCCGGTCGCCTGCTCGCCGCCGCCTCGACGCTGCGGCGCGCCGGCTCCAAGCCGATCGCTGTCGAGGCCGACGGCGGCGACGGCCGCTGGACCGTGCCGCACGCCTCGCTCGACGCAGTGCGCCGGGTCCGCGCCGGCGTGCTGCTCGCCAACCGCCACGGACCGCTCAATGCGATGGAGTTCTCGGAGTTCGCCACCGCGATGCAGGCGCTCGGCCGTGCGATCGGCGCCGGTGGGGCGATCGTGCCCGACATGGCGCCGGTGCTCGAGCATGCCCGCCAGCTCGACGAGGCCTGCGCGCAGTTCGACGCGGTGCTCGGCCTGAACGTCGAGACGCCGACCGCGCTGTCGCCCGGCGAGCTGGCCGCGCTGGCCGCGGGCCTGGGGCTGCAGGAGCGCGGCAACAACCGCTTCACCGCGATCGGCGAGGAGGGCGAGGCGCTCTTCTCGCTGGCGCTGGGCGAGCGTGCCGAGCAGCTCACGCTGCTGCTCGACGTGCCCCGCTCTCCTCAGGATGCCGATCCCTGGGCCCGGATGGTCCAGGCCGCCCAGCTGTGCGCCGAACGCACCGGCGGCCGTGTGGTCGACGATGCCGGCCAGCCGATGACCGATTCGGCCGCGGCCGGCGTGGCCCGCCAGCTCGCCATGCGCTACCTGTCGCTGCAGGACGCGGGGCTCGACGCCGGCTCGCCCGCGGCGCTCCGGGTCTTCAACTGAGGGCTGTCGCCGTGCCGCCGGACGTGGACGAGGTGTCACCCCAGGCCCGGATCGAGCGGCTTCGAGCCGAGCTCGAGCGTCACAACCACGCGTACCACGTGCTCGATGCGCCGACGGTGCCCGATGCCGAGTACGACCGCCTGTTCCTCGCGCTGCAGGAGCTCGAGGCCGCGCATCCCGAGCATGCGGCGGCCGACTCCCCGACCCGGCGCGTCGGCGGCGCGGTCGCGTCGGGCTTCGGCCAGGTGCGGCATGCGCTGCCGATGCGGTCGCTCCAGAACGCGTTCACCGACGACGATGTCCGCGGCTTCGACCGCCGCGTGCGCGAGGCCGCCGCTGCCGCCGCGCTCGATGCCGCGGCACTTCGCTACTGCGCCGAGCTGAAGTTCGACGGCCTCGCGATCAGCCTGCGCTACGAGGACGGACGCTTCGTGCAGGGGGCCACGCGGGGCGACGGTGCCGTCGGCGAGGACGTCACCGCCAACCTGCGGACCGTCCGCGCGATCCCGCTGCGGCTCGACGGCCCGGCGCCGCGTCGGCTGGAGGTCCGGGGCGAGGTGCTCATGTTCCGGCGCGACTTCGAGCGGATGAACGACGCGCAGCGTGCCCGCGGCGACAAGCCCTTCGTGAACCCCCGCAACGCCGCGGCCGGCAGCCTGCGCCAGCTCGATCCGGCGCTGACCGCCCAGCGGCCGCTGCGCTTCTTCGCCTATGGGCTGGGCGAGGTGTCCGACGATGTCGCGGTGCCCGGCTCGCACGCGGCGCTCCTCGACTGGTTCGGCGCACTCGGCTTGCCGGTCGGTCAGCACCGGTGCACCGTGCCCGACGTCGAGGGTCTGCTTGCCTTCTACCGCGACATCGGCGCCCGGCGGTCGACGCTGCCCTACGACATCGACGGCGTCGTCTACAAGGTCGACCAGCGCGACTGGCACGAGGCCATCGGCTTCGTCGCCCGGGCCCCGCGCTTCGCGCTCGCCCACAAGTTCCCGGCCGAGGAGGCGCTGACCGAGCTCCTCGACATCGATGTCCAGGTCGGCCGCACCGGCGTGCTGACCCCGGTCGCGCGGCTGCGGCCGGTGTTCGTCGGCGGCGTGACCGTCACCAACGCCACCTTGCACAACGAGGACGAACTGGCGCGCAAGGATCTGATGATCGGGGACATGGTCATCGTGCGCCGCGCCGGCGACGTGATCCCGGAGGTGGTCCGTTCCGTCCCCGAGCAGCGGCCACCCGACGCCCGGCGCTTCGCCATGCCGGCCCGCTGCCCGGTCTGCGGTTCGGCGGCGATGCGCGAGGACGGGGAGGTGGCCTGGCGTTGCGTCGGCGGCCTGTACTGCAAGGCCCAGCGCAAGCAGGCGCTGCTGCATTTCGCGCAGCGCCGGGCGATGGACATCGAGGGCCTGGGCGAGAAGATCGTCGAGCAGTTGGTCGAGCGCGACCTGGTGCAGACCCCCGCCGACCTGTACCGGCTCGATGCGGCCGTGCTGTCCGGCCTGGATCGGATGGGCGATCGGTCGGCGGCCAACCTCGAGGCGGCGATCGCGGCCTCGCGCGAGGTCGCTCTGGAGCGCTTCCTCTTTGCACTCGGCATCCGTCACGTCGGCGAGGAAGTCGCCCGGATCCTGGCCGCCGAGTTCGGTGGCCTCGACGAGACGCTCGACGCCGACTGGACCGCGCTCATCGAGGCCAAGGCGGCCGCGCAGAAGCACAACGCCCGGGCGAGGCCCAAGGGCGAGGCTCTGCTGCCGGTGCCGCTCGAGGGTGTCGGCCCGGAGATCATGCGGGCGATCCAGGCCTTCGCCGCCGAACCTCACAACCGCGAGGTGATTGCCGGCCTGCGGGCCGCCGGCGTCGAGCCGAAGCGGCCGCCGCGCCGACGCAACGTCGAAGCCACCTCCGAGGAGGGCAGCACCAGCCACGCGTCGGCCTCGGTCGACGGCGGCATCCTGTCCGGTCGCATCATTGTCGTCACGGGTACCTTGCCCGGCATGGCCCGGGATGAAGCCGAGGCGTTGATCCGCCAGCACGGGGGCGGCGCCACCGGATCGGTCTCGAAGCGCACCAGCTTCGTCCTGTCGGGTGGGAACCCGGGCAGCAAACTTGCCAAGGCCGCTGAACTGGGTATTCCGGTGATTGACCTCGAACAATTCCTTCGCATGATCGGACGAGATGGCCAAGAAAATTCGTAAGGCGGTGTTCCCCGTAGCGGGGCTCGGCACGCGGTTCCTACCGGCGACCAAGGCATCTCCGAAGGAGATGTTGCCGGTCGTCGACAAGCCACTGATCCAGTACGCCGTCGAGGAAGCCGCGGCAGCCGGGATCACCGAGATGATCTTCATCACCGGGCGCGGCAAGCGCAGCATCGAGGACCATTTCGACAAGGCCTACGAACTCGAGGCCGAGCTGACGGCCCGCGGCAAGACCGCGCTGCTCGAGGCGGTCAAGGATGTGGTGCCCAAGGGCATCAACTGCGTGTACATCCGGCAGGCCGAGCCGCTGGGCCTCGGCCATGCGGTGCTCTGCGCCCGCTCGGTCGTCGGCAACGAGCCGTTCGCGGTGCTGCTGGCGGACGACCTGATGCAGGCGTCCGAAGGCGGCACGCCGGTGCTCTCGCAGATGGTCGAGCAGTACTCGAAGCACCATTCGAGCGTGCTCGCCGTCCAGGAGGTGTCCCGCGAGGAGACCTCCTCCTACGGCATCGTCTCGAGTTCGCCCTGGGGCGAACGTACCGATCGGGTGACCGGCATCGTCGAGAAGCCCAAGCCCGAGGTCGCCCCGTCGACGCTGGCCGTGGTGGGACGCTACGTGCTCACGCCGCTGGTCTTCGATCACCTCGCCAACCTGCGGCCCGGCGCCGGCGGCGAGATCCAGCTCACCGACGCCCTGGCCCGGCTGATCAGCGAGGAGCCCGTGCTCGCCTATCGCTTCGAGGGCACGCGCTACGATTGCGGCTCGAAGATCGGGTATCTTCAGGCCACGGTCGAGCTGGCCCTGCGGCATCCCGAGGTCGGTGCGGACTTCGCCGCCTTCCTCGAGCGTCGCCGGACCCTCTGACCGTCAGACGCCCGGCGCGCACTGCGCCGGGTCCTCGTCCAGACGGCGGCCCCGACGCGGGCCGCGGAGTCCCCCACATATGCATGCCATCATCGGCGGCAGCGGGCTCGCCAAGCTCGCCGACCTGAAGCTCGAACGTCGCGAGGTGGTCCGTACGCCCTTCGGCGACCCGTCCTGCGCGCTGTCCTTCGGCACGATCGACGGCATCGCCGTGGTCTTCCTCGCGCGCCACGGCTATGGTCACACCATCGCGCCGCACCAGATCAACTACCGGGCCAACCTCTGGGCGCTGCATCACGTCGGCGCCACCGAGGTGCTGGCGGTCGCCACCGTCGGCGGCATCCGCGCCGACTGCGGACCGGGCGCGCTGGTCGTGCCCGACCAGGCCATCGACTACACGCACGGCCGCAAGAACACCTTCTTCGAGGGCCCGGACAATCCGGTCACCCACGTCGACTTCACCGAGCCGTACGCCGAGTCCATCCGTGCGCGCCTGCTCGACGGCGCGGCCGCGGCGGGCGAGGCAGTGATCGCCGGCGCCTGCTACGGCTGTACGCAGGGCCCGCGCCTCGAGACCGCCGCCGAGATCCGGCGCATGGAGCGCGACGGCTGCGACCTGGTCGGCATGACCGGCATGCCCGAAGCCGTGCTCGCCCGCGAGCTGTCGCTGCCATACGGGGTGCTGGCGGTGGTGGCCAACCATGCCGCCGGGCTCGGCGACAGCCGCCGGGCGATTTCGCTGGAGGCGATGGGCGCGGTGATGGACGAGGCGATGGTGCGGGCCCGCCGCGTGCTCGCCGCGAGCCTGCGCGCCCGTGCGGCCGTGTCCCGATGATCCACCCGGTCCTCAGGATGGGCGATCCGCGCCTGCTGCGCGTCGCCCGTCCGGTCGAGCGCTTCGACACGCCCGAGCTGCACGCCCTGGTCGCCGACATGTTCGACACGATGGCCGACCGCAACGGCGCCGGGCTCGCCGCGCCGCAGATCGGCATCGACCTGCGGGTCGTGATCTTCGGCTTCGCGTCGAACCCGCGCTACCCCGAGGCCGAGCCGGTGCCCCCGACGGTGCTGGTCAATCCGATGATCGAGGCCCTCGCATCCGACGAGGAGGAGGGCTGGGAGGGCTGCCTGTCGGTCCCTGGCATGCGGGGATGGGTGCCGCGGATCGCCCGCATCCGCTACCGCGGGTCCGACGCCGCCGGGACCCCGGTCGACCGGATCGCCTCCGGCTTCCATGCGCGCGTGGTGCAGCATGAGTGCGACCATCTCGACGGGATCCTCTATCCGAGGCGCATCCGCGACCTGAGTCGATTCGG
>JBIIPQ010000204.1:0-7628 GCA_044342535.1 Burkholderiaceae bacterium
AGCTGCAGGCCGTCGGCCTGCAGCGTGACGGACAGGGCCGACGTGGCGGCGCTCCAGCCGCCCCGGGCGGCGCTGGCCTCGCGCTTGCCCGCGCCGGCGGCGGCACCGGCCTCCTTGGCCGCGACCGCGCCCGATCCGCCCCGCGCGGGGGCAGGCGTCTGCGCGCGAGCGGGCGGCGCGGCGGGCGCGGCGGGCGCGGCCGGGGGGGCGGCCTCCACCACCCCCAGCCGCACCAACACCTCGCGCAGCGCGGCCGGACGCGCGACCTCCACCGCCGCACGCAGGCTGCGCACGCTCAGGCGGTCCTCGATGCGCAGCGCTCGTCCGGTCACGGTGGCGGCGAGCCCAGGCTCGCGCAGCGCGTCGCGCAGCGTCGCCTCGAGCCCGAGACGCCCGCCGAACCGCGCATCGAGTTCCTGCAGCCGGGCCACGTCGATCGCCACCGCCAGCCGGTCGCCCGGTGCGCCGAGGCCGCCGCGGGCGCTCGCGGTGGCGCCGCCCCAGCGCAGCGCCGCATCGACACGGCTCACTCGGTCGGGCTGCCAGCGCCCGCTCGCCCGGCCGGACAGCGCCTGCCCCCGCCAGCGGCTGTCGGACAGCGAGGCTTCGGCCTCCACGGAGGGCTCCGGACCGGCCTCGCCGGTGACGCGCCAGCGTCCGTTCAGCAGACCCTCCGGCACGTCGGCGAAACGCGCGGGATCGAGCCTCGCGACGGTACCGGCCAGATCGAACCGGTAGGGCGGTGCGATCCCGGCGCTGCCGGCGAACTCGGCGATGCCCTCGCGCGCCTGCAGCCGGGCCCGCGCGATGCTCAGACGCTCGCCGACCAGCAGCGCCTGCGCGTCGAGCGACAGCTCGCCGTCGGACAGCCGGCCGTCGAACGCGAGCCCGCCGCGCGCGGGCGCGACGCGGACCTCGCCGCGCAGGGCGGTGGGCCGCAGCGCGGCATGCGCGCGCTGCAGGTCGATGCCCTGCGTGGCCAGGCGCAGCGCGAACTCGGTCGGCAGGCGTGCGCCGCCCGCGGGCACCCGCAGCGTCGCATCGCCCTCGAGCCGGCCGGGCGGGCCCGCCACGGCGAGCCCGTCGAGCCGCAGCAGCGCGCCGTCGAAGGCGAAGCGTGTCGCCGCGGTCTCCACCGGCAGCAGCGCCGCATCGAGCGTGCCGGGGCGCGTGTTGCGCAGGCTCAGCGTGCCGCCGAGCGCGGGCAGCGCGGGGACCGGCGACCCGGCGGCAGCGGGCGGCGCGGTGCCCTGCAGCCGGCCCTCCAGCCGCGTGGCCGGCAGGCCGGCACCGAAGCGCGCGAGGTCGAGGTTCGCGATGCCGACGTCGGCCGCGAGCAGCGGGCGCGGCGAGAACGGGGCGAGCCGCAGCCGCGCGTTCGCCGAGGCCTCGCGCAGCACCGTGCGGGCCTCGATCGCGAGGGCCGACAGGTCGCCGGTCGCACTCGAGGCGATCGCGATCGGCTCGTCGAGCACGCGCGTCTCGAGCAGAACGTTCGCCGACAGCGCAAAAGGCGGCGCGTCGCGCACCGTGCCGTCGGCGCGCAGCGCCCCGAAGTCGCCCCGCACCGACAGCGCGTCGAGCGTCCAGGCGGACGCGGCGTAGCGCGCCGCCCCATGCAGCGCCGAGAGCTTCAGCGGCTCGGCGTCGCCGCTGCGCACGAGCAGCTCGGCGATGTCGAGCCCCCCGATGTCGACCCGCATACCGAAGGGCAGGGCCAGCGACGCCGGCGGCGCGAGCGGAGCGTCGGACGGTGGCGTCGACACCTCGACGCGGGCCGCGCTCGCCGCGACGACACGCAGGCGCCGCGCCGGCAGCCCGCGCCAGTCGAGCGTGACCGCGAGATCGTCGACGCTCGCCACCATCGCGCCGTCGGTCCAGCGCACGCGCGCCGCCCGCAGGGTCCCGAGCAGCGAGCCGCTCGGCGCCTCGACCTCGAGCCGCCCGCCGCTGGCCGCCACCGCGCGCGCCACCACCGTCTGCAGCATCGACTCGGAACCCAGCCACGACGCCGCCGCCCCGAGCAGCACCGACGTCAGCGTGGCCAGCACCGCGAACCCGATCAGCGCGATCCGCAGGCGCCGACGCGACGGGCGGCCGGACACGGGACCGGAATCGGGCGGCAGCGCGGGCGACACCGGCCCGGCCATCAGAACACCACCCCGATCGAGAAGTGCAGCCGCCAGTCGCGGACCGCCTCGCCCCAGGCGAGGTCGAGGTTCAGCGGCCCGACCGGCGTGCGCCAGCGCACGCCGACGCCGTAGCCCGAGACCGGCGAGAGGTCGCGGCGCGCATCGGCCGCGTTGCCCCAGTCGTAGAAGACCGCTGCGGCGACGTCGCGGGTGATCAGGTGCTGGTACTCGGCGCTGGTGACCATCAGGAAGCGGCCGCCGACCGTCGCCTCGCCGAGCGCCACGCCGAGGCTCTGCGAGCTGTAGCCGCGGACCGACTTGGTGCCACCGGTGCGGAACAGGTTGGCCGACGGGATGCCGTCGCGCCCGTCGGCCAGCACCGCGCCGAGCTCGCCGCGCAGCACGACGCGGCCGAACTCCTCGCCGTCGGCCGCCGCGAGCGGCACGATCCCGTAGCCCAGTCCGTAGGCCCTCACGAACGAGCGCTCCGAGCCGAGGGAGGACGAGGCGCCGGACAGCTGCCCGGACACGATGTAGCCCTTCGACGGGAAGATCGGCGAGTCGAGCCGGCGCTGCGTCCAGCTGTAGCCGAGCACCAGCGCGCGGTTCTCGTAGAGGCGTTCCTCGGCGGGGCCGAACACCACGTTCTGCCGCTCGGCCTGGTACTGCAGCGACAGCGCGGTCTCGATCTCGCCGCGCCGCCGGTTGCGCGACGCGAACACCGAGGCCGCATCGACCAGGTCGTTCTGGATGTCCCGGTGCTCGGCGCGCGCGCCGAACTGCCAGCGCCAGCCCTGGACGTCCTGCGGCGTCTCCCAGGTCGAGTACAGGACCTGCCGCTCGACGTCGAGCTCGATGCCGTTGAAGGTCTGCACGCCGATGCCGCCGACATTGCGGTGCTCCCAGGCCGCCAGCACGTTCACGCCGCGGTCGGTATCGACGCCCCCGCCCAGCGTCCAGCGCTTGCTCTGGCGCTCGACCACGTCGATGCGCACCGGCACCTCGGCCAGCTCCGGCTCGCGCTCGAGCGCCGGCATGTCGGGGCGCACGTTGACCGAGGTGAACCAGCCGGCGCCGTTCAGGCGGGTCTGGAATTCGGTGATCCGGCGGGCGTCGTACGGATCGCCGAAGCGAAACGGCGCGAGACCCTCGACCACGTCGCGCGGATAGCGCTGCAGACCGCCGATGTCGAGCATGCCGAAGTACAGTGGCGGCCCGGACTGCACCTCGACCTCCAGCGTCGCGCTCGCCCGCTCGCGCTCGACGAGTGCCTCGGATTCCTCGATGCGGGCGCGCAGGAAGCCACCGTCGCGCAGCCCGGTGAGCAGCGCGCGCTTGGCCCGTTCCCACTCGGGCGAGCGGAACACGGCGCCGTCGGGCAGCAGCCACTCGCGCCCGATGCGCTCGCGCAGCGCGGCATGTGCGGGCTCCGCGAGCTCGCCCTCGAGCCGCAGCGTGGTGCCCGCCACGCGGGCGCGCTCCCCGGCATCGACCTCGATGCGCACGCCGCCCGGGATCTGCCTGACCCGTACCGTCGGCGAGAACCAGCCCTCCGCGGCGAGGAGCTCGCGCACCTCCTGGTCGGCGCGCCGCACGAAGAGCGGCAGCTGCGACGGGTCGTAGTCCGGACGCTGGCGCCAGCGGCCGAGCAGCGTGAAGTCGCGGATCTGGCGGGCCACCGGCTCGGGCGCCTCGACCTCGAGCGCGTAGTGCGGCGCGACCTTGCTGCCGTCCGCGCTGCCGGTCTCCTCGCCGCCGCCGAACCACTTGCCCACGAAGGGCAGCTTCGACAGGAAGCCGAGCGCGGGCCGCGCCTCGGGCCGACTGTCCGGGGGCGCCGCGGCGGGGGCGGGCGGCACGGCGGGGGCGGAGCCGGAGGCCGGCGCGGCCTCGCTCGTGCCCTGCGCCGGCGCCGCCGCGCACCAGCCCAAGCCCGCCGCGATCAGCAGCGCGCCGGCGTCCCGCCTGCGGCCAGGCGGCGAGTGCCGCGCGCTGCGCATGGTCGGGCCCTGCGGCCGGCGTCCGTCGCGGCGCTCAGACGACGACGGTGGCGGGCGCGCCCGCGGGCCGCGCCACGATCTCGCCGACCCTCGAGGCGGTCTCGCCGACGGCGCGCAGCCGCGTGACCGCCTCGTCGGCCAGCGCGGCATCGACCACGATCACCATCCCGATGCCGCAGTTGAAGACACGGTGCATCTCGGCGTCGGCGATGCCGCCTTCGCGCTGCAGCCAGTCGAACACCGGCGGCATCGTCCACGCCGAGCGCTGCAGCACGGCCTGGCAGGTCTCGGGCAGCACGCGCGGCACGTTCTCGACCAGCCCGCCGCCGGTGATGTGGGCGATGCCCTTGACCGGCAGCGCGCCGATCAGCCCCAGCACCGGCTTCACGTAGATGCGGGTCGGCGCCATCACCGCGTCGGCGAAGGTGCCCGATGCGCCGAAGGGCACGTCCATCGCGGCCGACTCGAGCGAGCCGTGGGCGCGCTGGATCACGCGGCGCACCAGCGAGTAGCCGTTCGAGTGCGGGCCGCTCGAGGCCAGGCCGATGATCGCGTCGCCCGGACCGATCGAGCGGCCGTCGATGGCAGCCGACTTCTCGACGCAGCCGACGGCGAAGCCGGCGAGGTCGTACTCGCCGTCCGGGTACATGTCGGGCATCTCGGCGGTCTCGCCGCCGATCAGCGCGCAGCCCGCCTGCTCGCAGCCCGCGGCGATGCCGCCGACCACCCGGGCCGCGGTGTCGACGTCGAGCCGCCCGCAGGCGAAGTAGTCGAGGAAGAACAGCGGTTCCGCGCCCTGCACCAGGATGTCGTTGACGCTCATCGCGACCAGGTCGATGCCGACGGTGTCGTGCCGATCGAGCGCGAAGGCCAGCCGCAGCTTGGTGCCGACGCCATCGGTGCCGGACACCAGCACCGGCTCGCGGAAGCGCTTGGGCACCTCGAAGAGCGCGCCGAACCCGCCGATGCCGGCCAGCACGCCCTCGCGCATCGTGCGCCGGGCGAGCGGCTTGATGCGCTCGACGAGCGCGTCGCCGGCGTCGATGTCGACCCCCGCGTCCTTGTAGGTCAGCGGCGCGGCGGGCTTGGGGGGCGTGGAGCTCATGGGGGCGGGCGGGCCCCGCGACCGGGGCCGATACAATGGCGCGAGCCGGGATTGTATCGGCCCGCCCCTCCCCGCCCCCAGCCCGTGTCCCAGCTCGTCCTCGACCTCGGTCCGCCTCCGCCGCCGACCTTCGATGCCTTCGTGGTCGGCGACAACCACGAGGCGCTCGAGGCCGCGCGCGCGCTCGCCGATCCTCATCGTGGCGCGGGCGCCCGCTTCCTGTACCTCTGGGGTCCGGCGTCGAGCGGCCGCAGTCACCTGCTGCGCGCGCTCGAGGGCACGCAACCCGCGGCCCGCGTGCGCCGCCTCGACCCGGCCTCGCCCCCGGAGGCCTTCGTGCACGACCCGGCGGTCCGCACTTGGCTGATCGACGACTGCGACCGCCTGGATGCGCCTCGCCAGGCCGCCGCCTGGCACCTGTTCGACGCGGTCGCCGCGGATGCCGACGCGGCGCTGGCCTGCGTCGGCGCCGAGCCCCCCGGCCGCCTGGGGCTGATGCCGGAACTGGCCACCCGGCTCGGATGGGGGCTGGTGCTGCAATTGCGGCGGCTGTCGGACGCCGACACCGCGCAGGCGCTCGGCCTGACCTTCGCCGAGCGCGGCCTGTCGGTGGCGCCCGACGTCGTGCCCTGGCTGATGACCCACGCGCCGCGGGACCTGGGCAGCCTGCGGGCCCTCGTCGACGCGCTGGACGGCTACGCGCTGGCGCGAAAGCGAGCGATCACGGTGCCGCTGCTGCGCGAGTTCGCCCAGGCCGGCCTGCCGCTGGAGCCGCCCGCGCCGGCGCCTGCGCCCCGGGCGCCGGCGGGGTCGGCCGACGACCTGCCGTAGCGACATGCCGTAGAATCGCCGCCGCGATGAACCTCGCCCTGTTCGACCTCGACCACACCCTCCTGCCGATCGACAGCGACTACGAATGGTCGCAGTTCCTGGTGCGGATCGGCGTGCTCGAACGCGAGACCTACGAGCGCGGGAACGACCGCTATCTGCGCCAGTACCAGGACGGCACGCTCGACATCGCCGAGTTCCTGCGTTTCCAGCTCGCCCCGCTCGCCGCGCATCCGCGCGCCACGCTCGACGCCTGGCACCGGCGCTTCATGGCCGAGGTCATCGCGCCGCGGATCCTGCCGCAGGCCCGCGAACTCGTCGCCCGCCACGCCGCCCAGGGCGACCTGATCGCGCTGGTCACCGCGACCAACGCCTTCGTCACCGCACCGATCGCGCGTGCCTTCGGCATCGGGCACCTCGTGGCCACCGGCATCGAGGTCGGGCCCGACGGGCAATACACCGGCCGCCCCGAGGGCACGCCGTCGTTCCGCGAGGGCAAGATCGTCCGCACCACCGAATGGCTCGCGTCGATGGGACACGTGCTGTCCGGCTTCGAGCGCTCGTGGTTCTACAGCGATTCGCGCAATGACCTGCCGCTGCTCGAGCGGGTCACCGACCCGGTCGCCACCAACCCCGACGCCGTGCTCCACGCGACCGCGATCGATCGCGGCTGGCCGGTGATCCGGTTGTTCGAGGGCGTCGACTGACGCCCCGCTCCAAGGATCTCCCCCACATGGTCTTCGCGTTCTTCAAGCGCCTGTTCGGCGGCGGCCCGGCCGATGCCGCGGGCGCCCCGGCGGCCGCCGCGCCGGGCGCCTCGTCCGGCCCGAAGCTGCGCACCTACAAGGGCAGCGAGCTCGGCATCCACCGCGAGCAGATCTCGCAGGCCGCGATCCGCACCTGCGAGATCCTGCAGCGCGCCGGCTTCAAGGCCTACGTGGTGGGCGGCGGGGTGCGCGACTCGCTGCTCGGCCTCACGCCGAAGGACTTCGACGTCGCCACCGACGCGACGCCCGAGCAGGTGCAGGCCTCGTTCCGGCGGGCACGGATCATCGGCCGGCGCTTCAAGATCGTCCACGTGATGTTCGGGCGCGAGACGATCGAGACCTCGACCTTCCGGGCGCTGCAGAACGACGCCGAGACCGACGAGCACGGACGCGTGCTGCGCGACAACGTGTTCGGCACGCAGCAGGAGGACGCGCTGCGGCGCGACTTCACCGTCAACGCGCTCTACTACGACCCGATCGCCGATCAGGTCCAGGACTGGCTGGGCGGCGTCGCCGACCTCAAGGCGCGCACGCTGCGGATGATCGGCGACCCGGCCACGCGCTACCGCGAGGACCCGGTGCGGATGCTGCGCACCGTGCGCTTCGCCGCCAAGCTCGATTTCCACGTCGACCCGGCCACGCTCGCCCCGATCGCCGAGCTCGCCGAGCTGCTCGAGAACGTGCCCTCGGCCCGGCTCTTCGACGAGATGCTCAAGCTGCTCGAGTCCGGGCACGCGCTCGCCTGCGTGCGCCGTCTGCGCGCCGAGGGGCTGCACCACGGCGTGCTGCCGCGGGG
>JBIIPQ010000205.1:0-7623 GCA_044342535.1 Burkholderiaceae bacterium
GCGGAGAGACCGAATCCGCGACGCCAATATCGATGATCAGGACGGAGTCTTCCGTCCGTGAGATGGCCGTCTCCAGCTTCGCAACAAACTCGATGTAGCGACTGCGTGGCAGCCTGCACTGGAACACGGACAACTGCAACCATTCACCGTAGCCGTGCATCAGCTTGAAGACGGCGCGCCAGCGCTTCTCGTCGGCGATGTCATAGGTCACGACATACAAGTGCTCTTCGGTCATGTGAACCCGTAGCAACTATAGGAAGGGTCAACGCGTAGTGAGGTTCGGGTATCGATCGATCTCGCCGAGGAGGTGCCGCGCCAGCAGTCGCGCCTGTATCTCGATGATCTGGCGATACTGGGCCGCATAGCCGAAGATCGGATGCGTGGTGTCCTGACTCAACCGCCGTTCGAATGCCGCAATGAAGCTCCGACGCCCTCGCTCGTTTAGGCTCACGGAATTTCCAGCTCGTACGAAATCATTGAGCCCCACTTCACCGTTATTGATGGCCGTCAGCACGGTCGAATCCACGAGCAGTGGCCTGAACGGTTCCATCAGATCGAGCGCAAGCGCCGGGCGACCGTATCTCGGCTGATGGTAGAACCCTCGGTATGCGTCGAAGCCGACAGCGGTCAGCGTGACGGCGGTGTTCCGAGTCAGCAGCGAATACCCGTACGAGAGCAAAGCATTGACTGGATCGGTCGGAGGGCGCCTCGATCGGCGTGCGAAGTCGAAACGCCAGTCTTCGTTCTCGGCGTGGCCGTTCGGCAAAGCGAGCATTTCGTTGAAGTGACGGAAATATCGTGCCGCGGAGTTACCCTCGATGCCGAGCAATTGCGCAAGGTCGTGTGCGCGTTCGGCTGAATCGGCATCTCGTCGGAACTCCGAGAGCAATGCATCCGGCATATGGCCGCGCTTCCAGTTCCTGCGCAGCAAGGTTCTCTGGTTGCGGATCTTTGCGACGGTCAGGTCTCGCGCCAGAGTCAGGCAATGCCTCTCATCGAAGCTGGCTCGATATTGAGCAGTTCGCAGTTCGACATTCTTGTGTCCGACGCCGATGGTGTGTCCGAGAAACCAGCCGCCGTGCGACAGCCACGTGACGGGGATCTCTCTTGCCATCAGTTCGTGAAGTGCCGGTGAAGTCAGGTAGACGCCGCCCTGAAGCACAACCTGAGAAACATCCACCAAGCGCGCGCTCGCAACTTTCTCGTCGTCGATCGACACTTCGAGTGTCTCCCCGTTCTTGGCGATCTTCGCACCGCGTGCCTGAACATAAAGCGGAAGCGCCGGAATGCCTCCGACCGCCAAGGGGCGGGGCGGGGTCTTCTGACTCTTCAGGTATTGCAATTCGTCTGGAAGGCAGATGGCGGCCAGCGAGCACCGAGTGCACTTTGGGCTGTTGTCGAGCGGCTCGGGAATTCGACCGCCGGTCGCGATCAGACGCAACTCCGCCGCTGCCTGAAGCGTGGTTTCTCGCAGGGCTGAGTCGAAGTCGACCTTGACCCTGTCCTTCGATCCTACGAAATAGAGGACCCCCTCGGGTGATTCGTATCCGTGCTCTTCGAGCAGCAGGGCCTGCGCGCAAAGCTGCACTCGCTCGGGGTCGTATGCGCCTCTCGCGACATGCGGCCGCTTGCCTCGCTTGTAGTCCACGGGAACGGCGCGACGACCTTCAATCTCGGCAAGATCGAGGCGTGCAATGAGCCCCAGGGTTTCGGAAGACAGCTCCAGCGATGTGACATGTATCCGCTCCGCGGGCTCTGCGGTCTCCTCGGATGCCACCGCGCTCGGCTTCGGGAGCCTTCCACGAGGTTTGTCCACTCGCTTGTGCTGTGCGCGTCCCTCCACCGTGTCCGCCGAGTCGGCCCATTCGCCTTGCACCCACTCGAGATACGCGAGGCGCGGGCAGTAGACGAACTCGTTGATCATCCGGACTGGCAGCAGCGGAATCTCGGGTCCGAGCGGTGGTGCGTCGAGTGGTAGGTTGCCTTGCGGGCTGTGTTGAGCCGCCGCCAGCATCGCATCGTCGTTCATGTGGCGCTCCTGCTTCGTGCGGGTGTCGGGCTGCTGTGACCGATCACGCTGCGTTCACTCGGGGTCGGGAATGCCCGCGAAGAGTCCTCCTCCAAGCAGGCTGGTCCGACCTAGCGCCAACGGGCCGGAAACGGCGGACGACAGCGTCAGCCTCAGGCGCGCGCTCAACGGCCGACCCTTCTCGACACAATGCTCCAGGACGGTCACGGTCGGATTGAGAAGACCGCAGCGCATGCACTCGCTTGCGACGTCGGTAGCGATGGCTTCGGCTACCGAGCCTGTGCGTCGATGGCGTGTCACGACGTACGGCGTGACCGACTCCCAGGTACGAGACGCGGCCAGCAGCGGATCTCCGGAGGAGAGCATCTGTCGCCTCAGGTTGAATCGCCCCGCATGACCGGCTCTCAGTTCGACGAAGTCTTCCAGAACGCGTTCGAGCAGCGCCATCTGAAGACGTTCCCGCTGGAACGCTTTTCGGCGCTGGAGGCGGTGAGGGGCCAACAGCAGCAGGCGCTGGCGTTGCCGATCCCATTGGTACGAGACATGGCGCTCGGTGCTGGCGTCGGCATCGCCCGTGTTGGTCCCGTGGCCGCTGAAGAACGAATCGATCGCGCGGTGCCCCCGTGCTTCAGAGGACGCGCCCACTCGCGACATCACGGCTCGTCTGAACGCACGAGCCATGGCCATCGGTTCGTCGGGAAGGTCGGCGGCCTGTCCGACGAGGTCGAACGCGACGACGCCGTCTGCCTCTCCACCTGTCCAAGCCGCCGAATCGGCCTGAACTCCGCTTGCTGCGGCACTCGATGCCAGCACGCCCAATCCGAGGAACCTGCCGTCACCGATGCAAAGCGGGCCCGCTACCGCGCGGTCAAACGTGATTGCCACATGCCAGAGGCGTGGCTTGGCGAAGCGGGTGCCTTGGCCGAAGAGCTCGGCGCGCTTGCCGCGCGCCGCAAACGGTTCGCGCTGAACCTTGATGCTCACGGCGTTGGCCGGGACGTCCGCATGTCGCAATGCCTGTCGGACAGCGCGCTCGGCGCGGCGTTCCTCTGCGACGCGGCCGGTCAGTGTTGTCGATGCAATCGATACGGCCGTCGAGTCGTCGCGGCGCGGTCTGCCGAGATCCGGCAGCGCAACGGCCGTAACGGACTGCCAGTGCCTTGAAGGCTCGCAGTAGTGGGCCTGCATGTCGATCTCTTCAGCGCGGGTCATCACCCACGCACTGGCCTCACCAGTCTCGAGGTCCGTTCGATCGAGACCGGAGAAGGCCCAGTCGATGTCCTCGAACGGGAGCGGGCATGTTGCCGGTACCTCGACCAGGATGCGACGTATGGCGCGGTCGACATGAGTCGACCCGACGGAAGGCAGAGGCACGATCCGGATACGCTGATCGACGGGTACCGCGCCGGAGCCATCGGGACGCCGGCCGAGCAGGCACCGCTCGATCGACTCCGCTGCTTCCGGTAGCGCCTGACACAGTCGCGCGAATGCTGCGTCTCGCAAGGCCTCGACGAGTGCGACGGAGCGATGCAAGGCCCACGGCCATAGGCGCGTCGTCCCTCTCTCGCGCAGTTCGTAAAGCCTGGTGCGGCGGAGCGGCGAATAACTGATGGAGGCGAAGATCGGCTTCGGTGGGTTGGCGAACAGCGTCTTGCCGGCCTTGCCTCCAGCGTCGGCGCTCAGGCGCGGGGTTCGATATCGCGTGACGAGGCTGTCCAACGAGCCCGGGATCGGGTAGGGCAGGACAGGCCGAGCGGCTCCATGGGGCGTCGGGGCGTGCACAAGGCCGATGTGGGAGCGGACAAGCGATCGGAATTCGTCGGTCGTCAGCACGAAGACATCCGCCCAGGCCATGTCGAGACCGCGTCCCAACTGGTACAGCGCATGAGCGAGCGTGGACAGTGATGTCGTCGGTGCTTCGCTGTCAGGAAGGGGCCATGCGTAGAGCAGTGGTCGGGTGCCGTCGAACAGGCTCGGTTCCACGTGCTTCGCGATGCGGATGCTGCTCACGTCCGATGGATCCTGCAGCGAATCCGCATCGTTGTTCGGCACGTAGAGGAACACTGGCTGTCCAGCCGTCCTGGGAGGGGTCAGGATCGTCGGTGGCGGAAGGGACTCCAGCCAGCGCAGGGTAGAAGCACAGTCTTCCGGTAGCGAGTTGCCTCGCGCCACGCCTGCGACGAGGGCTTGGAAGAGACGCGCCGGCGCGGGCGGCCACTCGGGCTCGTCCGCGTGGATGCCGTGGAAGCGCGCTGTGCCCATCCCGTCGGCGTGCAGATGCACGGCCATCAGGAGGTGACGGTCCATCTCAGGTCGCCTTCTTGCCCGACTTGGCCTTGGCCTTCGCGCCGTCCTTGTCGCCGAGGTCGGCCTTGGCGAGGTCCTTGCCGAACTTCACGATCCGTGCTGGTCCGACACCGAACTCCTGGGCCCATCGGAGTGCGAGGGTTCGAGCTTGCGTGGTATCGAGTGGGGCCGATGTCCGTTCACCGGTACGTGCGACCTGACTCCAGCCGTCTCCAGCGGGTAGCTTGGGCACCAGCAGGCAGCCTTGCCGGAGGAACCCGTCCATCGGTTCGGTGGCGGCGACCAGGGTCAGACCGAGGATGTAGCGACGCAGCTTGATCGCATCGGACGCCGCCGTTAAGCGACGCAGCGCGATCAGATTGATCGTCACGTCGCGAACGATCGGCCCCGTTGCGATCACGCCGCCGTGAGCATCCGTAGCGGGAACCGCTACGAAGCCGCGCTGCGCTAGCGGACTCTTCGCATTGCCTTCGGACTTCTCCTTGTCTTCCTCGGAGAAGACCTCGAGCGCACTGTAGTCGGCGGCTGGCACGTACTGCGCGGATCGCGTCAGACGGTCCACGTTCCAGGCCCGGATGACGGACTGAAGCAGGCGTGGGAGCTTGGCTTGAGTATCTCGGGAATCCCACGCGCCGAAGACCAGCGAAGTCGGCCCGAGCTTGGCGAGCTTCGTCGCATCGCCGCTGGCGAGGAACGTGACGAATGCGTCCTGGGCTTCGTCCTTCAGTCCCGAGGAACGCACGATCGCATCGCCGAGCCGATGGCCGGCCTGCAGGATCGAGACGGTCTTGCCGCCGTCGATCTCGATCTTCACTTCGGGAATCAGCCGGGCGAGCTCGGGGTCGGTATCGAACACAGGCTCCATGCGGTTGGCCTGAGAGCCGACGCTGTCCACGGTGACGACTTTTGTGCCATCGGAGAGCGTGTCGATGTTGTAGTTATCTGGGAGGTCTGCGTACGTGGGCGGGAAGAACACCGCACCTTCACCTTCGACGGGCTCGAGGTGCTGCTTCAGGACCAGCGCCACTGGGCCTTTCGGGTCGAGCCAGCTGTCGACGATGTCTTGGGTGAGCGTTGTCATGCGAGGTTCTCCTCAGTGACGGTGGTGATGGAGCGGGCCTGACCTTCCTTGCCAGGCCAGTCGAGAAGCATCCTGAAGCGCCGCGTCGGGAACGGCAGCTCTGCGGTTCCAAGGGCGGCGCGCAGCAATTGAAGCGGCAACCAGATCGAGTCCTGTCCGTTTTCGCGGCCACACACCGCGTACGCATAGACGAGCTTGTTGCGTCGCTCCGGCCGAAGCGGACGGGCGTGCGTGAGGCCGATCGCACCGAGGAGTTCGACTAATGGGTAGCCGACGCTTGCGATGGTCGTGTGCGCGTTCAGCGAGAAGCCAGCGTGAAGCGGGATGTAGTCGCGACGCCAGTCCAGCCTGAAGCTGCTGCTCTGTGGCGCGCTCAAGTTGAACGGATCGGCTGCGGCGAGCGCGGCGCTTCCTCGGATGGCGCTCAAGGCATCGAGCGCGAGACCGGCGCCGGGATAGCCACCGGCGCCAGCCCAGAACTTGACGTTGTCGCGCACGGTCGCGTCACCCCAGTGGTCGATGGGCAGTACGTGCTTGCCGTCGGTGAGTTGGCAGACCAGCGTCGCAGGGCTGGGGGGATCCGGGAACGGATAGCCGTCCGCGCGAGCTGCTTCGACAGGCGCCGGCCCCCAGCTTGGGTTCCAGCGTCCAAGGCTGGAACTGCCTACCGGGGCCACGGCCTGCGCGAGTGCTTCGTCGATGAATTGCAGTACGCGGAGCACCGGCGATTCATGGCAGGCGGCGCGCAATCGGAACACCGTCGCACGCGGGTCGGACCAATCGAACGCAGCGTCGGCGCCGCCAATGAGGGTGTCCGCGGCTTCGGCGAGCCCGATGCAAGCGAATACTTGGCCGGGGTTGAACAGATCGACCGGTACGCTGGCTTCAGCCATGGCGGGCGCCCTGTTCGTCGTTGCGGCGCGATGCCTGCTGGTCTGCGGCCCTGAGAACGGTTTCCCACCATGCCAAGCCCCACGGGCCCCAGCGGGCGCTCAGCGTTGCGTAGCGCATCGCCACCTCACGCGCTCGCCTCGCTGCTCGGGAAGGCGGCTCTGCAGCGCCGTTCGTGCGGATGACGGGGCGGGCGCCGCCGTGGTGGGCTGCGATGACGTGCAGGCACAGCTCGCGGAGCGGCGGCGGCAGCGCTCGGATCTGCGGACTGGCTTCGGCCAGAGGGAGCGATCCGAACTCGTGGCGGTAACCGTCGAGCAGCGACACGTCCGGTCGGCCAATCGTCTTCGCATATGGAGGACGCCCGTTGTCTGGCGCGTGGAACGCCAGTTGCCAGCGCTCGTTCTTCTTGCCTTCGTCGTGCATAGCGGCTGCTGCTGCCAGCATGTCGATGTACTCCGCATCGAGGTGCAAGGCCTCGCTGATCTGGCGTACGGCCACCTCGGTCCACTGCTGGTGTTCATCGAGTCGCTGCGACCGTCGCGCGCCCGAACGGCCTTCCTCCGAGCCAGCCTGCCTCGATACGAGGCTGGAGACCACGAGCCAGGCGACCACGCCCTCGTCGGTTCGTTTCAGCGGGAAGCTCGCCTCGTAGCGCCAGCCGTCTGCGGCATCCGGGACGACCGGTGCCTCGATGTGCATGACGCGAAACGGAACCGTTCGCGTGGTCCTGTTCGCTTCGACCTCGGACACGTCCAAGGCGGGTGTATCGGCGTCGTCGTCGAGCAGACCCTCGATGCTCAAGCCGCCGAACCGGCAATCGATCAGCAGAGTCTTGCCGGCGAGCCGGCGCTCGAGATCCGGCTTCTTCAGCGATACGATGGTCTTGCCGGTCAAGGTGCTGACGGTTCCGTCGACATCAGCCACAAGCAGTGCCACGGGGTCGTCGGCACAAAGATCGGCGAACGTCTCGCCCTCGCTTGTCGCGGCCCGATCCGCCGTGCGCAGTCGCTCCGCACGCTTGACGAGCCAGCTCGACACCTGGGGCAGCTCGAGGTCAAGTCGCTCGGACAGGTGAGGGCCCGCGGCATCCAGGAACACTTCCATCTGTGCTCGCGCAAAGGGCTGGCTACGCTGATCGATGGGCAGATGGGTACGCCAGACCAGGCACACCTGCGGCGGCTCGGGCTCTTCTGGCCAGCCACGAATCCAAGGGGCGACTTCTGGCCGACCGGTATGTCCCTCGAGCGAGGTCATGGCCCATGCATCGACCACGGCGCGCGTCAGCGGCGGATGCAGCGGTGCAGGCGTACTC
>JBIIPQ010000206.1:0-7595 GCA_044342535.1 Burkholderiaceae bacterium
CAACCGCGATGCGGCCTGCCTTCGCCGCCACCCCGGCCATCGCTTCTGCCGGATCGATGCCGACGCGCAGCCGACGGTGGCACTCGTCGGCGACAGCCATGCGAACCAGTTCTTCCACGGCTTCGCCGCCATGCTGCGCGCACGCGGCGAGAACCTGCTGATGCTCGGGCGCGCCCACTGTCCGCCGCTGCTCGACATCACCAGCGGCTACGCAGCGAAGGCCGACTGGTGCGAAGGCGAGACCAGCCGCTCGCTGCGCGCCGTCGCGCAGGATCCGGGCATCGGCACCGTGATCCTCGCCGGCAACTGGCACCTGTATGTCACCGGCACGCGCCTCCACCGGCACCATCGCTTCCAGCCGCCGTGGCGCATCGCTGCGGCCGATACGGCGCCGGCAGGGGGCGCGCCGTCCGGACGGATCGGCCCGGCACCGGACAATGCCCAGGTGTTCGTCGAGCGGCTCGGCCGCTCGATCGCGCTGCTGCAGGCGGCGGGCAAGCAGGTCGTGGTGATTCGCCAGATCCCCGAGCTCGACTTCGAGCCCCGGCACTGCGTGATGCCGCGCCCGGTGAGCCTCCAGCGCTTCGACGAGCACGCCTGCAACGGCGTGCCGCGCGAGGACGCGCTGCGCTATCTCGGGGAGTACCGCCCGACCCTGGATGCCGCGCTGCGCCCGTTCCCGAAGGTGCTGGCCTGGGACCCGGCCGAGGTGCTGTGCGACGGGCCGTCCTGCCGCTATGTCGAGGACGGCATGCCGCTGTACCAGGACGACCTGCACCTGTCGCGCATCGGCTCGGCGCACGTCGCCGCGCGGCTGCTGCGGGACGCGCCGTTGCCGGCGGCCCGCTGAATCGGGTCGCCGCTCAGCCGGCCAGCCAGCCCGCCCACCACCAGTACAGCGGCAGGCCCGCGAGCAGGTTGAAGGGCAGCGTGACGCCGAGCGACGCGGTGAGATAGATGCCCGGATTCGCCTCGGGCAGCGACGCGCGGCAGGCCGCCGGCGCGTCGATGAACGAGGCGCTCGCGCAGATCGCTCCGAACACGAAGGCGCCGCCGACGGACAGCCCGACCGCGTGCCCGAGCGCCCCGCCGACGAGCCCGTTGAGGATCGGCATCAGCACGCCGAAGGCGAGCATGAAGCGGCCGACCTCGCGGAAGGACTTGGCCTGCCGCGCCGCGGTGATGCCCATCTCGAGCAGGAAGAGCATCAGCATCCCGCGGAACAGGCCCTCATAGAACGGCGAGATCTGCGCCCACTGCTTGTCGGTGGCGAGCGCGCCGATCGTCATGCCGCCGGCGAGCAGCAGGATGCCCCGGCCGCGGACCACGCTCAGCACGAGCTCCGCGACCCGCACGCCGGTGCCGCCCTGCCGGCCGGTCGCCACCCGCGCGATCGCGAGCGAATAGATCACGCCGAACTCCATCAGCGCGACCATCGCGGCCATGTAGCCCTCCGCGGGCGAGCCCATCGCGGAGGCGAAGCTCATCGACGCGAAGAAGGTCGCGGTCGAGACCGAGCCGTAGTGCGCCGCGAGCGCTGCGGCGTTCGACACGTCGAATCGGCCGAGGCGCCGCAGCAGCTGGTAGACGACGGTCGGGATCGCGAAGGTCATCAGCAGCGTCGCCGCGATCAGCGGCAGCACGTCACCGGCTTCGGTGCGGGCGAGCTCGCGGCCGCCGGTCAGGCCGAGCGAGAACAGCAGGTAGATCGACAGCAGCTTGATGACCGCATCGGGCAGCTCGAGCTCGCTGCGCACGAAGCCGGCGATGGTGCCGAGCAGGAACGCCAGCACGATCGGCTGGAGCAGGTTGGACAGCAGGAGGTCGAGGCCGGGCATGGCAGGGTCCGCTCGGACGGGCAGGAGGGAACCCGATGCTAGGCAGTCGGATCAGTTCGATCCAATTCATTGCTCTTGAACGATTGTTCTTCAGGACAGAACAATTTTCGCGCACCCCCCGTGGCCCGACGCGCTCAGCCGCCGATCGGCCCGCCGTCGGAGCGACGGATCACGACGGTCGCCGGGCGCGGCCGCGAGCGGCCGCCCGGCCAGGTCGAGAAGCGGGTCGGCGCATCGGGAGCGCTCCGGTCGCGCGGCGTCTCGCCCGGATGCTGGATGTCGACGAACACCGTCGACAGGTCGGGCGTGAACGTGGCCCCGGTGACCTCGCAGTTCGTCGGCCCGGTCAGGAAGCGCCGGATCTCGCCGGTGCGCATCGATGGGCTGCTCGGTCAGGCCGCGCTCCGGCGGCCCTCGCATCACGCGCCGCGACGCCTGTAGGATGGCCGGGCCTCCGGAGCCCGCCGTCATGCACCCGCCCCCCTGCGACCCTTCGCACGGTCACGATCACGATCACGACCCCGCACCCGCCGCGCCCGCCAGCATCGGCATCGCGCGGCGGGATGCCTTCGACGCGCCTGCCTTCGAGCGGGCGATCGGCGAGCTGCTGCGCGCCTGCGGACTCGCGCCCGACGCCAGCCACATGGGCCGCACGCCGCAGCGAGTGCGCGAGCTCTGGCAGCGTCGGCTGCTCGGCGGCTACGACCTCGATCCGGCGGCGGCGCTCGGCGAAGGCTTCGCCGACACGCGCGACGACCTGGTGGTGATCCGGGGCATCGCGGTCCACGGCGTGTGCCCGCACCACCTGGTGCCGTTCCGCGGCGTCGCGCACGTCGGCTACATTCCGGGCGGGCGCCTGCACGGCTTCGGCCGGATCGCGCGGATGGTCGACGCGATCGGCCACCGCTTCACCTACCAGGAGTGGATGACCCGCGACATCGCCGAGGCGCTGGTGGCGCACGGGCAGGCCCGCGGCGCGGCCTGCGTGATCGAGGCCGAGCAGCTCTGCCTGCTGCTGGGCGAGGACCGCCGCGGCGACGAGCGCGTGGTCACGCAGGCCTTCGCAGGCAGCCTCGAACGCTCGGACCGCGACCGCGCAGAATTCCTGCGCGCGATCGAGCCGCGGGGGCGCTGAACGCGCCGCCCGCCCCGTCCGTCAGTCCCCGGCCTTGATGCCGTGCTCGCGCACGACACGGGCCCACTTCGCAGCCTGATCGTCGATGAACTTCGCGAACGCCTCCGGCGAGGAGGCGACGATGTTCATGCCCTGGCCGCCGAGGCGCTCGGAGATCTGCGGGTCGCGCAGGATCTTCGTGAGCTCGGCGTTCATCCGCGCGACGATCGCCGGCGGCGTCTTCGCGGGTGCGAGCACGCCCCACCAGGCGGTCGCCTCGAAGCCGGGCACGCCGGCCTCGGCGACGGTCGGCACGTTCGGCAGCACCGGATCGCGACTGGCGGTGGTCACCGCCAGCGGCACCAGCGCGCCGCTGCGGATGTGCGGCGCGAGCAGCGCGATGCTGCCGATCGCGATCGGCACGTGGCCGGCGACCGCATCCTGCGCCAGCGGGCCACCCCCCTTGTAGGGCACGTGCGTGCCGGTGAAGCCGGCCTGCGCGCCCATCTGGGTGATGGCGAGGTGCGCGAGGCTGCCCGAGCCGATCGTGCCGTACTGGGGCAGGCCGGGCTTGGCCTTCGAGGCCGCGAGCAGGTCTGCGAAGGTCTTGTACGGCTGCGCGCTGGAGTGCCCGGTGATCACCATCGCGCCGGTCGCCACCAGCATCACCGGCGCGAGATCGGCCTTCGTGTCGAAGGGCAGGTTCGGGATCAGGCTCGGGTTGACCGCGTGCGTGTCGAAGACGACCACGAAGGTGTAGCCGTCGGGCGGCGACTTCGCGACGAAGCCGGTGCCGACCGAGCCGCTCGCGCCAGCGCGGTTCTCGACGATCACCGGCTGCCCGAGCGCCTGCGACAGCGGCTGCGCGAACACGCGCGCCAGCAGGTCGGCGGTGCCGCCGGGCGGGAACGGCGCCACCAGGCGCACGGTGCGGTTGGGCCAGGCGTCGGCCTGGGCGGCGGCGGTCAGCGGCAGCGCCATCACGAGAGCGGCCAGGCCGCGTCGCAGCATCGGGATCAATCGGGTCTCCTCCGGGAAGCCGCGACCGGTCGGGCGGCCGCGGTCCGTGCAGTGTAGGCGCGACGGTCGGCGCGCGCAGCAGCGGCCCTTCAGGCCACCGCGGCGCGACGCCGTGCCACCGCGTCGGCGAGCCGCTCGAGCGCGACCGCCGTCTCGTCCCATCCGAGGCAGGCGTCGGTGATGCTCTGGCCGCGCCGCAGCGTCGACGGATCGTCGCGGCCCGGCACGAAGGCCTGCGCGCCGGCCTCGAGGTGGCTCTCGATCATCGTGCCGAACACGTGGCGGCTGCCACCGGCCACCTGCGCGGCGAGATCGGTCGCGACGTCGAGCTGCCGCTCGTGTCGCTTGGCGCTGTTGGCGTGCGAGCAGTCGACCATCAGCGAGGGCGCGAGCCCGGCAGCCGCGAGCGCCTCGCAGGCGGCGGCGACGCTCGCCGCATCGCAGTTGGGTGCCTTGCCGCCCCGCAGGATCGCGTGGCAGTCCGGGTTGCCGGTGGTGCGGACCATCGCGACGCCGCCGTTCTTGTGGACGCCCAGGAAGGTGTGCGTGCAACGTGCGGCCTGGATCGCGTCGATCGCGACCTTCACGTTGCCGTCGGTGCCGTTCTTGAACCCGATCGGCGCCGACGAGCCGGACGCGAGCTCGCGATGCACCTGGCTCTCGGTGGTCCGTGCACCGATCGCGCCCCAGGCGACCAGGTCGCCGATGTACTGCGGCGAGACCGTGTCCAGCAGCTCGCTGCCCGCCGGAACGCCCAGCCGTGCGATGTCGATCATCAGCTGGCGCGCGATGCGCAGGCCCTCGTTGATGCGGAAGCTGCCGTCCAGGTACGGGTCGTTGATCAGCCCCTTCCAGCCGACGGTGGTGCGCGGCTTCTCGAAGTAGACCCGCATCACCACCTCGAGCCGGTCGCCCAGCCGCTCGCGCTCGCGCGCCAGACGCCGCGCGTAATCGAGCGCCGAAGCGGGATCGTGGATGGAGCAGGGACCGACCACCACCAGCAGGCGGTCGTCACGACCCTGCAGGATCGCCCGGATGCGCTCGCGGGTGTCGGCCACCAGCGCCTCGACCGCGGTGCCCTGGATCGGAAAGAAGCGGATCAGGTGCTCGGGCGGGGGCAGAAGCTGGACCTGATCGACGCGGGCGTCGTCGGTCAGCGAGGTGCGGTCGTTCGGGGCTGCGGCGGCGGCTTCGGAGGACATCGGTCGGGCTCGGGGCAGGCGTGCGGAGCCGGCAGTCTAGCGGCCCCGGTACGGGCGACGGCCCGGCGGCCGCCGCGGTGCCTGCCGCGGGTGCAACTCGCGCCCTCCTGTCGCGTCAGGCTGGAATGCTCAACATCGTCTGGTTCAAGCGCGACCTGCGAGCGGTCGACCATGCGCCGCTGGCACGGGCGGCCGCGGCCGGCGTGCCGGTGCTGCCGCTGTGGATCGCCGAGCCGGCGCTGCTCGACGCGCCGGACGCCTCGGCCCGCCACCTCGGCTTCACGCGCGAATGCCTGCACGAGCTCGACGCGGCGCTCGCCGCGCTCGGCAGCCGGCTGTGGACCGCGCAGGGCGACGCCTGCGCCGTGCTGGCGGCGCTGCACCGGCGCTTCGGCGACTTCGAGCTGCTGTCGCACGAGGAGACCGGCAACGCGGCCAGCTACGCACGCGACCGCGCGGTGGGCGCCTGGATGCGGGCGCGCGGGCTGCGCTGGACCGAGCTTCCGGCCAACGGCGTCGTGCGCCGCCTCGACGACCGGGACCGCTGGAGCGCGGCCTGGATGGCCCGGATGCAGGCCCCGACCTGCGCGGTGCCCGGGGCACTGCGCCCGCCGCCGACCGGGGGATCGGGCCTCGGGCATGCGGGGCACGAGGGGCACGAGGGGCACGCGGGGCACGAGCGGCCGGGCAGGCTCGAAGGCCGCGACGGCCCCGGCCCCGGCCCCGGCGTCGACATCACCCCGGCCCCCGGCCTCGCCGCCGTCCCCGACCCCGCCACGCGCTATCCCGGCGAGCCCGACGCCCCGCTGCGCCAGCGCGGCGGCCGCAGCGAGGCGATCGCCTGCCTCGAGCGCTTCATCGACGCGCCGCTCGCCCGGTACCGCGCCGGCATGGCCTCCCCGCTGACCGCCCCGGACGACTGCTCGCGGCTCTCGCCCCATCTCGCGCTCGGCACCGTGTCGGTCCGCGAGCTGGTGCAGGCGACCTGGGCCGTGCGTCAGGGCGAGACCGACCCGGCCCGCCGCGCCGGCCTGAAGTCCTTCGAGTCGCGGCTGCACTGGCACTGCCACTTCATCCAGAAGCTGGAGTCCGAACCCGCGATCGAGCATCGCAACCCGCATCGCGGCTTCGACGGCCTGCGCAACGAGGGCGAGCTCGACGCCGCGGAGCGGGCCCGGCTCGCGGCCTGGCGCGACGGCCGCACCGGCTGGCCGATCGTCGACGCCTGCATGCGCATGCTGGACGCCACCGGCTGGC
The DNA here is from genome assembly GCA_044342535.1 of Burkholderiaceae bacterium. Classification (GTDB taxonomy): domain Bacteria; phylum Pseudomonadota; class Gammaproteobacteria; order Burkholderiales; family Burkholderiaceae_E; genus UBA4615. The sequence goes on from JBIIPQ010000206.1 coordinate 6,432, forward strand.
TGAACTTCCGGATGCGCGCGATGCTGGTCTCGGTCGCCGCCTACCCGCTGTGGCTGCACTGGCGCGAGCCCGGCCTGGTGCTGGCGCGCCGCTTCGTCGACTACGAGCCGGGCATCCACTGGCCGCAGCTGCACATGCAGTCCGGGGTCACCGGCATCAACGCGACCCGCGTCTACAGCCCGGCGCGCCAGCAGCACGACCAGGACCCCGAGGGGCGCTTCGTGCGTGCGTGGCTCCCGGAGCTGGGCACGGCCGACTATCCGCCGCCGATCGTCGATTGGGCGAGCGCCGCGCGCGAGGCCCGCGACCGCGTCTGGGCCGCCCGCCGCGCGCCGGGGGCACAGCGCGTCGCGCAGCAGGTCTGGTCGCGGCACGGCAGCCGGCACCCGCAGCGCGAGCCGGTGCGCCGGCCCCGGGCCCGCGCGGCGTCCGACCCCGACACGCGGCAGCTCGCGCTCGGCTTCGACGACGAGTGAGCCGCCGCCGGTCGATCGGCACGTGCCGCGCTTGACCCGTCGCAGGGCATCGCGAAGAATCGGGCGGACCGGACCTCGGCTGTCGCACCGCGCGACCGACCGGGGCCATGCCCACGGAATGCCCCACGGAGACGCCGCGGATGATCACCCTCGAACCGACCGGCGCGGCCTGCGGCGCCTTCGTGCACGGCCCGGACCTGTCCAAGCCGCTCGACGAGGCCGCGATGGCCGAGCTGCGCGCCGCCTGGCTCGAGCACGGCGTGCTCGCCTTCCCGGACCAGCGGATGTCGATCCCCGACCTAGAGCGCTTCACGCTCGGCCTCGGGCCGCGCGGCGACGACCCCTTCATCGCGCCGATCCCCGGCCATGCGCACGTCGTCGAGATCCGCCGCGAGGCCGACGAGGCGGCGCCGATCTTCGCCGAGACCTGGCACTCCGACTGGAGCTTCCTGCCGGTGCCGCCGGCGGGCACCGCGCTCTACGGCACCATCGTGCCGCCGGTGGGCGGCGACACGCTGTTCGCCTGCGGCGCCGCGGCCTGGGACGCGCTGCCGGCCGCCGACCGCGCCGCGCTGCGCGACCGGCTCGGCGTGCACTCGGCACGCCGCGGCTACGCCCGCGACGGCATGTACGGCGAGCGCGACCGCGCGCGCGGCCGCTCGATGGCGATCCGCTTCGGCGACGACGC
>JBIIPQ010000033.1:0-21533 GCA_044342535.1 Burkholderiaceae bacterium
CTCCACGGTCAGCCGCCCCGCGAGGTCCTGGGCGAGCAGGCGGAAGACCTGCGCGTGATGGGCCTCGCGCAGCACGTCCATGCGCCGCTCGAAGTCGGGTTCGCCCTCTCGCGTCGTGGTGGCGGCCAGGCTGCGGCGCAGCTCGTGCTCCCAGGCCGCGAGGTCGGCGCGTTCGAGGATCTGGCCGTCGAGCAGCTCGTCGAGCACCACCGGATGACGCATCAGGTAGTCGGCCGCCCACTTCGCCTGGCCGATCATCTCCAGCAGCCGGCGGAAGGCCGCCGGATACTGCAGCAGCAGCGCGAGGTAGGCCGGCCGCCCCGCCACGGTCTCGAGCAGGTCGATCAGACGGCCGAGCCAGGTGCCGTTGGCGGTGCGCGGCGCGCCGGGTACGCCGGGCGCGGGTTCGCCCTCGCGCAGTGCCTGCTCGAGCAGCTGGTCGATGCGCTGCTGCGTGTCGGGGCGCGCGAGCCGGTAGCGGCGGCCCTCGTGCAGCGCGGCCACGCGGGCCCGGCCCGCGTCGTCGAGTTCGAGCATCGGCGCCGGCGTCGCTTCGGTCGCCGGCGTCTCGCGCGCCGGCTCGGCGAGCAGCGCGTCGAAGACGCCCTCGACGTCATCGCGCGCCGCACGCAGCGCCTTGGCGAAGCCCTCCGTCGTCATCGCCAGCATTCCGGCGATGCGCGCCTGCACCTGCGGGTCGTCGGGCAGCCGATGGGTCTGCGCATCCTCCTGGTACTGCACCGCGTGCTCCACCCGGCGCAGCAGCCTGTACGCGTCGGCCAGCCGGTCGGCGGCGGCGGGCTCGAGCAGGCGGCGCTGCGCGATCGACTCCAGCGTGACCAGCGTGCGGCGGTCGCGCAGCTGCGCATCGCGCCCGCCGCGCACGATCTGGAACAGCTGCGCGCAGAACTCGACCTCGCGGATGCCGCCGCGCCCGAGCTTGACGTCGATGCCACCGCCGTCGCTGCTGTCGCGTCGCGCGCTGCGACGCTGGGCCTCGCTGCGGATCATCGCGTGCAGCTCGCGCATCGCGCCGAAGGCGGCGAAGTCAAGGTAGCGGCGGAACACGAAGGGCTGCACGATCCCGCCCAGCGCGGCCTCGTCGCGTCGGCGCGCCTCCGGGCCGGCCAGGCCGGAGTCCGCGATCACGGTGGACTTGAGCCAGGCGAAGCGCTCCCACTCGCGGCCCTGGTCGTAGAAGTACTGCTCGAGCATCGGCAGCGTGACCACCAGCGGCCCGGACTCGCCGTTCGGTCTCAGCCGGGTGTCGACGCGAAAGACGAAGCCGTCCTCGGTGACTTCGGACAGCAGCCCCGAGGCGCGCCGCGCCAGCCGATGGAAGAACTCGCCCGAGGACAGCGTGCGGCCCGTGCCGCCGGCAGTCTCGCCGTCGTCGCGGTGCACGAAGACCAGATCGATGTCGGAGGACACGTTGAGCTCGTCGCCGCCGAGCTTGCCCATGCCGACCACCAGCAGGTCCTGCGGATGGCCGTCGGCATCGGCGGGCAGTCCGTGCACCTCGGCCAGCTCGGCCCCGGCGTGACGGACCGCGACCGCGGTGGCGATCCGGGCCCAGGTGCTGATCGCCCCGCAGACCTCTGCGAGCGGCGCGAGCTGCCGGACGTCGCGCTCGATGATCGCCAGCACCAGGAGCTGGCGGGCCCGGCGCAGCGCCGGGCCGGGGTCCGCGGCCGCCCGACCCGTGCCTGCGGCCGGCGAGCCCGCCGGCGTCGACAGGGCGACGACCCGGTCCCAGCATCGCGAGACCGCGTCGTGATCCAGCGGCTGCGCGACCAGTCCGGGCAGCAGCGCGGCGATCGCGGGCTGCCGCCGCGACAGCGCGTCGAGCGTCCGGTCGAACCACGCCGAGCTGGCGCGTGCCGCGTAACTGTCTGTCAACATCGGGTCCGATCGGAGCGGGGAGGCCCTGGAAAGGGGCCGGTCGTCCGTATGCTACATTCGCATGACCCTCGTACGACGGCTGGCCGAGGGGCCTCGTCCCCGGACCCCTGCGCCGGCTCCCGATCCATGACCGTCCACTCGACGCCGCTCTCGTCCAGACTGGCCGGCGTCCTGCTCGGCCTGCTCGGGCTCGTGCTCTGCGCCGTCTTCGGCACCTACCTCACCGTCCGGCACGTGCTCTGGCCCCGGGTCGATGCCTGGCGCCCGGAGCTCGTCGCGCAGATCGAGCGCCAGCTCGGCCGCCCGGTCGCCATCGACGCGCTGCATCCGGGCTGGGACGGCCTGCATCCGTCCCTGCGCATCGACGGCCTGCGCCTCGATGGCGTCGACGGCGAACCCCGCCTCGAGGTGGCCTCGGCCTTCGCCCGAGTGTCCTGGCGCTCGCTCGCCCTCGGGCATCTGCGCTTCGCGACGCTTCGGCTGAGCGCGCCGCAGGTGGTGGTCGAGCGGCTCGCTGCCGGACGCTTCGCGGTGGCCGGCTTCGAGCTCGCCCTCGACGGCCCGGGAGACGGCCGCGCGGCCGACTGGCTGCTCACGCAGGGCGAGATCGACGTGGCCGATGCGGCGGTGCGCTTCGTCGACCGCAGCGGCACCTTCGCACCGCTCGGGGTCGACGGCGTGTCGCTGCGGCTGCGGGGGGCGGGACGCCGGCACCAGGCGAGCCTGACGGTCGCCCGCGGCGGCGACGCGGCCCGCTCGCTGTCCGCGCTCGCCGAGGTCTATCGCGAGCCGTTCTCGCGGCCCTCGGAATGGCGGCGCTGGACCGGCGAGACCCACCTCGCGGGCCAGGGCGTGGCGCTCGCGCGCGTCGCCGAGCTGGCCGAGGCGTTCGGCGTCGCGCTGGCGCCGGCGGCGGCGAGCGCCGAGGGGCGGCTCGATGCGCTGGCCTGGGTGCGCTTCGCCGGCGCGACGCTGGTCGACGCGACCCTCAAGGCGCGTGCCGAACATGCCGCGACCCGGCTCGAGGCCGGACCGATCGCCTTCGACGCGATCGCCGGTGAGCTGCGCATCGAGCGGCAGCGCGACGGCGGCCACGTGCTGCGCATCGCCGGGCTGTCGGCCGCCGATGCCGCCGGGTTCGCCCTCGCGGCCGACGGCGACGCCGAGCTCGGCCTCGACCGAGACCACGCGCTGCGCACCGCATGGCTGCGGCTGAAGGCCTTCGACGCGGCGAGCGCTCTGCAGGCGGTGCGCCGTCTGCCCCTGGCCGCCGGGCTGCGCGAACGCGTCGCGCAGGTCGGCGTGTCCGGCGACGTGCGCGACCTGACGCTGCGCTGGACGCGGCCCGATGCGCCGGCGGCCGAGGTGCGCCCCGCTGACCGCAGCGACGACGTGCGGCGGGCGCTGCCCGAGGCGCCGCGCTTCGAGCTGAGCGCATCGTTCGAGCGCCTCGGGCTGCAGTTGGGCGAGACTCCCTCGGGGCGGCGGCTGCCCGGGTTCGGCAACCTCGCCGGTTCGCTGAAGGCGAGCGACCGCGACGGCAGGCTCACGCTCGCCGCACGCAATGCGACCTTGGGCCTGCCGGGCCTGTTCGACGACCCGGTCTTCCCCCTCGAGCGTCTGGAGGCCGAGCTCGATTGGGTGCGGGACGAGGAGGACGGCGCCTGGCGCGTGAGCCTGCCGCGGCTGGCGGTCGCCACCGCCGACGTCCGCGGCACCGCCTCGGGCACCTGGCGCAGCGCGCCGGCGGGCCCGGGCATCCTCGAGCTCGCCGCGCGCGTCGATCGCGTCGATGCGCGCAATGTGTCCCGGTACCTGCCGACGGACATGTCGCCCCACGCCCGCGACTGGGTCGCGCACGCGCTGATCGGCGGCAGCGCCGAGGACCTGCGGTTCGAGGTCCGGGGCGACCTGCGCCAGTTCCCGTTCCACGAGCCCGCCGACGGGCGCTTCCGGCTGACGGCGGCGCTGCGCGACGTCTCGCTCGCCTACGCGCCGCAGTGGCCCCGGATCGACCAGATCCGCGGCGACCTGAGCCTGGACGGCACCGGCATGTCGCTGCGCGCGCCGATCGCCGTCACCCACGGCGTGCGGCTGGTCGACATGCAGGCGCGGATCGCGGACTGGCGCGAGTCGGTGCTCGCGCTGGAGGGACGCGCGGCGGGCGCTGCGCAGGACATGCTCGGCTTCGTCGACGCGAGCCCGCTCACCGCGAACGTCTCGGCCTACACGCGCGACCTGAAGGTCGGCGGCGATGCGCGGCTCGCGATGAAGCTCGCGCTGCCGCTGAACGAGATCGCCGCGTCGCGGGTCGGCGTCACCGTCGAGCTGCCCGGCAACGACGTCGCCCTCGACAGCACGCTGCCGCCGTTCGGTGGCGTGAACGGCCGGCTCGAGTTCACCGAGCGCGGCCTGACGCTGCCCGAGCTGCGCGGCACGCTGCTCGGCGGCCCGATCCGGGTCGAGGGGCGCTCGAGCGGCGAGGGCCGGATGCGGATCGAGGCCACCGGTGCGGTCGACGCGGCGGGACTGCGCCAGCTCGTCGACAACCCGCTCACGCGCCGCATCGAGGGCCGCGCCGAGTACCGGGCGAGCGTCGACGTCGACCGGCGCGCCTCGACGCTGCGCATCGAGTCCGACCTGGTGGGCCTGGCCAGCACGCTGCCGGCGCCCTTCGACAAGCGCTCGGGTGACGTCTGGCCGCTGCGCGTGGCCTCGCGTCCGCTCGCGCCGTCCGGCCCGGGAGCCCGTCCGCCGGGCGACCGCCTCGACGTGCGGGTGCGCGACGACATCGCGCTCGCCTTCGAGCGCGAGCGCGATCCGTCGAGCGAGCGCCTCCTCGTGCGGCGTGCCGGCTTCGCGGTCGGCGGCGACCCGGTGCTGCGCGACGGCGGGCTGGCGGTGCTGGTGCGCACCCGCGCGCTCGACGTCGACGCCTGGCGCGCCGTGCTCGGCGACGGCGAGCTCGAGCGCCTCGAGCGCCAGGCGAAGGCGGGCGGTCCGGACGGCATGTCGCTCGTGCCCGACCTGGTGTCGGTGGTGGCCGACGACCTGCGGATCGCCGGGCGCGACCTGCACGAGGTGGTGGTCGGCGCCTCGCGCGTCGACGGCCGCTGGCGCGCCAACATGGCCTCGCGCGAGATCGAAGGCCACTTCGAGTGGCGCGCCGCACGCCCGGGCGAGCGGATCGGCACGCTCACCGCGCGCTTCGCGCGCCTCGTCCTGCCGCGCTCGCGGATCGGCGAGGTCGAGTCGGTCCTGTCGGCCTCGCCCGGCCAGCTGCCCGGCCTCGACATCGCCGCCGACGAGTTGGTGCTCGGCACGCTGCCGATGGGTCGGCTCGCCCTCACCGCGACCAACGGCGGCAGCGCGGCGCAGCCGGTCTGGAAGCTCGACCGGCTGGTGATCACCAATCCCTCGGCGCGCCTCGAGGCCCACGGCCAGTGGTCCTTCGCCGGCATCCCGCGGCCGCGGCCGGGCGCACCCACCGCCTCGATCGGGGCCGACGCCGCCGGCGCGGCGCCCGAGGGCGGCGATACGCGCAGCACGGCCCTCGAGTTCGAGCTGGAGGTGCTCGACGCCGGACGCCTGCTCGCCGGTCTGGGCCTGAAGGACACCGTGAACGGCGGCTCGGGCTCGCTCGGCGGCTCGGTGCACTGGCAGGGCTCGCCGGTCGCCATCGACTTCGGCTCGCTGGACGGGCAGGTCACGCTCGAGATGGGCAAGGGCGAGTTCCTGAAGGTCGACCCAGGGGCGGCCAAGCTGATCGGCGTGCTCAACATGCAGTCGCTGCCCAAGCGGCTGTCCGGCGACTTCCGCGACCTGTTCAGCGAGGGCTTCGCCTTCGACACCATCGACGGCCGGGTGCGCATCGACAATGGCGTGGCGTACAGCGAGGCGTTTCGCATTCGCGGCCTGCAGGCCCAGGTCAGGATCCGCGGCGAGGCCGACCTGCAGCGCGAGACCCAGCAGCTCAACGTCGAGGTCGTGCCCGAGCTGAACGCGGGCCTCGCCTCGATCGCGTTCGGCGCGATGGTCAACCCGCTGATCGGGCTCGGCTCGTTCGCCGCGCAGTATGTGCTGCGCAAGCCGCTGCAGGAGGCCCTCGCCTACGATGTCGACGTCACCGGCTCCTGGACCGACCCCACGGTGAGCGAGCGCAACCGCCGCCGGCTGCCCGGACGCGCCGAACCCGCCTCGCCCTGAGCCGGTCCCGCCCGCACCGGTGCCTGCGCCGATCTCGATCGCCGCTCCGAACCACCGGTCGTCGGCCCGGGACGCGCGGTCGCGGATGCTACCCTCGGTGCTCCCCACGTTCCCCCTCCCCCAGGACCCGGACATGACGGCGAAGCTCGCGATCGCGGCCATCCAGATGGTGTCGGCCGCCTCGGTCGGCCCCAACCTCGAGACCGCGCGGCGCCTGGTGCGCGACGCCGCCGACGGCGGCGCGACCCTGGTCGTGCTGCCCGAGTTCTTCTGCCTGCTCGGCCGCAAGGACACCGACAAGGTCGACGCTAAGGAGCCGGCGGGCGAGGGTCCGATCCAGCAGGCGCTCGCCGAGATCGCCCGCGAGGCCGGCGTGTGGCTGGTCGGCGGTACCGTGCCGATCGCCTCCAGCGAGCCGCGCCGCATCCGCAACGCCTGCCTGGTGCTGCGCCCCGACGGCACGACCTCGGCGCGCTACGACAAGGTGCACCTGTTCGGCCTGAAGCGCGACGGCCTGCGCTTCGACGAGTCGGCGACCATCCAGCCTGGCAGCACGCCGACGGTCGCCGACCTCGCCGGCCCCGACGGCGCGCCCTGGCGCGTCGGCCTGTCGGTCTGCTACGATCTGCGGTTCCCGGAGTTCTACCGGGCGCTGGGCACCGTCGACCTGATCGTCGTGCCCTCGGCGTTCACCTATCCCACCGGCCAGGCGCACTGGGAGGTGCTGCTGCGGGCGCGGGCCATCGAGAACCAGTGCTACGTGTTGGCGCCCGCGCAGGGCGGCAGCCACGAGAACGGTCGGCGCACCTGGGGGCACACGATGCTGATCGACCCCTGGGGCGAGGTGCTGGCGTGCCTGCCCGAGGGCGAGGGGGTCGTGGCCGGCACGCTGTCGGCCGAGCGGATCGCCGAAGTCCGGGCCCAGCTGCCGGCGTTGGCGCACCGGACGATGTAGCGGCCCCGTCGAGTCGCGCGCTCAGCGCAACGCGTTGGTGACCTTCGCGAAGGCTTCCGTGAAGTCCGAAACGGGCCGCGGCGAGCGCACCCCGCCCGGCAGCAGGGCGCGCAGCGTCACCGGCAACTCGGGCAACAGCGTGCGTGTCGTGAGGTTTGGATTTCGCGAGGAGTTCGCCGTGAACGAATCGATGATGGCCGTACCGAAGCCCTCCTCGGCCAGCACCAGCGCCACATGGTAGGTCTGCACGGTGATGCCAGCGGCCGGAGCGGCCCCCAGCCGTGCCCATTGATCCGCGAGCATCGCTCCCAGAGGATCGCTCTCGTCGATGCGGATGAAGGGCTTGGCGAACACCTTCTCGAATTCGATCGGCTCGCGATCGACCGCGCTGCCGGTCGTCGCGGACACACAGACCAGGCGACCCGTAGCGATATGCTCTTCGTGCAATGCCGAATTCGGCGGGCTTCCGTAGACGATTCCGACGTCCGCTTCGCGCAGCGCCATTGCACGCGCTATCTCGGCCGAGTGCAGGGTCCGGATGGTTACCGGCGTCTTCGGATGGCGGACGCGGAAAATCCGCAGCGCATCGGGCAGCGCCCGAACCGCGAGCGACGGCACGACCAGGATCCGCAGCGGCGTGTCGGCGGAGCTCTTCAGTGCAGCGGCCGCCCGCCTGACTGACTCGAGCATCACCATGAGTTGCTGCACCTCGGGATAGAGCGCGAGGCCCTCACGGGTCGGAACCAGTCCGTTTCGCTGCCGCGTGAACAGCATGTAACCGAGCTGCAGTTCCGCGTGGCGAAGGGCCTGCGTCACTGCCGGCTGAGTCACGTGCAGGATCTTCGCCGCACCCGAGACGCTGCCGGTGAGCATCACGGCATTGAAGACCTCGATGTGCTTGAGCCGCATGGAACGCCTGCGCTTTCCCGGGGGATGGGTATTAGTTGTTGTTATGGCTGCGGCTGGAATCCGATGGGTGCATCGTCGAAACCATCGCTACCATCTGCTGCTCTCACGCTCGGGCGTGTTCCTTAACCGATGAAAGAGGCCAGACCCATGATCCATCGCCTGTCCGCTGCTGTGGTTGTCGCACTCGCAGCGCTGCCCGCTGTCTCGATCGCGCAGCAAGCCGGTACCCTCGACAAGGTGAAGTCCAGCGGGTCGATCACGGTCGCCTACCGGGAGTCCTCGATTCCATTCTCGTACCTGGGCAGCGACGGCAAGCCCACGGGCTTCGGCTGGGAAGTCTGCGGGCGGATCGTCGAGCGGGTCAAGCAGGAGACTGGGCGAGCCGATCTCAAGGTGGCGACCCAGGCGGTCACTTCCCAGAATCGAATCCCACTGCTGCAGAGCGGCACGATCGACATCGAGTGCGGTTCGACGACGAACAACAGCGAACGCGGCAAGCAGGTCGCTTTCTCCATCAATTATTTCTACACAGGAACACGACTGCTCGTGAAGGGCGGTTCACCCATCAAGACGTTCGCCGACCTCAAGGGAAAGCGGGTGGTGTCAACGACCGGAACCACCAACTTCCAAGTGCTTCGGGCGCTGAATGCGGATCGCGGCCTCGGATTCGAGCTGATCGGAGCGAAGGACCATGCGGAATCGATGCTGGTCGTGCAACAGGGTCGAGCGGATGCATTCGGAATGGATGACATCCTGCTGTTCGGGTTGCGTGCGAATGCACAGAACCCGGCCGAGTGGGCGGTGGTGGGCGAATCGGTCCAGGTCGAGCCGTACTCGATCATGCTCCGCCGGGACGATCCCGCGTTCAAGAAGCTCGTGGACGATACCGTTGCCGACCTGATGCGATCCGGCGAATTCGTCACGCTGTACAAGAAGTGGTTCGAATCGGCGATTCCGCCGCGCGGCACCAATCTCGGCGCGCCGATGAGCAAGGAGCTGCAAGACAACATCAAGGCGCTGTCGGACAAACCGGCGGTATGACGGAAGTCGGCGGCACCACGGTCAGCGACGTGGCGGCCTCGGGGTCGAAGGGCGTGAACGTCGAAGGGGTTGTGGGTGTGCTCGGTGGCATGGGGCCCCTCGCAACCGTCGACTTCCTTCGCAAGTTGATCGAGCTGACGCCTGCGCGCATTGACCAGGAGCACGTCCCGGTCCTGGTCAGCTCGATACCGCAAGTCCCCGACCGGACGGCCGCCTACCGAGGCGAGGGCGAGTCGCCGGTCGCGGCGATGGTCGACAGCGGTCGCCGCCTCGTGGCGGCGGGTGCCGAGTTGGTGGTGGTGCCATGCAACACCGCGCACCTTTGGTTCGACGACCTTCAGGCCGAGTTGCGTGTTCCGATGCTGCACCTGGTCGATGCCGCGTTGGATGAGGTGGCTGCCGCCTTCGGTGCACCGTGCCGGATCGGCTTGCTGTCGACCGATGCGACTCTCGCATCGGGGCTGTATCTGAACCGGGCCTCGCAGTCGCCAGTGCACCGCCGGCTGCACTGGGTGATGCCCACGGCTGGCGAAATGCTGGGTCTGGTAATGCCGGGCGTCGACGCGATCAAGGCGGGCGACATGGGCCGCGGGCGAGCCCTGCTGCACGACGCCGCCCGGGCGCTCCAGTCGCGTGGCGCTGTCGTGGTGCTGCTGGGGTGCACCGAGATCCCGCTCGTCTTCGACGCGGGATCGACCGAGGTTCCCACCATCGATGCGACGGCTGCGCTGGCGCGGCGGGCTGTCGCCTGGTCGCTGTCCCGACGGGAAGCCGCCACAGTCTGACGCACACGGTTCACTGCCCGGACCGACCCGCTCGGATCGGTCCGGCAGTGCTAAGCCCTCTTGGATAATGGTGCCCCTCCATGCAAGCAGCGCGAACGGAAGCCGACTTTCTCGGATCGCTCGAGATTCCAGCGGACGCCTATTGGGGTATCCACTCCGCGCGTGCGTTGCAGAACTTCCCGATCAGCGGCTGCGCGATAGGCGGCTGGTCCGAACTCGTCGTTGCACTCGCCTGGGTGAAGCAGGCTGCGGCCATCACGAATCAACGGCTCGGCGTCCTGGATGCCGAGCGGGCGGAGGCGATCTGCGCTGCCTGCGACGACATCGTGGCCGGGCGGCTGCATGATCAGTTCGTGGTGGACGTCATCCAGGGCGGGGCTGGCACCAGCACCAACATGAACGCCAACGAGGTCATCGCAAACCGTGCGCTCGAGCGCCTGGGTCACCCGCGAGGCAGCTACGACAAGCTCCATCCGAACGACCATGTCAATGCGTCGCAGAGCACCAACGATGTCTATCCGACAGCCCTGCGAATCGCGAGCCACCTAGCGATCGGCAAGCTGCTGGGCTCGATGGCTCTGCTTCGGCAGTCGTTCGAGGAGAAGGCGCTCGAGTTCAAGGATGTGCTGAAGATCGGGCGCACGCAGCTCCAGGATGCCGTTCCGATGACACTCGGTCAGGAGTTCTCGGCGTTTGCCGTGATGATCGGGGAAGACGAGGCGCGACTTCGCGAGGCGAGGTGGCTGATCGCGGAAGTCAATCTCGGCGCCACCGCGATCGGCACCGGCATCAACGCGCCGGCCGGCTACGCCGACACGGTGGTGTCCATCCTCGCCGAGCGGGCCGGCATGGAACTGATCCAGTCGCCGAACCTTGTCGAGGCGACGCAGGACACGGGTGCGTTCGTGCAGCTGTCGGGCGTGCTGAAGCGGGTCGCCTGCAAGCTCAGCAAGACCTGCAACGATCTGCGTCTGCTGTCCTCCGGGCCTCAGGCGGGCTTCGGCGACATCCTGCTGCCTGCGCGCCAGGCGGGATCGTCGATCATGCCCGGGAAGGTCAATCCGGTCATCCCGGAAGTCGTCAACCAGGTGGCGTTCCAAGTGATCGGCAACGACGTTACCATCACGATGGCGAGCGAAGCTGGGCAGCTGCAGCTGAACGCCTTCGAGCCGATCATCGGTTGGTCGCTGCACCAGAGCATCGAGCACCTGTCGCGTGCATGCGAGACGCTCGCCCGCAACTGCGTGCAGGGCATTCGTGCGAACCACGCGGTACTCAAGCGCAGAGTCGAGGAGTCGGTCACTGTGGTGACCGCCTTGAACCCGCTGATCGGGTACGAGAACGCCGCACTCATTGCCAAGCACGCGCTGGCCAATGGCACGACGATTGCCGCGGCTGCCGAGGCGCTTGGCGTGATGTCGCAGACCGACGCCGCCGCCTTGATCGTGCCCGAGCGGCTGACGCAGCCGGGCGGGCTGCCGAAACGCGGTTGAATCCTGCCGGCCGACAGATCGTTGCGAGTTGCGAGAGGTAAGGGACGTGAACCAGCAGTGGGATTGGGGAGTCTTCCTCCGGACGTACTCCGGTAAGGACACCTATGGACAGTGGTTGCTATCGGCCTGGAGCTGGACGCTCGCCGTTTCGGGGGCGGCCCTTGTCCTCGCGCTTGCGCTCGGCGTCCTGGTGGGCGTGGCTCGCACCACACCAGTGAAGGCGCTGCGCGTCGCGGGCGACGCTTGGACAGAGCTGTTCCGGAATGTGCCGCTGCTCGTCCAGGTATTCGTTTGGTATCACGTGGTGCCGGCGATCCTGCCGTCGTTCCAGCGGGTCTCGAGCTTCTGGCTCGTCGTGCTGGCGCTCGCGCTCTATACCAGCGCCCGTGTATCCGAGCAGATCCGGGCCGGCATCGAGAGTCTCCCTCGCGGCCAGCGGAACGCGGCGCTGGCGCTCGGGCTCACGCAGGTGCAGACCTACCATCACGTGCTGCTGCCGATGGCCTTGCGGATCGTCATTCCCCCGCTCACCAGCGAGTCGATGAACATCGTCAAGAACTCCTCGATCGCATTCGCGGTGAGCATTCCCGAGCTGACCATGTTCGCGATGCAGGCGCAGGAAGAGACCTCACGAGGCGTCGAGATCTACCTTGCAGTCACTGCCGCCTACTTCGTCTCCGCGTTTGCAGTGAACCGCGTGGCAGCGGTCATCGAACGTCGGCTGCGGGTGCCCGGCATGAGCGGCACGCAGGCTGAGGGGCGGACGCGATGACACTCGATTTCTCGTTCATCGACGGCGCCCTCATCTCGAACTTCGTCCTGAAGGGCCTGCTGTTCTCGTTGCAGCTGACCGCTGTCGCGATGGTCGGGGGCATCGTGTTCGGCACGCTGCTCGCCATGATGAGGCTGTCCGGCCGCCCGTGGCTGGCGCTGCCGGCTGCCGGCTACGTGAATGCGATGCGCAGCATCCCGCTCGTGATGGTCATCCTCTGGTTCTTCCTCCTCATCCCGTTGCTGTCCGGTCGGCCGCTCGGTGCGGAAATCTCCGCAGTGGTGACGTTCACGCTGTTCGAGGCGGCCTACTACTCGGAGATCATGCGTGCCGGGATCCTGAGCGTGCCGCCCGGGCAGGCGGCGGCCAGTTACGCGACCGGCATGAACTATCGCCAGACGATGCGGTTCATCGTGCTGCCCCAGGCGTTCCGAAACATGATTCCCGTACTCCTGACGCAGACGATCATCCTGTTCCAGGACACCTCGCTGGTTTATGTCATCGGTGCCTACGATCTGCTGAAGGGGTTCGAGGTCGCCGGCCGGAACTTCAATCGCCCGATTGAGGTCTATCTGCTCGCAGCCGTCGTCTACTTCGTCATCTGCTTCGGTCTGTCGCTGCTCGTCAAGCGGCTGCAGGCCAAGGTCGCAATCGTCCGGTGAGGAGCCTCGCGTGATCGAGATTCGAAACGTCAGCAAATGGTACGGAAGCTTCCAGGTGCTTTCGGAGTGCTCCACCCGTGTGGAACAGGGCGAGGTGGTCGTCGTCTGCGGCCCGTCGGGATCTGGGAAGTCCACGCTCATCAAGACCGTGAATGCGCTTGAGCCGTTCCAGAAGGGTGAGATCGTGGTCGACGGTACGAGCGTGGGCGCCCCTGCGACAAACCTGCCCAAGCTACGGAGTCGCGTCGGAATGGTGTTCCAGCATTTCGAACTCTTCCCGCATCTTTCTGTCGTCGAGAACCTGACGATCGCGCAGATCAAGGTCCTGGGTCGGAGCAAGGATGAGGCTCGCGTTCGGGGGCTGAAGATGCTCGACAGGGTCGGGCTGTCCGCGCATCAGGACAAGTACCCCGGCCAACTCTCGGGCGGGCAGCAGCAGCGAGTGGCGATTGCGCGCGCGCTGAGCATGGATCCGATCGTGATGCTGTTCGACGAGCCGACGTCCGCCCTCGATCCGGAGATGGTCGGGGAAGTGCTGGACGTGATGGTGCAACTCGCGCGAGACGGCATGACGATGATGTGCGTCACGCACGAGATGGGCTTCGCCCGCAAGGTCAGCAGCCGAGTCGTGTTCATGGACCAGGGGCGCATCGTCGAGGACTCTGCGACCGCTGCATTCTTTGGGGACATCGACGCTCGCTCACCCAGGGCGAAGGAATTTCTCTCCAAGATCCTCCAGCACTGAGGACCGAGGCAGACGGAAGCGAGGCGATCGCGTCGGATGGTCTCGTTCAGGTCGGCGTCGAACTGATCAGACGCGCCGGTTGACGCCGTGTCCGACGATGCCGGGACCATGCACGAGCCAGACCAGGCGTGGCTCGGCAGCGCCATGTAGCGCTCGCTTTCGATCGATGCACCGGCCAGCACGGCACAATTGATCGATACGAACGGTCCGGCCCGTCCCGACCCCGCATGGATCTGCTTCGCGAGCGTGTTCTTGCCGGTCCCGGTCTCCCCGGTCAGTAGCACCTTCGGGTCGCTCTGCGCGGCAAGTCGTGCAAGCCGTGTTCGCTCCAGCCGCGCCGCTGACGGACCACCGTGCGTGTCGGCGCCGGACTGCTTCGGGAGCCCAGCGGGAGCGACCGACGACTGCTGATGAGCACGACGCATTCGTCGAATCGCGGCGGCGGCCTCGGCCTCGGCGTCTCGCGGCACAGTGATCGAAGCGACCGCAGGGATGTCGTGGTGGGCCCATCTGCGACGGTCCAGGGCCGTGCCTGAATCAAGTTTCAACACGACAGGCGCTGGGCCTGTCGTCGGGGACTGTGGGCCGCTCGTCTCCCACTTAGTCGTGTGGATTTGCCGGTCGATCAATCATCGGGATGAAGGCACCTTGCCCGCATTCAACCTTCGTCGCACGGGCTCGATCTGCGCCGGACCTGAAGCGAGGCACGAACCCGGCACCGACACCGCGATGCCGCTTGATGACGCCACATCCGATGCACTGAAAATGGCGTGAAGAAAATGCCCCTTGATCTGATCTGTTCGTGCTCTTTCTTGCGTGCAGCCACCGGTCGTGAGCCTCGATCATGCATCGGCCCCGGGCAGTCTGCAGCTACTCTGGCGGAGTATTGCGGACACTCGTCGGGGGGCCTTTCGGGAGACCCGTCGGTCGAGATCTGGGCTAGACACCGTCTCCTCATCGCGCCAACGCAGTCGTGCCAGTGGGTGGCGCGATGAGCGACCTGATCGACTTGCCGTTGGTAGGCTCCAAGCTCGAGCCGGCTCATCGCCTTGCGAATGTCATTGGTCGACCGCGGCTCAAGATAGAACAGCAACTCGCACGCGGAGCCCGTATGTTCACGATGGTCGCCCCTGCCGGATTCGGTAAGTCCACGACCGCGTCGGCGTGGCGTAGCGAGTGCCAGTCCCTAGGCTGGCCGTGTGCCTGGCTGCAGATCGACCGTGATGATGACGAGCCCGGCCGATTCATGCTGTACCTGTGCTTGACACTGAGCGAGGCGGTGCCCGACTTGGCCGAGCAAGCGATCAACCTGCTGATTGGTCAAGGCGTTGCAGCGCCGAGGGTGATCGCGCCGATCGTGGTCAACAGCCTGCAGCGCTACCCTGGACAATTGATCCTTTTTCTCGATGATTACCACAAGATCGGGGATCCGGGCATACATGACTTCCTGAGCCTCGTGATGGTTCACGCACCGCCGCGGTTTCGGCTTGTCGTCACGTCCAGGGGCGCCGTTCCATTGAATCTCGCAGCGCTGCATTCACGAGGCGAAGTGCTTGAGCTCGGCGCTGCAGATCTGAGGTTCGATGAAGAGGAGGTCACCGCTCTCGTCGCCTCGCTGCCATCCAACGGACAGAGGAAGATTTCCCCACGGCAACTGCTCAACAGGACGGAGGGTTGGCCGGCAGCGGTGAGTATCGCGAGCCTGGACAGCGCGTTCGCTGTGCTGCCCGATGCCTCGAATGGTCGATCGGCGGAAGTGATGTCGCGCACGATGGAGCGGCTGCTGGAAGTCACCGTGGCGGGTCTCCCCGAGTCGTTGCAGTCATTCCTGGCCGCCACGTCCATTCTCGACTGCTTCAACGTCGAGTTGTGCGCCGCGGTGAGCGCCGACGACCGTGCCGCAGGCTTTTTCGAGCAGCTGCGCCACAGCGGCCTGCTCGTAGAGGCGATCGATTCCGAGGGGCGGTGGCTCAGGCACCATGCATTGCTGAGATCCTACTTGACGGGCACGCTGACCACGAGGCTTGGGGTGAAAGTGCCGCCGCTTCATCAGCGCGCGTCGAGGTGGTTCGCAAGTCGCTCCCGATGGATCGAGGCCGTGCGGCATGGCATCGCGGCGGGTGATCTCGAGACCGTCGGCGAATGGGTTTCGCGGTGTGCGTTGGAGCTGGTCCAAAAAGGAGACCTGCTCACGCTCATGGCGTGGGCGCGTCAGCTCCCTCCGGCGATGCTGCGCGACCGAGCAGGTGTCCAGCTCGCCTTGGCGTGGGCGTACGCGCTCGCGATGCGGTTCGATGAGGCGGAACACGAACTGCGACTCCTGGAGCTTCGTGCCGGCGAGCACCCAGACGCTGAGCACCGCTCGCGGATCCGTAATCACGCGCTGGTCGTGAGGGTCGTGAAGTCCGCCCTGCAGGACGATGAGCGGGAGGTCGTTCGCTGCCTGGGTGCATGGGACGGAGCGCAGTCCGTCGACAGGTGGGCGGCAAATTCCGCAAGCAGTACCCGCCGGTGGCTGTCCTGGCATGCCGGCGACTGGGTCTCCATGTATGCGCAGCCGTGGCAGTCAGCCGGCAGTGAAGACGACCTGCGAGATGTCTTCACCGAGGTCTATCGCGAGATGCTGCTCGGTAGTGCGGAGCTCGAGCGCGGGCGCCTCGACATCGCCGAGAGTCATGTGCATCGCGCACTGCAGTCGGCTGCGTGGGCGCGAGGTGCAGTCGGCATGCAGACCGTCTTGCCGATCCCGATCAAGGCGACGATCCTGTACGAGCGTGGCGACGTCTTCGAAGCGAGGGAGGTCCTGACCCCGTGGCTAGACCTGATCGACAACGGCGTGATGCTGCACGGTGTCGGCTACACGTACCTCTGTTTGGCGCGGATTGCCCGTATCGAGGACCCCTCCGGCCAGACTGCATTTCGCCACCTGGAGCACGCCGAGGGACTTGGCCGGGCCAGAGGCTGGGACCGACTCGTGACGGCGATGCTGCTGCAGCAAGTCGATTGGTTGGCGCAGGACGAACGTTTCGACGAGGCGCAGGCGTGCTTGGAGCGGATCGAACAGTTGGCAGGAGGCGAATCGCTGGCGCCGAGGCGGCTCAAGAGCGAATTGGCTGTGCATCGAGTGTGGGCAGCCGGTTTGCTGTTGCTCCACGGCGGCGAAGGGGTGAGCGCCAGGACGCTGCTCGAGTCGTTATGGCATGCCGAAACTGCGTTCGGGAATGTTCTCAGAAGCATCCGGATCGGCATCGCGCTCGCCCATGCCTGCGATATCGCGGGTGATGTCAGCGCGGCCGACGATGTGACGGTCGATGTCCTGCGGCTGGCCGGACGAGCCGGGTCGAGCCGGGGCGTTCTCGACCACGGCCCGCATGCGCTGCGTCTGATCGGGCGATTGCGCGGACGCCCCGACTGCGATGCGGTGGTCGACCGGTTCATCGAGCGGCTCGCGGAAGGTTACGATGTCAGTCATGTGCTTCGTGCCGCCCGAGCCAGTCCGCTGACCGGCCGCGAGACACAGGTTCTCGAACTGGTGAGCCGCGGCCTGTCGAACAAGCTGGTCGCGCGCGAACTCGGGGTGTCGTCCGAGACCGTCAAGACCCACCTGTCGAGTGTGTATGCGAAGCTCGAGGTGGGTAATCGCCTACAAGCAGTGGCGGCAGCGCGTTCGCTCAATCTGATGCCGCCCGCCGTGCGAGATGGAATGACGGCCCCCCGACATTCCATGCTCAGGCGCGCCTGATCTCCGGGGGGCTCGGGGGTCGGGAACTCCGTGGCGATCCGTGGGGAAGCACCTGGACGCTCGGACGGCAGTTGCGGCGGCCATGACTCGGGGACAGTCGGCGGAGGGAATCGTCGAATGTTCATCCCTCTCCTGCATGTCAGGCGAGCCGACTGGCGAACCCGAGCAGATCGGCTGCATCGGAGAACGTCGCGCGTCCAATCCACGTCGTCGCGACGGCGTCGTCGATGGCCCGGCCCGGGTCGTCGTGCCCACCGTATAGCGGGTCGACGATCGTCGTGTGAAGCATGGCCCGCGATTGCACCAGCAGGCCGACATGCCCTGCACTCGAATCGGGCCAGCTGGCATCGATGATCGCTGCGCGTTCGGCGACGGCCTGCAGGTCCCGAACCCCGCCGGGCGGTGACAGGTCGGCGGTGACGCGAAGGACGAGGCGCCCGTGGAGCTGCCGCGCAATAGACACCGACTGGGACATCATCGCGGCGAAGGAACAGCCGCTCCAGGCCGACTGCGGCGTGCGCGCCGCCCGTGAATGCACCCAGCACCGCGTTGACCCGGCCCGGGTCGGCTGACGCAACGACGGAAGGCCGTGCGGCGAAAACGGCCACACGCGCGAGCGCCACGGGTACCTTCGACGGATCGAGCGGTACGTCCGGGACGAGAGCGGGGATGAGCACCTCGTAGGCGGAGAACAGCGTGTCCACCCAGTCTGCGGCGTCGCTCGAGGATTCGAGCACGCTGCGGTCGATCGTCCCGCCGAATGGCGGACTGTCGAAGCTCGCATGGTGGCGCCAGAGCGGCCCGATGTGACGTCTGGTCCTCAGGTTCCAGTCGACAGTGGTGCGTTTTTTGTCTGGCTCGCGCGTTCGCTCTACCTGATCGGCAAGGAAGGGCGGCCGATCCCCCGCGGCATGTACGGTCCCGTCGCGCTGCTGTACCGGTTCATCGCCGGGATGCAGGCCATCGACGACGCGCAGTGGCCCGACGCCGACGCTGCCGCCAGGCGCCGCGGAACCTCCGCTGTCTTGACGACCACTCACCCGCGATACGCTCGGAGAAACTGCGATGCTCGAGCTGAGGGTGTTGAACGGGTTGCACCGTGGCGTGGCCCTCCCGGTCATCGAGGGGCGCACGTCGATCGGCGCCGGTGACGATTGCGACGTCGTGCTGCTCGACCTCGGGATCGCGGCGCGCGAGTGCGTGCTGCTGCGGCATGGCGATCTGATCTGGCTCCATCCGGTGGGCGATGGCTGCCGAAGTGCGCGCGGGGAGCTGCGCCGGGTGTCGAAACGCGTGCGCGAGCGCCGGGCGTTTCTGGTGGGGGAGCGATGGCCGATCGTCCGTGACCGATCAGCGCAGTGGCCCAGACGGGTGCCGTCGCCTCGGTACGCGACCCGGTCGACGAGACGGGGTCGGGTGTTCGCCGGCGGATCGTCGGCCGCCGGACGTTCGTCCGCGCTGGTCCGGCCCGGCATCGAGCCGCTCGTACCGACGGTGCCCGGCCCGGGGCCGGGAGGCTGGACGCGGCGACTCACCGACATCGCGCTCACGAGGAGCGTGTGGGGCCGCGCGGAGCCGAGGGCAGCCGGCTTGCCGGCAGTCACGATGACCGCGACCGGCAGGCGATGCTCGAGGAAGCGAGGGCCTCGCTCCAGCGCCTGCTGCGTGATGTCGCAGGCGGAGCTGCTGCCGTTCAAGGTCGACTCGGTCATGAGCGGCCCGTCTGCGAGCGTCACGATCGGCGCGGACAAGCGGCTGTTCGTCGGCGACGAGTTCGGGGGCTGGAAGCTCGCCGGGATCGATTCCTCGAAGGTCGTCTTCCAGGGGCACAGGCGGGTGTAGGTCGACTGGCGAGTGCGAGCGCCCGACGCGGGGCACGCACGTACAACAAAAGGGATCGAGCGTGGGCAACTTCGTTTCGCGGCCTCAGCAGCGGGAGGTGCAGACACCCGTCTACGGGATCAGGCACGCAGGGCGGCCCGCCCCGGTTCAGCCATCGCTGGCAGTGCCGCCGGAACCCGCTTTCGTCGACGGCGAACGGCGCGGCTGCAGCCCACGCTCGAGCCAACCGCTGCCGCAAGATCGGATCGAGAACGTGGCCGGCAAGGTGTTCGTCGGGAACGGGCTGGCGGTGCCGACGTGTCGTCCCGAACCGCAGTCCGCGCTGGGTGTTCTGCTCGCAGAAGCCGACCGGCCGTATGGCGAGCTCAAGCCAGAGGCGGAGAAGGCCGAGCGCAATCGACGCAGCAAGGGGCTCGTTTGCGCGCTCAAACAGGCGGTAGGCGGCGAGTTCACCGAGGAGCAGCAGAAAAGGGTCGAGGCGTTGGCCGATCAGGTGGTGTGGCTCGCCCTGGATCCCGTCGAACGGCTCACGCTCGGGGTCGCGCTGCTTCGGGTACCGAACTCCAAGGGCGATTTGCTCGGCGGTCTGGTGGGCCGCGGCGCGATCCGCATCGACCGCAGCGAATTCTGCGCTGCGGCCGCCGCTGAAGCGGGCGCGGCGGGAACCAGCCAGGGCGCAGTCGCCACCGTGCTGCTCGACGCGCTGAAGTTGTGCGTCGACGCGCCCTGCTTTCGCCGGATCGCCACCGCCGTGATCAAAGACCTCCAAGCCGACGCTGCCGGAACCGGCAACTCCGATGTCGGGCACCTGAGGCGGTATCTGCAGGCGCGCGCACTGGCCGATACCGCAAGCAACGAGAATGACGGTTTCGTGACGCGCGTGCGCGATTCCAGCCTCGACGCGCTGAGGAATTCCGGTAAACCGCCCGGCACGCCGCCCCCGGACGTGCAACGCGACCACTTCTACTGGGACTGCGGATTCCGCAGCGAGGCGTCGGGCTCGCCGCTGGACGAGGCGCGCAAGGCGTTCGAGACCTTCGCACAGGGCATCCACGCAGAGCCAGGCGGCCTGCTGCAACCTGTTGCCAAGCACGGCCTGCTCGGCGTGACCCATCACAACTGGACGGAAGTCATCAAGGACATCGACGCGGCGCTGAAACCGGCAGGCTTCGGCGGCTCGTCCTCGCCGCATGCAGGAACACTGCAGGCCCTCGGCGCTGCGCTGAGTGAGCATGCCGATAGCGTCGTCACGCAGGCTGTCGAAGCCCTGTGCACCGGCTTGGAGCGACTGCGGGGGCCGCGGCGCGGTCTGCTGGACGTCAAACCGGACATCGGGTCCCTCTTGGCGACCCTGGTGCGGGATGTCTGCATGCTCGAGCAGGTCGTGCGCATGAAGGACTCCGGCGCGAATGAGGCAGCTCTCAGCGGCAAGCAGGCGCTCGGCGGCGTCTTGCCTCGCGAGATCAGGCACACGATCCGCGACCGTCTCATCAGCGCGCGGGTGACCGGCCCGGAGAGCGACGCGATCCTCGACAAGACGATCGATGGGCAGAATGCGGTCGGTCTGCTCGAGGTCATGAAGTTGGCCAGAAAGCTAGCCTCCAACGGCGACGTAAGTGTCCGCGAAGCCCTAGAGGCGTGCGATCCGCTGAGCAGGGCGATCGAGGCGACGGGCGGCCGACGGCCCAGCGGCAAGCAGGAGATCATCGACGCGATCTGTGCCTTCCTGTCCGATGCCTATTTCGGCAATCACCTCCAGCTCGCGGTGGGCCGGACGCTGGAGCCGTTCGCGCGCGTCGTGCCGAACTTCGTCAGGATCGCTGACCTACCGGCGTCGGGGTCCGACTGCCCCCCGGCCCCGTCCCTGCCCCTGCCCGCAGCGCCCGCGCCGGACGGTGCGCCGCAGACCTCCGACGGCGATAGTTGGGTCCCCCACGTCTTTTCAAGCCTTGGCGTAACGCTCGGAGGCGCATTCAGCAGCGCCCAGCAGATGCGGTTGGGGGCGGCGACGCACGGCGCGGAGATTTTCCTCGGAAACGAGACCTCGAACCGTGGGGCTGTACGCGTCGCTGTACCTCTCGCGCACCACGGTACCGCTACGATCGGTGGCGGCTTCACGGGCGAGGTTGGCGGCGAACGACGCTGCAAGAACAGCGACGGGCTGATCTTCAGGGTCGAGCGTCAGCACGGTCCCGTCGGCAACAATTACGAGAACAACGACGTGCAGGTGCGCGCCTCGGCTGCCCACTTGGCAAAGGCGATCCTCGAGTCGGGAAGTGCCGAGCCGGATCGCGGCGGTAACGGGAAGCCCCCGCTCGATGCCCTCATCGAAGCACTCGTTCAGGACAACTCGCCGGTCGACCTGAATCTGCTTTCGGTCCAGCAGTCGAAACGTTCGTCCATCAGCACCTCGGTCGGCGGCGGCGGCGGCGGCGGCCTGGGGGGGGGCGGGGGAACCCCCAAAAGGAGAAGAAACGTC
>JBIIPQ010000207.1:0-7572 GCA_044342535.1 Burkholderiaceae bacterium
GCCCACGTCCATCTGCATGATCGTGATGCCCGTGGTCGCATCGCCCGCCTGCACCGCACGCTGGATCGGCGCCGCGCCCCGCCAGCGGGGCAGCAGCGAGGCGTGGATGTTCAGGCAGCCCAGCGGGGGGATCGCGAGCACCTCGGCCGGCAGGATCAGGCCGTAGGCGGCGACCACCATCGCGTCGGCACCCGCCGCGCGCAGCCGCTCCCAGGTCTGGGGGTCGCGCAGGGTCGCGGGCTGCCAGAGCGGCAGGCCATGCTCGAGCGCCCACTGCTTGACCGGGCTCGCGAGCAGCTGCTGGCCGCGCTGCGCCGGCTTGTCGGGCCGCGTCAGCACGAGCGCGATCTCGTGGCCGGCCTCGACCAGCGCCGCGAGCGCACGCTGCGCGAACACCGGCGTGCCGGCGAAGACCAGGTTCATCGTCGAGGACGGGCGGGTGGGGCGCCGCCCGTGGCCGGGGCGGGGCGGGACGGTGCTCAGGCCGCCTGCCGGTCGAGCTTGGCCATCTTGCTCTTGATGCGGCTCTGCTTCAGGCGCGACAGGTACTGCACGAACACCTTGCCCTGGAGGTGGTCCATCTCGTGCTGGATGCAGACCGCGAGCAGCCCCTCGGCCTCGAGCTCGAAGGTCTCGCCGCGCACGTTCAGCGCGCGCACGGTGATCTGCCCGGGACGCGCGACGTCGTCGTAGATGCCGGGCACCGACAGGCAGCCTTCCTCGTAGGTCTTCTTCTCGCCCCCGCTCGCGACGATCTCGGGGTTGATCAGGACGAGCAGGTCGTTCTTGTCCTCGGACGTGTCGATGACGATCACGCGCTCGTGGATGTCGACCTGCGTCGCGGCCAGTCCGATGCCGGGCGCGGCGTACATGGTGTCTGCCATGTCCTGGACCAGGCGTCTGATGCGGTCGTCGACGGACGCGACGGGGCTCGCCACCTTGTGCAGGCGCGCGTCGGGATAGCGGAGGATGTCAAGCACGGCCATCGGACTAGACCTACCGTTCGAACTCGGGTGCGCGAAACCGTTTTTGAATCGACGTACCATCGAGGGAATTCGGGGCGGAACCGGCACGATTCAAGTGCCGGCCGATGACCCCGAAGCCGACCGGACCGACCGGCGGGAGAGACCTCCTCCCTCCGGCACGGGCTCGGGCACGCACCACGCAGGTTGATCAGGCAGCGCGAACATGCTCAAAAAGTCTATCACGCGGCTCCTCGGCTGCGCCGCCTGGCTGCTGGCCGGATCCGCCTTCGCGCAGAGCGCGACCGGGCCGCTGGAGCTCGCGCCCAATGCGCCCGACAGGCATGTCGTCGTGCGCGGCGACACCCTCTGGGACATCTCCGGCAAGTTCCTCAAGACCCCCTGGCGCTGGCCCGAGATCTGGCAGCTGAACCGCGAGCAGATCGCCAATCCGCATCTGATCTACCCCGGCGACATCGTCTACCTGGACCGCTCGGGCGCAGAGCCCCGTCTGCGGCTGGGCCGGTCGGTGGACGGCCTGGCCTCGGCCGGTGGCGAGGCCACGCAGCGGGCCGAGCCGATGGTCCGCTCCGCGCCGCTGGACCGCAACGCCATCCCGACGATGAACCTGGCCGCGATCCAGGTCTTCCTGAACCGGCCGATGATCGTCGAGGAACAGGGACTGAAGTCGCATCCGCGGGTCATCGCCACCCAGGACGGCCGCGTCTACCTGAGCCGGGGCGACCTCGCCTATGCGCGCGGCGTCACCGACGAGACGGTGAAGGACTGGCACGTCTACCGTCCCGCCAAGCCCCTGATCGACCCGAGCACCCGCCAGCCGATCGGCTGGGAGACGCTGTACGTCGGCGCGGCCGAGATGATCCGCCCGGGCGATCCGGCGACCTTCCGCATCCAGTCCAACTCCGAGGAGATCGGCGAGGGCGACCGGCTGATGCCCGCGACCCGCGCCCAGATCCCCACGGTCGCGCCGCGTCCGCCGGCGGGGCCGATCGACGGCCGCATCGTGTCGGTCTACCGGGGCGTCGATCAGGTCGGGAAGTTCAGCGTCGTGGGCCTGTCGCTCGGCCAGCAGCAGGGCCTGGAGGTCGGCCACGTGCTGCAGGTCCAGAGCACCGGCCGCATGGTGCTCGACCGGGACACCAAGCAACAGGTGCGGCTGCCCAACGAGCCGATCGGGCAGCTGCTGGTGTTCCGCGTCTTCGACCGGGTCGCCTACGGCCTGATCGTCGCCGCGTCGATGCCGATCTCCGTCGGGGCGACGGTCACCAATCCCTGAGCCCCCTCGGGGAGGGCGGGACGTGTCTCTCGCGCCGGACGACGCACACGACCTCGAGCACTGGCTTCGCCTGGCGCTTACCCCCGGCGTCGGGCCGGTCGGCGCCCGCGCGCTGCTCGAGCAGTTCGGCCTGCCGCATGCGATCTTCGAGTCCGGCGGCGGGCTGCTCGACGAGGTGGCCGGCAGCCGTCTCGCGGCCGTCCTGCGCGCGCGGGACCCCGAGCGCGAGCGGCGCATCGAGCACGCCCTCGAGTGGGCGCGCGCCGACCGGCACCATCTCGTCACGCTCGCCGACGCCGACTATCCGCCGATGCTGCTGCGGATCGCCGATGCGCCGCCGCTGCTCTACGTGGTCGGACAGCGCGAGGCGCTGACGCGGCCGGCGGTCGCGATCGTCGGGTCGCGCAATCCCACCGCGGCCGGCGTCGCCCATGCACGGGCCTTTGGCCATGCGCTGTCCCGCGCGGGCTGGACGGTGACCAGCGGCCTGGCGCTCGGCATCGACGGGGCCGCGCACGACGGGGCGCTCGAAGGGGGCGCGGGAACGGTCGCGGTGGTCGGCACGGGCGCCGACATCGTCTATCCGTCGCGCCACCGCCGGCTTGCCGAGCGGATCGCGGACGACGGTGCGATCATCTCCGAGTTCCCGCTCGGCACCGAGCCCTCGGCCGGACAGTTCCCGAGGCGCAACCGGCTGATCGCAGGCATGTCGCATGGCGTGCTGGTGGTCGAAGCCGCGCTGCACAGCGGCTCGCTGATCACCGCGCGTCAGGCCGGCGAGTTCGGCCGCGACGTCTTCGCGATACCCGGCTCTATCCATTCCCCGCTCTCCCGCGGGTGCCATGCCCTGATCCGCCAGGGCGCGGCGCTGGTGGAGCGGGCAGAAGACCTGCTCGACGAGCTGCCCCCGCAGGACACCGTCACCCACCTCCACACGCTACCGATGTCAGCAAGCGCTCACAGTGGCCCCGAGCTCCTCACCGAGAGAATCGAGGTTCCGGAGCAGGATCCGATCCTCGCTGCCGTCGGCTACGAGCCGGTGCTGCCCGACACGCTCGCCGCACACCTCGGCCTGGCGGCGGGGGACATGGTCGCGCGACTGGTCGTGCTGGAGCTCTCGGGGCGTCTGCAGCGACTGCCCGACGGACGGGTGGTCCGACCCCCTCCCATCGGCTGACTTGCTTCCGCGCCGATCCGGCTCTTATGATTGGCGCCCCCTGAAACCGGTCGACCCCTTGTAGCCGAGTGCTGCAGACGGCCGGTTCTCACTCACCCAGGATCCGATGGGAAAAGCCCTGATCATCGCCGAGAAGCCCTCCGTGGCCGCCGACATCGCGCGGGCGCTGGGCGGCTTCACCAAGCAGGGCGACTACTTCGAGAGCGACGAGTTCGTCCTGTCGTCGGCGGTTGGCCACCTGGTGGAGATCGCCGCGCCGGAGCAGTACGAGGTCAAGCGCGGGAAGTGGTCTTTCGCCAACCTGCCGGTCATCCCGCCCGAGTTCGATCTCAAGCCGATCGAGAAGAGCGCCGACCGGCTCAAGCTGCTGACCCGGCTGATCAAGCGCAAGGATGTCGACGCGCTGGTCAACGCCTGCGACGCCGGGCGCGAGGGCGAGCTGATCTTCCGACTCATCGTCCAGCACGCGAACGCCCGGCAGCCGATCCGCCGCCTCTGGCTGCAGTCGATGACGACCGGCGCGATCCGCGACGGCTTCAACTCGCTGCGCGAGGACGGGCAGATGCTGCCGCTCGCCGACGCCGCCCGCTGCCGCTCCGAGGCCGACTGGCTGGTCGGCATCAACGGCACGCGCGCGATGACCGCGTTCAACTCGCGTGACGGCGGCTTCTACCTGACCACCGTCGGCCGCGTGCAGACCCCGACGCTGACGATCGTCGTCGAGCGCGAGGAGCGGATCCGCAAGTTCGTGCCGCGGGCCTACTTCGAGGTCAAGGCGACCTTCGGCGCGAAGGCCGGCACCTACGAGGGACGCTGGTTCGATCCGGGGTTCCAGCGCAATCCGGCGGACGCCGACCTGCGGGCGGAGCGGCTCTGGGACGGCGACCGTGCGCGCTCCATCGTTGCCGACTGCGAAGGCAAGACCGGCGCCGTCACCGAGGAGTCGCGCCCGACCACTCAGGCCGCGCCGGCGCTCTTCGACCTGACCAGCCTGCAGCGCGACGCCAACGGGCGCTTCGGCTTCTCGGCCAAGACGACGCTGTCGCTGGCCCAGGCCCTGTACGAGAAGCACAAGGTCCTGACCTACCCGCGGACCGACTCCAAGGCGCTGCCCGAGGATTACGTCGGCACCGTCCGCCAGACGATGGAGATGCTGGCCGACGTGCATCCGTACGGGCAGTTCTCGAAGCAGGTCATCAAGAACGACTGGATCAAGCCCGGCAACAAGCGCATCTTCGACAACACGAAGATCTCCGACCACCACGCGATCATCCCGACGCTGCAGGCGCCCAAGGCCCTGTCGGACGCCGAGCAGAAGATCTACGACCTGGTGGTCAAGCGCTTCCTGTCGGTGTTCTTCCCGTCGGCAGAGTTCCGCATCACCACGCGGATCACCACGGTCGAGACGCATGCGTTCAAGACCGAGGGCAAGGTCCTGGTCAACGCCGGCTGGCTCGCGATCCATGGCCGCGAGGCGATCGAGCAGAAGTCGGGCAAGGACGCCGAGGAAGGCTCGGGCACGCTGGTCGCGGTCGAGCCGGACGAGATCGTGCGCACCGACGCCATCGAGGCGCTGTCGCTGGCCACACGGCCGCCGGCGCGCTTCAACGAGGCGACGCTGCTGTCGGCGATGGAAGGCGCGGGCAAGCTCGTCGACGACGAGGACCTGCGCGAGGCCATGGGTACCAAGGGCCTGGGCACGCCGGCCACGCGGGCCCAGGTGATCGAGGGCCTGATCAACGAGAACTACCTGATCCGCGAGGGCCGGGACCTGATCCCGACGGCCAAGGCGTTCCAGCTGCTGACACTGCTGCGCGGCCTGGGCGTGGCCGAGCTCACGATGCCCGAGCTGACCGGCGAGTGGGAATACAAGCTCTCGCAGATGGAGCGCGGCCAGCTCGATCGCGACGCGTTCATGCGCGAGATCGCGGAGATGACCGAGCATATCGTCGCGCGCGCCAAGGGCTACGGCCCGACGGACGTGCCCGGCGACTACGCGACGCTGACCGAGCCCTGCCCGCGCTGCGGCGGCGTGGCCAAGGAGAACTACCGGCGCTTCGCGTGCACGGCCTGCGACTGGTCGATCACCAAGTCGCCCTCCTCGCGCCTGCTCGAGCCGAGCGAGGCCGAGCAACTGATGCGCGACAAGACGATCGGCCCGCTGCACGGCTTTCGCAGCAAGATGGGGCGCCCGTTCTCGGCGCTCATCAAGCTCGCCGAGCCCGACTGGAAGCTCGAGTTCGACTTCGGTCAGTCCGACGCGGGCGACGACGACGAGCCGGTCGACTTCTCGGCCCAGGAGCCGGTGGGCGCATGCCCGCGCTGCCAGTCGCGGGTCTACGAGCACGGGATGAGCTACGTCTGCGAGAAATCGGTGGGCGCGGGCCGCACCTGCGACTTCCGCTCCGGCAAGGTCATCCTGCAGCAGCCTGTCGAACGCGAGCAGATGACCAAGCTGCTGTCGGAGGGCCGCACCGCGCTGCTCGACGGCTTCGTGTCCTCGCGCACGCGCCGGCGCTTCAAGGCCTTCCTGGTCCGGCAGCCCGACGGCAAGGTCGGCTTCGAGTTCCAGGCCTCCGCGCCGCGTCCGGGCAAGCCGGGGGCCAAGCCCGCGGCAGGTGCGGACGGTGACGCGGGCCAGGACGGCGCCGTCGCGACGGCCAAGGTCACCGCGGCCGCTCCCGCCAGGGCGGCCCCCGGGGCGGCCGCGACCCGCGCCGCGCCGGCGAAGACTGCACCGGCTGCCAAGCCGGCCGCGAAGAAGCCGGCTGCCCGCGCGCCTGCGCCGAAGACCGCCGCCGCGAAAGCCGTCCCGACGAAGACCGCCGCGGCGAAGACCCCGGCCGCGGCGAAGACCCCAGCCGCGAAGAAGGCCGCCGCGAAGAAGGCCGCCGCGACCAAGGCTGCGGCCACCAAGGCTGCGGCCACCGGCGCGGCGACCCGGACCGCCGCGCCACGGCTGCGCAAGGCCGGCTGAGGCGCCGGGCAGCCCCACGTCGGCTGCCCGCGCCTGCCAACCCGCGCCCGCACCGCCGCCGACCGCGCTGCCGGACCGGCATGGTGCCGAGGCCCCGCGCTGGGGCATGACGACCGGATCGTGAGCGGGCGCGCCGTCGGGCCCGTTCGCGCACGCCGATCCGCTCGCCCCGTGCCCGCCTTGCGTTGCCGCGCGGCGGACCGCCTCGGGCCTCTGCGGCCCCCTCGTTTGGCACGGTTCCTGCGTCACGCGTGACGCCTCCGTGAACCGGTGCCTGCGCGCCCCATGATGAAGAAGACTCTGCTCGAGGGCGGTCGGGTCATCGACCCCGGCTGCGACCGCGACGGCCGCTTCGACCTGCTGGTCGAGGACGGCCGCATCGCCGCGATCGGCGTCGGGCTGACCGTGCCGCCCGGTCCGGGCACCGAGGTCGTCGACTGCAGCGGCCGGCTCGTGCTGCCCGGCCTGATCGACACCCATGCGCACGTCTACGAGGGCGTCACCGGCCGCTTCGGCCTGAACGCGGACCTGTGCGGCGTGCACTCCGGGGTGACGACGCTGATCGACCAGGGCGGGGCGAGCTGCATCACGCTGCCGGGCTTCAGGCGCTTCGTGGCCGAGCCCTCGCACACCCGCGTGCTGTCCTTCCTGTCGGCCTACCTGGTGGGCGGCCTGGAGGGGCACTACTACCCTGAGCTCTATCGCCCGGACTGCCTGGATGTCGCAGCCACCGTGAAGGCCGCACGCAGCAACCCCGACCTCGTGCGCGGCCTGAAGGCGCACGCCGAGATCGGCGGCTTCGCGCGCTGGGGGCTGGACGTGATGCGCCTGGCTTCGCGGATGGGGCGAGAGGCCTCGCTGCCGCTGTACATCCACTTCGGGCAGCTGTGGCCGCGGCCCGAGCAGGGCGGCCTCGCGGTCGATCCCGACTCGATCTTCGACCAGGTGGTCGAGACCCTCGAGCCGGGCGATGTCCTCGCCCATCCGTTCAGCCGCCATCCGGGCGGCTTCGTCGAGCTCGACGGGCGCCTGCACCCGCTGGTGCACGAGGCGGTGGCGCGCGGCCTGAAGATCGACGTCGGCCACGGCTCGCACTTCAGCTACCGGACCGCGCGCATCGTGCTCGACGCGGGCGTGCTGCCGGACAGGCTGGGCGCGG
>JBIIPQ010000208.1:0-7538 GCA_044342535.1 Burkholderiaceae bacterium
AGCCCAGCGGGCCGCCGGCCTGGATCGCGCCGGGCACCGGCGGCGCCCCCTCGGCCTCGATCTCCTTCGGCCGCCGCTGACGCCGCGGGCAGGCGCCCGCCACGGGGCCGAGCCCGGCGTCGCGCCTGCCCTACAGTCGGATCGGCCGTCGATCAGGCCGGCCGCCCTTTGCGCCGCGCGAGCGACCGTCGGGCTACAGTCACGCTCCCCCGCGTATCGCCGAGTCCCGCGACGCGCGACCATCCGGGCGACCTCTCGTTCCACGAACACGATCACCGCCATGACCCAGCAAGAACACACCGTCCGAGCCTTCGACACCGACATCGCCGGCATGCGCCGCGCCGTCGTCGAGATGGGGGCGCTCGCCGAGCGCCAGTTCCGGCGGTCGGTCCACGCGATGATCACCGGCGACCCCGGGCTGATCGCGCAGGTGCTCGCCGACGAGCGGGTCGTCAACGGCCTGCACGTGCAGGTCGACGAACTGTGCAACCGCATCATCGCGCTTCGCCAGCCGATCGCCGTCGATCTGCGCGAGGTGATCGGCGTGATCCACACCATCAACGATCTGGAGCGGGTCGGCGACGAGGCGAAGAAGATCGCGCTCAAAGGCCGCGCGATCGAGCCTGGCGCGCTGCAGGACCTGCACGGACGAGTGCGCGGCATGGCCGATCAGGCCGCCGACATGCTGAACCGGGCGATCGACGCCTTCGTGCGCCACGACGCCCGCGTCGCGGCCGAGCTCGGTGCCTGCGACGACGCGGTCGACGACCTGCGCGACGAGCTGGTGGAGACCCTGGTGGCGAGGATGGGCCGCGAGCCGCATCGCGTGGCGCAGGCGCTCGACCTGATCCTGGTGGTCCAGTCGATCGAGCGTGTCGCCGATCATGCCGAGAGCGTCGCCGAATACGTGGTCAACGTCGTCCAGGGCGTCGACATGCGCCACGGCAACCTGCCTGCTTGACCCACCCCCCTCAGGCCGTCAGCGGCTGCGCCGGGTCTTCGGTATCGGGTGACGCGTCTTCGGCACGGTCCGCGGCGGCCTTGAGCGAGGCCGCGTTCGCGACCCGCGCCGACGGGAAGCGCAGCGCGAACATGCTGCCGTAGCCCACCCGGCTCTCGATCTCGAGCCGCGCATGGTGCCGCTGCGCCACGTGCTTGACGATCGCCAGCCCCAGTCCCGTGCCACCAATGTCGCGCGAGCGGCCGCGGTCGACGCGGTAGAAGCGCTCGGTGAGCCGGGGCAGGTGCTCGGCCGCGATGCCGATGCCGGTATCCCGCACCGACAGCACGCCTTCGCCGTCGACGACCCGCCAGGTCACGGTGATGGTGCCGCCGTCCGGGGTGTAGCGCACCGCGTTGGTCAGCAGGTTGCGGACCGCGCTGTCGAGCTCGGACGGCGCGCCGCGCAGCCCGGCGTCGCTCTCGATCAGCAGCGCGATCGGGTGCCGGCCGGCCGACAGTGCCCGGACGTCGGCGACCACCGCCTGCAGCAGCGGCTCGAGCAGCACGCCGGTGTGCTCGGGCGGCAGGCTGGTGCTCTCGAGCGTGGCCAGCGTGAGCAGGTCCTCGACCAGCCGCTGCATCGTCGTGGTCTGCTTCTGGACCATCTCCAGGCAGCGGCGGCGCTCTTCGGCGGGCAGCTCCATGTCGAGCAGGGTCTCGACGAAGCCGGCCACCACGGTCAGCGGCGTGCGGATCTCGTGCGAGACGTTGGCGACGAAGTCGCGCCGCATCTGCTCGAGGCGGCTGGTCTCGGTGATGTCGCGGGTGACCAGCAGCCGGTAGGCGTCGTCGGTCGGCACGATCTTCAGCGCGAAGCGATGCCCGGGCGCGCTCGACAGCGGCATCGTCACGGCACGCGAGAAGTCGCCTTCGCGCAGGTAGGCGAGGAACTCGGGCTGGCGCACGAAATGGTCGATCGGCCGCCGGGTGCCGAAGATGCCGTGCAGGTCCTGGGCGGACCGGTTGCTCCACTGCACGTGGTCGAACCGGTCGAGCACCACCAGGCCGTCGGGCAGCAGGTCGACCGCCGCATGCAGGCGCTCGAGCTCGGCCGCCGTCTCGGCGCGCTCGTTCGTGTCCTGGCGCATGTGGCGGTTGATGCGGTCGAACGCATGCCCCCAGCTGCCGAAGCCGAACGGCAGCTCGCGCTGGCGCGGCAGGGCGGCCCAGTGGTGCAGCCGGGCGAGGTAGGTGGCGTGGTAGGCGACGAGGGTGGCGAGGCCGGCGACCAGCACCCACATCGCGACCATCGGAGCGTGCACCCAGGCGAGCGCTGCCGCCGCGAGCGCGATGGCACCGACGTAGAGCAGGGTACGGAAGAGGATCAACTCGAAGCGCGATGCCGTCGGCCAGGACGCACTCATTGTGGCAGGAAGCGATAGCCCCCGCCACGGACGGTCTCGACGAGCCGGTCGTGCCCGCTCGGCTGCAGCGCGAGGCGCAGCCGCCGGATGTGCACGTCCACCGTGCGCTCCTCGATGAACACGTGATCGCCCCAGACGCCGTCGAGCAGCTTGCTGCGCGACAGCACGCGATCGAGGTTGCGCATCAGGTAGTGCAGCAGACGGAACTCGGTCGGCCCCATCTTCAGGGTCTGTCCTTCGGCGATCACGCGGAAGGTCTGCGGCTCGAGGCGCAGGCCGGCCACCTCGATCGGGTCGTCGCTCGCCTCGGGGGCACGGCGCCGCAGCAGCGCCCGCACGCGCGCCACCAGCTCGCGCGGCGAGAAGGGCTTGGTCACGTAGTCGTCGGCCCCGGCCTCGAAGCCGCCGAGCTTGTCGGACTCGGCCGAGCGTGCGGTCAGCATGATCACCGGCAGGTGGCGCGTGCGCACGTCTGCGCGCAGCCGGCGCGAGATCTCCACGCCGGGCTGGTCGGGCAGCATCCAGTCGAGGATCACCAGGTCGGGCAGCGCGGCGTCGATCTCGCGGCGCGCGGCGGCCGCGTCCGGCGCGAGCACCGGCTCGAACCCGGCATGGCGCAGGTTCAGCGCGAGGAGCTCGCGGATGGCGGGCTCGTCTTCGACGATGAGGATCTTCGCGGTCAAGGGTGGCGTCGGCGGAGCAGGAGTGTCCGCAGAGTATGACGCCGACGTGACGCAGGGATGACAGCCTTGCGAGCCCGGGCCGCGGGCAGGCTGGGGAGGGCGCCCGGGGCGGCGCGCGTCAGCCGGTGCGGCCGTACTTGTCCTCGAAGCGGACGATGTCGTCCTCGCCGAGGTAG
The DNA here is from genome assembly GCA_044342535.1 of Burkholderiaceae bacterium. Classification (GTDB taxonomy): domain Bacteria; phylum Pseudomonadota; class Gammaproteobacteria; order Burkholderiales; family Burkholderiaceae_E; genus UBA4615. The sequence goes on from JBIIPQ010000208.1 coordinate 3,226, forward strand.
TCGCCGCACTGCACCTCGATCATCACCAGGTCCATCACGCCGGGGTTCTCCAGGCGGTGGCGGGTGCCGATCGGGATGTAGGTGGACTCGTTGGCCGCGACCAGGAAGGTCTTGTCGTCGCAGCTGACCTTGGCGGTTCCGGAGACGACGATCCAGTGCTCGCTGCGGTGGTGGTGCATCTGCAGCGACAGCGTGTGGCCGGGCTTGACCTCGATGCGCTTGATCTTGAAGCGCGCGCCCTCCTGCAGCACGGTGTACGTGCCCCAGGGCCGCGCGACGGTACGGTGCAGTCGAGTGGACTCGTGACCGCGCAGCTTCAGGCGCGTGACGATCTCCTTGACCTGCTGGCTCGAGTCCTTGCTCGCGACCAGCAGCGCGTCCGGGGTGTCGACCACCAGCAGGTTGTCGACGCCGACTGCCGCGATCAGACGGTCGTCGCTCTGCACGTGGGTATTGCTCGAGCTGACGAACATCGCCTCGCCGACCGCGGTGTTGCCGTCGGCATCGGGCGTGAACTGCTCGGCCACCGCCTTCCACGAGCCGATGTCGCTCCAGCCGAAGGTCGAGCGCAGCATGACGACGTCGCGCGCCTTCTCCATCACGGCATAGTCGATCGACACGTCGCGGCTGGCGCCGAACGCGGTCGGCTCGAGCGTGACGCGATCGTCGCTCGCGCCGTCGCGGCTCGCCGCCCAGGTGGTGCGGGCCTGCGCGAGCACGTCGGGCGCGTGGGCCTCGAGCGCCGCGATGATCGCGCGCGCGGTGAAGCAGAACATGCCGCTGTTCCAGACGAAGTTGCCCGCCTGGAGGAACTCGGTGGCGCGGGCGGCGTCGGGCTTCTCGACGAAGCGGCGTACGCGCCGCGCATCGGTGCCGGCGACCGCGTCGCCCGCCTCGATGTAGCCGAAGCCGGTCTCGGGCGCGGTCGGCTGGATGCCGAACAGCACCAGCGCGCCGTCCTGGGCGATCGACGCGGCGTTGCGCGCGACCGCCTGGAAGGCGGCCTCGTCGGGGATCAGGTGATCAGCGGGCAGCACGAGCAGCGTGGCGCCCGGCGACACCTGCTCGGCCCACAGCGCGGCCATCGCGATCGCCGGCGCGGTGTTGCGGCCCATCGGCTCGAGCAGCTGCGTGCAGGCGATGCCGCGCGCGGCGGGCAGCGTGTCGACCTCCTCGCGGGTCTTGAACAGGTATTCCTTGTTCGTGACGATCGCCACGCGCTTGCCGTCGGCGAGCGGCAGGCAGCGCGACAGCGTGCGCTGCAGCAGGCTGAGCTCGCCGCCGAGCTTCATGAACGGCTTGGGAAAGGCTTCGCGCGAGACCGGCCAGAGCCGGGTTCCCGAGCCGCCGGAGAGGATGACCGGGATCAGCATGGGCGGGTCCGATGAGGTACGTGAAAACGAGACAAATTGTACGCGTCGGGTCGCGGCGGCATGGGAACATGTTCACGATCGAACGCACGGGAGCAAACATGGTCGGCAGGATTCTGGTGACCGGAGGAGCCGGCTACATCGGCTCGCACACGGTCGTCGAGCTGTTGCAGGGCGGCTTCGAGGTCGTGGTGCTCGACAACCTGTCGAATGCCAGCCCCGAGTCGCTCGAACGGGTCGCGGCGATCACCGGACGGCGCGCCGAGCTGGTGGTCGGCGACCTGCGCGACGAGGCGCTGCTCACCCGTATCCTCGCGGAGCGCAGCGTCGATGCGGTGATCCACTTCGCCGGCCTGAAGGCCGTCGGCGAATCGGTCGCCAAGCCCCTCTCGTACTACGACAACAACGTCGCCGGAACCGTGACGCTGCTGCGCTGTCTCGACGCCGCGGGCGTGCGCCGTATCGTGTTCAGCTCGTCGGCCACGGTGTACGGCGACCCGGAGTCGGTGCCGATCCGAGAGGATGCGAAGACCGGCGCGACGAACCCGTACGGCCGCACGAAGTGGTTCATCGAGTTCATCCTGCAGGACCTCGCCGCCGCCGATCCGCGCTGGTCGGTCGGCAACCTGCGCTACTTCAACCCGGTGGGCGCGCATCCGAGCGGGCGCATCGGCGAGGACCCGGCCGGCATCCCGAACAACCTGATGCCCTTCGTCGCGCAGGTCGCGGTCGGGCGGCGCGAGTCGCTCGCGGTCTTCGGGGGCGACTGGCCGACGCCGGACGGCACCGGCGTGCGCGACTACATCCATGTCGTGGACCTCGCGCAGGGCCACCTCGCGGCGCTGCGCCGGGTGTTCGACGTGCCCGGCTTCTGGACGGTGAACCTGGGCACGGGCAACGGCTACTCGGTGCTCGAGATGGTGCGTGCGTTCGAGCGCGCCAGCGGCCGACCCGTGCCGTACCGGATCGTCGATCGCCGTCCCGGCGACATCGCCTCGTGCTACGCGGACCCGGAGCAGGCCGAGCGGCTGCTCGGCTGGCGTGCGAAGCTCGACATCGACGCGATGTGCACCGACGCCTGGCGCTGGCAGCACGGCAACCCGGACGGCTATCGCGGCTGAGCCGCGCGCGCCGGGCGCGCCTCGGCGCGCGAGGTTGCGGGCGCGCCTCAGCGCGCGAGGTTGATGAACTCGCGCCGGCCGCGCATGCCGGCGACATGCTGCAGCAGCAGCTCGAGGTCGGCGTCGCGCTCCACCGGGTTCAGGTGCTCGGTGTTGACGATCAGCAGCGGCGCCGCATCGAAGTGGTGGAAGAAGCGGCTGTACGCGTCGCCGAGCGCGCGCAGGTACTCCTCGCCGATCGATGCCTCGATCGGGATGCCGCGCCGGCGCACGCGCTCGACCAGCGTGTCGGGCTGCGCCTGCAGGTAGATCACCAGGTCCGGCGTCGGAGCCTGCGGCTCGAGGCTGTCGAAGATCTGGCGGTAGAGCGCGAGCTCGTCGTCGGACAGCGTGAGCCGCGCGAACAGCGGGTCCTTCTCGAGCAGGAAGTCGCCGACCGCGGCCGACTCGAACAGGTCGCGCTGCGCGAGGTCGCGCAGCTGGTTGACGCGCTGGAACAGGAAGAAGAGCTGGGTGGGCAGCGCGTAGCGGGCGCTGTCGCGGTAGAAGCGCTCGAGGAACGGATTGGCCTGCGGCTCCTCGAGCACCGTCTGCACGCCGAAGCGCTCGGCCAGGCGCTTCGCGAGCGAAGTCTTGCCGGCGCCGATCGGTCCTTCGACGACGATGTGGCGCCAGCGCTCGAACGGGTTCATCGCCACTGGATCAGGACCTGAAGATGAAGGGGACGGCGCCGAGCAGGCCGACGGTCTGGCCCGGGGTCGGCAGCTGCGTGAGGGCGGTGGGCATCGGAGGGGCGCTTCACGGGCACGGGACGCAGCGCTGGTCGGCGACCCGCGCGAGCCATTCTCGCACCGGTCCGCGGCCCGGGACCACGATGCTCGGGTCGATGTCGGCCATCGGCCTCAGCACGAAGGCGCGCTCGTGCAAGCGCGGGTGCGGCACGACGAGCGAGGGCGTGTCGATCGACGCGTCGCCGGCGAGCAGCAGGTCGAGGTCGAGCGTGCGCGGCGCGTTCCGCCAGGCGCGCTCGCGGCCGAAGCGCGCCTCGATCGCCTGCAGGGCGGCCAGCAGCGCGTGGGCATCGAGGCGGGTGTCGAGCCGCGCGACCGCGTTCAGGTAGTCGGGCCCGCCGGCATCGATCGGAGCGCTCGCCCACAGCCGCGAGCGGGCGACCAGCCGCGTGCGGGGCAGCGCGCGCAGCGCGTCGAGCGCGGACTCGATCGTCGTGCGGCGCTCGCCGAGGTTCGCGCCGAGGCCGATCCAGGCGTCCATCGGGCGCCGACGGCCTCAGGCCGGCGGGTCGCGGTCCCGCGGCGATCCGCCGCCCTGGCCCGGGATCTCGCGCCAGCGCGGGTCGTCGTCGGGCTCGCGGCCGACGGTGTCGCCGTCTCCGCCGCCGACGCCATCGCCGCCCGCGTCGCCGGCCGCATCGCCCTCGCCGGCGCCCTTGCGCGCGCCGCTGCGGCGCCGGCGCCGGCGCTTGGTGGCGGCGGGGCGGGCGTCGCCCGGGCGCGCATCGAGCAGCTGCTCGCGGGTGCCCGAGTCGCCGTCGACGAACTCGGTCCACCAGCGGCCGAGTTCCTCGGGCAGCTCGCCGGCCTCGACGCGCAGCAGCAGGAAGTCGTAGCCGGCCCGGAAGCGCAGGTGTTCCAACGCCCGCGCGGCGCCTCGTCCGCCCTTCTCGAGCCGCGGCTGAAGGCCCCAGATGTCGCGCATGTCGGCGATGTAGCGCCGCTGGATCGCGAGCTTGGAGGCCTGCTCGTCGAGCACCGAGTCCATCGCCTCCATCAGGGCCGGGATCGAGTGCTCGCCTGCGGCCTGG
>JBIIPQ010000062.1:0-15927 GCA_044342535.1 Burkholderiaceae bacterium
GCCGCCGAGCAGTGAGGACAGTCCGCCCTGCTCGCGGCTGCCGCCCTTCTGCGGCGCGGCGGCGAACACCCGCGAGGCCAGCCGCGAGAACGGCAGCGACTGCAGCCAGATGGTGCCCGGGCCGCGCAGCAGCGCGAAGAACAGGCCCTCGCCGCCGAACAGCGCGGTCTTGACCTTGCCGACGTACTCGATGTCGAAGTCCACGCCGTCGGTGTAGGCGACGACGCAGCCGGTGTCGACCCGCAGCAGCTCGCCCGGGGCGAGGCGCCGCTCCATCACCGTGCCGCAGGCATGGACGAAGGCCAGCCCGTCGCCCTCGAGCTTCTGCATGATGAAGCCCTCGCCGCCGAAGAAGCCGGCGCCGAGCTTTCGCTGGAAGGCGATGCCGAGCGACACGCCGCGGGCCGCGCACAGGAAGGCGTCGCGCTGGCACATGACGCGCCCGCCCATCTGGGACAGGTCCATCGGCAGGATGCGGCCGGGGTAGGGCGCCGCGAAGCCGAGCTTGCGGCGCACCGACGCCTGGTTGAGGTAGACCGAGGTGAACAGCGACTCGCCGGTCAGCAGCCGCTTGCCGGCGCCGAGCAGCTTGCCGAAGAGCCCGCTGCCGCCGCCGCCGCTGCCGTCGCCGAAGACGGTGTCCAGCGAGATCCCGTCTTCCATGTACATCAGGCTGCCGGCCTCGCCGACCATCGCCTCGCCGGGGTCGAGCTCGACCTCGACGTACTGCATCTCGCCGCCTTCGATCCGATAGTCGATGACGTCCATCGCCATGGAGGTCTCCCGTCGTCGCTGTAGGGCGGGCAGTGTAGCCGACTGGCTATAATCGGGCGCTCGGCGGCGCCTGGCCGCGTCACCGGAAGTCCCAGCGTCCCCATGGCGAGCACCCACGTCCTGTTCGAGGAAGACGGCGCCTTCAAGGCCGGCACCGTCCTCGCCGATGCCGGAGCCAGCCTGCAGGTCGAGGCGGCCAGCGGCAAGCGAACGAAGGTCAAGACCTCGATGGTGTTCCTGCGCTTCGCGGCGCCGTCCCCCGTCGAACTGCTCGAGCAGGCCCACCGCGCGGCCGAGGGCATCGACCTCGACTTCCTCTGGGAGTGCGCGCCGCAGGACGAGTTCGACTTCGCCGGCTTCGCCGACGACTACTACGGCCATCCGCCGTCGCCGATCGAGGCGGCGAGCCTGCTGTTCCGCCTGCACGGCGCCCCGGTCTACTTCTACCGCAAGGGGCGCGGCCGCTATCGCCCCGCGCCGCCCGAGACGCTGCGCGCCGCACTGGCCGCCCTCGAGCGCAAGAAGGAGCAGGCCGCCCGCGTCGAGACCTGGGCGCAGGCGCTGGCCGACGGCGAGTCGCCCGAGGCGATCCGCCGCGAGGCCGCCCGGCTGCTGGTGCGCCCGGACAAGAACGCGGTCGAGTGGAAGGCGCTCGATCGCGCCTGCGCGATCACGCGCTCGCCGCCGGCGCGTGTGCTGCTGTCGGCCGGCGCCTTCGCTGACGCGCGCGCGCTGCACATGGGCTGCTTCCTCGCCGAGCAGTTCCCGCAGGGCACGGGCTTCGGCCGCATCGAGCCGGCGCCGCTCGACGAGACGCTCGCCGCGCGCCTGGCCGGGCTGGCGCTGTCGGAGGCCGAGACCTTCTCGATCGACGACTCCACGACCACCGAGATCGACGACTGCCTGTCGGTGCAGCGCCGGCCCGACGGCGGCCTGCGGATCGGCGTGCACATCGCCGCGCCCGGCATCGCGATCGCCCCAGGCGATGCGCTCGACCAGCTCGCGCGCGAGCGGATGTCGACGGTCTACATGCCGGGCGACAAGATCACCATGCTGCCGGACCTGCCGATCGAGCGCTTCTCGCTCGAGGCCGGGCGCGAGCTCCCGGCGCTGTCGCTCTACGCCGACCTCGACGAGACCGGCCGGATCGTGTCCTCGACGCATACCCGCGTCGAGCGCATCCGCGTCGCCGCGAACCTGCGCCACGACCGGCTCGACGATCTGGTCTCCGAAGAGGCGCTGGCCGAGCCGGCACCGGGCGCCGCCGACCCGCTGGCCGCGCTGCCGCAGGCCGGCGCGCTGCGCGTGCTGTGGCGCCTGACGCTCGGGCTGTCGGAGGGACGCGACCGCATGCGCGGCAAGCCCGAGGGCCGCAACCGCGTCGACTTCAGCTTCTACGTCGAGCACGACGCCCAGGGCGCCGAGTCGGTGCGCATCGTGCAGCGGCGCCGCGACGCGCCGCTCGACCGTATCGTCGCCGAGATGATGATCCTCGCGAACTCGGCCTGGGGCGGCCTGCTCGCCGACCACCGCGTGCCCGGCATCTACCGCACGCAGGCGCCGGGCGCGCGGGTGCGCATGACCACCCACGCGCAACCCCACCAGGGGCTGGGCGTGGCGCAGTACGGCTGGGCGACCTCGCCGCTGCGCCGCTACGTCGACCTCGTCAACCAGCGCCAGCTGATCGCGGTCGCCGGCGGCATGACGCCGCCGTATTCCGGCAACGACGCCGATCTGTACGCGGTCATCCAGTCGTTCGAGGCCCGCTACGCGTCCTACGCCGAGTTCCAGCAGCGCATGGAGCGCTACTGGTGCCTGCGCTGGGTCGAGCAGCAGCCTTCGCGCCGCTTCGAGGCGGTGGTGGTCCGCGACGAGCTGGTCCGGATGGCGCGCGCGCCGCTCTACGTGCGCATGCCCGAGCTGCCGGCGATGCAGCTCGCGCCGGGCCGGCGCATCGTCGTCGACCTGAGCGAGACCGACCTGCTCGAGCTCTCCGTGTCGGCGCGCTTCATCGAGTTCGCGCCCGATGCGAGCGAGGAGACCGAGCTGGTCGAGCTCGAGGACCCGATGGACGGGGTCGACGAGGTGCCGGGTCCGCCCGAGGCGGAGCAGGCGCCCGGGCCGTCCGAGGCCGCGGCCGACGGCGATGCCGCCGCGCAGGACGCGGGCGGCGCCGGGGCCGCCGACGACGCGCCCGCGGGCGGCGCCTGACCGGCGACACGCGATGGCCCCGCCGCGCACTCCGACGCCGCCGCCCGACGAGGACCGCTCGGCCGGTGCGGCCGCGCGCCGGCTGGGTGGCGGGGCCGGCGGGCGGGGCGGTCGGCTCCGACCGGGTCCGACGCCGCCGGATGGCGCCTCGGCGGGCGCCTCGGCGGGTGCCCCGGCAGGCGCCTCGGCCGCGCGTGGCACGCCCGCCGCAGAGCGCGACGCGCCGCGGCCCGCAGCCGCCGCACCCCCTGCACCCGTGCAGCGCCCCGCCTGGCGCCGCCGGCTCGACGATGTGCTCACGGTGCGCGATCCGATGCGCGTGGCGCTCGTCGCCTCGCTGCTGCTGCATGCGTTCGTGATGTTCATGAAGTTCTCGATGCCGGCCCCGATCCGGGTGAACCCGAACGACGCGCGGCTCGAGGTGGTGCTGCTCAACGCGCAGACGCGCGCGCGCCCGGTCACGCCCGAGGTGCTCGCGCAGGTCAACCAGGAGGGTGGCGGCGAGCACGAGCGCGGCCGCGCGAAGTCGCCGCTGGCCGCCGAGACCGTCGCCCGCGACGGCACGGTGCTGCAGGAGCAGCGCCGCCGCGTCGACCAGCTCGAGCGCCAGCAGCGCGAGCTGATGACGATCGCCAAGGGGCCGCAGGCCTACGTCACGCCCGAGAAGCCGGCCGAGGCGCCGCGCCCCGACGCCGCCGACCGCGAAGACCTCAACGCGGTGCTCGCACGGATGCAGGCCGAGATCGCGCGCAACGTCGAGGACTACAACAAGCGGCCCAAGCGGCTGACCTTCGGCGTCAACGCGGTGGGCGTGAACTACGCGCGCTACGTCGCCGACTGGGCGACCAAGATCGAGCGGATCGGCACCGAGCGCTTTCCGCCGGAGGCGCGCGGCCGGCAGTACGACTCGCTGATCATCACCGTCGAGATCGACAAGCACGGCAACGTGGTCGACGTGGTGGTCAACAAGAAGTCGAAGTACGAGGCGCTCAACCGCGCGGTCAAGCAGATCGTCTACGCGGGCCAGCCCTACGAGCGCTTCCCGCCCGAGATGGCCCGCGAGGGCGACATCCTGCAGATCGTGCGCACCTGGACCTTCACCAACGATGCCCTCGAGACCCGCTCGCTACGCGGTGATCGGTAACCCGATCGCGCACAGCCGCTCGCCGGAGATCCACGCGATGTTCGCCGCTCAGACCGGCGAGGCCGTCGAGTACGGCCGGCTGCTCGCGCCGGTCGACGGCTTCGCAGCGGCGGTCGACGGCTTCCGTGCCGACGGCGGCGGCGGGCTCAACGTGACGCTGCCCTTCAAGCCCGAGGCCTTCGCCTACGCGAGCCGGCACACCCCGCGCGCGGCGGCCGCCGGCGCGGTGAACACCCTCGCCTTCGACGGCGACGACGTGCTCGGCGACAACACCGACGGCCCGGGCCTGGTCGCCGACATCGAGCAACGCATCGGCCTGCCGCTGGCCGGCGCGCGGCTGCTGCTGCTGGGCGCCGGGGGCGCGGCGCGCGGCGTGGTGCTGCCGCTGCTCGAGGCGGGCGTCGCGCGGCTCGTGATCGCCAACCGGACCGCGGCCACCGCCATCGCGCTGCGCGAGGAGCTCGCCGGGCGGCTCGGGCCAGCGCATGCGGCGCGGCTGTCGGCGGGCGGCCTGGAGGCCGCCGAGGCGGGCTTCGACCTGGTGGTGAACGCGACCGCCGCCGGCCTGTCCGACGCGGCCCCCGCGATGCCCGCCGCTGCCTGGCGCGGTCCGCGTCTCGCGCTCGACATGGTCTACGGCGCCCGCCCCACGGCCTTCATGCGGGCCGCGCTCGAGGCCGGCTGTCCGCGCGTCGAGGACGGCCTGGGCATGCTGGTCGGGCAGGCCGCCGAGTCGTTCGCGCTGTGGCGCGGCGTGCGCCCCGAGGCCGCGCCGGTGCTGGCCGCGCTGCGCGCGCGGCTCGCCGCCGCCGCTGCCGCCGCCTGAACCGGCCCGGCCCGGCGATGGCGCGCGCGGGCGGCATCGGACTGCGGATCGGCCGCGCCATCGGCTGGCTGCTGCTCGCCGCGGTCGCCGCGGTCCTGCTGCTGCAGCTCTGGTTCCTCGCCCACGTCGTCTGGTTCAAGTACAACGCGCCGACCAGCACCGCCTTCATGCGCACGCAGCTCGCCGCGCTGCGCGAGCAGGACCCGAAGGCCGAGATCCGCCACACCTGGACTCCGTACGCGCGGATCTCGCCGCACCTCAAGCGCGCGGTGATCGCCGCCGAGGATGCCAACTTCACCGAGCACGACGGCGTCGACTGGGAGGCGATCGAGCGCGCCCACGAGAGCAACCAGAAGCGTGGCAAGGTCACGCACGGCGGCTCCACCATCACCATGCAGCTCGCCAAGAACCTGTTCCTGTCGGGCGAGCGCAGCTACCTGCGCAAGGCGCAGGAGCTGGTCATCACCTTCATGCTCGAGGCGGTGCTCTCCAAGGAGCGCATCCTCGAGCTGTACCTGAACGTGGCTGAGTGGGGCTCGGGCGTGTTCGGCTGCGAGGCGGCCGCGCAGCGCTGGTTCCGCAGCTCGGCCGAGCGGCTCGGGCCCTCGCAGGCCGCGCGGCTCGCGGCGATGCTGCCCCGGCCCCGCTTCTACGACCGCAACCCCGGTTCGGCCACGCTGGCCCGCCGGGCCGAGACCATCCAGCGCTGGATGGGCGGCATCACGCCACCCTGATCACGCCACCCCGATCACGCCACCCCGAGCGCACACGCCCGGCCGCGCAATTCCGCGTCCCGTCGGCGAAGTGGTGGCGCCTGTCACGTCCCGCGCCTAGAATGCGCGGCATCGAAGCCACCGCAGCCCCGTCGGGGTTGTGCCGAACGTGAACACCCAGTCCGCGTTCGCCCGGACCGCCTCCCGCCTACGCTGACCCGCGTCGCCCGGCATGGGGCGACGGGCGACCCCGATCGACCCGATCCCATGTCCGAGCCCCATCCGATCCCGGAGACCGACCGCGGTCCCGTCGGCGCTTTCGCAGAGCGTCGCGACGGGCGCGACGTCGCGACGCCGCGCGATCCCGAGGACGCGCAGCGCGCGCTCGCCGAGGTCGAGGACCTGCTGCGCCGCTACGAGATCGTCCGCGAGCAGGCCCGGCACGAGGGGCATTCGCTCGACCCCGAACGGCAGATGCTGGTCGAGCAGGTGGCGGTCGCGCAGCACCTGGCGCACCTGCGTCTGCGGCTCGACCGCCTGCACCCCGCGGACGTCGCCTACATCCTCGAGGCCTTGCCGCGCGACCAGCGGCTGGTGGTGTGGGAACTCGTCAAGGCCGAGCGCGACGGCGAGATCCTGGTCGAGGTGTCCGACTCGGTCCGCGAGACGCTGATCGCGTCGATGGACCGCGACGAACTGGTCGCAGCCGCCGGCACGCTCGATACCGACGAACTGGCCGAGATCGCCGAGGACCTGCCGGACGACGTCGTCGAGCAGGTGCGCCGGCGCCTCACGCCCGAGGAGCGCGAGCAGCTGCGCGCGGCGCTGTCCTATCCCGACGAGTCGGTCGGTGCGCGGATGGACTTCGACCTGGTCACCGTGCGCGAGGACGTGTCGCTCGAGGTGGTGCTGCGCTATCTGCGCCGCTTCGAGGCGCTGCCCGACCACACCGATCAGGTGTTCGTCGTCGACCGCAACGACGTGCTCAAGGGCGCGCTGCCGCTCGACCGGCTGGTGATCAACGACCCCGACGCCCTGGTCGAGGACGTGATGAAGCGCGACGTGCTGTCGCTGCAGGCGCTCGACGAGGCCGGCGAGGCCGCCCAGGCGTTCGAGCGCTACGACCTGATCACCGCGCCCGTGGTCGATGCGCGCGGCCGCCTGATCGGGCGCCTGACCGTCGACGAGGTGGTCGACGTGATCCGGGAGGAGGGCGAGTCGGAGGTGCTGTCGGCCGCCGGCCTGCGCGACGAGGAGGACCTGTTCGCGTCGATCTGGAACTCGGCCAAGAACCGCTGGCTGTGGCTGGCGGTGAACCTCGGCACGGCGTTCTTCGCGTCGCGGGTGATCGGTGCGTTCGAGGGCACGATCGAGCGGGTGGTCGCCCTCGCCGCGCTGATGCCGATCGTGGCCGGCATCGCCGGCAACTCGGGCAACCAGACCATGACGCTGTTCATCCGGTCGCTGGCGCTCGGCCAGGTCACCGCCGCCAACGCGCGGCGGCTGGCCCGCAAGGAACTGCTGATCGCGCTGCTCAACGGCGTGGTGTGGGGCGGCATCGCCGGGACCTTCGCGTGGCTGCTCTACCGCGACACGCCGGAGGGCTTCATGCTCGGCGTGACGATGACGCTGGCGATGGTGCTCAACCTGCTGCTGGCCGCGGTGGTGGCGATGGGCGTGCCGCTGATCCTGCAGAAGGCCGGCCGCGACCCGGCGCTCGGTTCGTCGGTGCTGCTGACCTTCACGACCGACAGCATGGGGTTCTTCATCTTCCTCGGGCTGGCGACGCTGTTCTTCCGCTGACGCGACGGGCGTCTCAGGAGAGGTCGGCCGTGTCGCCCATCGCCGGCACCTCGGTGCGCCAGCCGAGCGCTTCGTGCAGCCGCGCGGCCAGGGCCTGCGCCGCCGCCGGCTCGCCGTGCGTGACCAGCACGCGGCGCGGCGCGGCGGGCATCGCGCGGGCCCAGCGCAGCAGGTCGTCCGCGTCGCCGTGCGCCGACAGCCCGTGCAGCGTCGCGACCTCCGCGCGGATCTCGTGGTCGGCGCCATGGATGCGCAGCGTGCGTCGCCCGGCCTGCAGATCTGCGCCGCGGGTGCCGGCCGCCTGGTAGCCGACCAGCACGATCGCATTGCGCGCATCGGGGCCGAGCGCCTTGAGGTGGTGGAGCACCCGCCCGCCGGTGAGCATGCCGCTGGCGGAAACGACGATGCTCGGGTAGCGGCTGCGCACCAGCGCCTTCGAGGCCTCGACGTCACGCACCAGGGTCGCGACCGTGGCCATCGCGCGCAGCTCGGCGTCGTCGAGGCGGTGGCCCTTCGGGAAGCGGCGGTAGAGCTCGGTGGTGTCGATCGCCATCGGGCTGTTCAGGAACACCGGCACGTCGGGGATCGCATCGCGCGCCTTGAGCTGCGCGATGACATGCAGCAGCAGCTGCGCGCGACCGACGGCGAAGGCGGGCAGCAGCACCGTGCCGCCGCGCGCGACCGTGCGGCGGACGATGGCGGCGAGCGCCTCGGACGGATCGTCGCCGGCGTGTTGCCGGTCGCCGTAGGTGCTCTCCATCACAAGCGTGTCGGCCGCCGGCGGATCGGCCGGGTCGCGCATCAGCAGGTCGTCGTAGCGGCCGAGGTCGCCCGAGAACAGCACCGATGCGCCGTCGAGCGCGAGCCGCACGCTGGCCGCGCCGAGGATGTGGCCGGCGTGGCTCAGGCGTGCGGTCGCGCCCTGCCCGAGCGGCAGGTCCTCGCCGAAGCGCACCGTGCGCAGGCGCTCGAGCGCCCGCCGCGCGTCGTCCTCGGTGTAGAGGGGCAGCGCGGGATGGTGCTTCGAGAATCCCTTGCGGTTCGCGTACTCGGCGTCCTCTTCCTGGAGGTGGCCGCTGTCTGGCAGCAGCAGCCCGCAGAGCTCGCTCGTCGCATGGGTGCACCAGACCGGGCCGGTGAAGCCGTCGCGCACCAGCGCCGGCAGGTAGCCGGAGTGATCGAGGTGGGCGTGGGTGAGGAGCACCGCATCGAGCGAGCGCGGATCGACGGGCGGGGCGGCCCAGTTCATCAGCCGCAGCGACTTCAGCCCCTGGAACAGCCCGCAGTCGACGAGCACGCGCAGGCCGCGATGCTCCACCAGGTACTTCGAGCCGGTGACGGTGCCGGCGGCACCGAGGACGCTCAGCCGCGGCATCGCCGGGATGCCGGGGCTGCGGTCGGGCGCGGAGGGTGCATCGGTCGATCATACGCGCGGTGCGAGCGTGGCCGCGGCCCTGCCCCGCTCGAGGTGGCTCGTGGCACGCGCGGTACCATGCGCCGGAGCCGGCGTCCGACCGGCCGACCCCCGTCGACCCGAATCCGAGGAGCCGCCCCATGTCCCGACCGCTGCGCCGCCGCGCGCTGATCGCCGTCACCGCCGCGAGCGCGTCGCCGCTGCTGGCGCCCGCCGCCGCCTTCGCCCAGTCGCAGCCGGGCGCGGCCTGGCCCTCGAAGCCCCTTCGCATCATGGTCGGCGCCAATGCCGGCGGCGGCACCGACATCATCGCGCGCATGCTCGCCGAGAAGCTGTCGGCCGCGCTCGGCCAGCAGGTCGTGGTCGAGAACCGGCCGGGTGCCTCGAACACCATCGCGGCGGACCTCACCGCCAAGGCGCCGCCCGACGGCCACACGCTGCTCGCTGCGACGAACACCGGGCAGGCGATCGCGCCGCACCTGATCAAGCTCGCCTTCGACCCGATCCGCGACATCGCGCCGATCGCGCTGATCGTCAACGTGCCGAACGTGCTGGTGGTGAACCCGGCGCTGCCGGTGAAGACCGTCGCCGACCTGGTCGCGCTCGCGAAGTCCAAGCCCGGCGAGCTGAAGTACGCGTCTTCCGGCATCGGCAGCACCCAGCACATCGCCGGCGAGGCCTTCGCCGCCGCCACCGGCACGAAGCTCGTGCACGTGCCCTACAAGGGCAGCGCGCAGGCCCACCTCGACCTGATGTCGGGGCAGGTCGAGACGATGTTCGACACCACCTCCTCGGCGATCCAGCACATCCGCTCGGGCAAGCTGCGCGCGCTCGCGATCACGACGCCGAAGCGCTCGCCCGAGCTGCCCGAACTGCCGACGCTCGCCGAGGCGGGCGTGGCCGGCGCCGAGATGGCCACCTGGTACGGGCTCTTCGTGACCGGCGGCACGCCGCAGCCGGTGATCGACCGGCTCACCGCCGAGGTCGGCCGCGTGCTGCAGATGCCCGACGTGCAGGCGAAGCTGCGCGGGCTGGGCGGCGAGCCCGGCACGCTCACGCGCGAGCAGTTCGGTGCGCTCAACCGTGCCGAGTTCGAGCGCTTCGGCAAGCTGATCCGGGACGCCGGGATCAAGCTCGACCAGTGAGCCGGGCCAGGCCGCGCGGACGGGGCAGGCGGGCGCGCCGCCCCGCTCGTGCGGCTCAGGTCAGCAGCGTCTCGCGCAGCGCCCCGCGCAGCGGCGCATCCACGCCCGCCGCCGTCAGGTAGCCGTCCAGCGAGCCGTGCCCGTGCTCGGCGGTGCGCAGGGCCGTGTCCAGCCAGTCGGCGCGCACGTCGGCGATCGTCTCGATCGCCTCGCGCATCCGCGCGCTCGGCGTCTCCCCGGACAGCGCGATCAGCATGTCGGCGAGCGCGGCCGGTGCCCGCCGGCGGGCGCTCTCGAGGTAGTCGTCGACGATCGCCTCGCGCGACACGCCGAGCGCGGCCAGCAGCATCGCGACCACGAAACCGGTGCGGTCCTTGCCCGCGGTGCAGTGCACGAGCACCCGGGCCGGGCCCTCGCCGCGCCGCGCCAGGCGTCGTGCGGCCTCGTGCACCGCGGGTGCGAGCGCCGCCGGCATCCGCCCGTAGGTCTCGGTCATCCAGCGGTGCGCGCCGCCCGCGTCGAACTCCGTCTCGGCGAGCTGCACGCGCCAGCCGCCGGCGCGGACCGCCTGCAGGTCGGGCAGCACGTCGAAGGTCAGGACCTCGCGCGGTGCGCGCGCCGGCCAGCGGCTCGGCATCTGGCGGCGCTCGTCGTCGCGCCGCAGGTCGAGCACCGCGCCGATGTCCAGCGAGGCGAAGGCCCCGAGGTCGGCGTCGGTGAGGCGGTGCAGCGCGTCGGAGCGGAAGATGCGCGCTGCGCGCAGCCGACCGCCCGCCGCGGGCAGCGGTTCGACGGCGCGGAAGTTGGGGGCGCCTTCGAGGCGCGGGACGGTGTCGGGGGAGGCGGGGGTGGCGTCTTGCATCCACCTAGTATCGCATCGGGGCCGCGGCGGACACCGGATCCGGTCCTGGGCCCTGGAGACGGTGCGCCGGGTCAGGCCCGATCCGCGTCGGTGTCCGCCTCGCCGTCGTCGAGCAGGACCAGCCCGTCGTCGATCAGCGCATGCAGCGCCGCGACGCGCTCGGCGCCGAGCCGCTGGCGCAGCACGAGCTGGGCGCGTTTCCAGTGGCGGCGCGCCTCGAGCTGCTTGGCCCGCCCGGCGGCGGTCGGCGTCACCAGCCGGCTGCGGGCATCGGCGCCGGGGCCCTGCTCGACCCAGCCCTGGTCGATCAGCACCCGCAGGTTGCGGGTCAGCGTGGAGGCGTCCAGCCCCATGCTGCGCGCCAGCTCGGCCGGCTGCACCGGTGCCTGCTCGATCACGTTCGACAGCAGCGAGAACTGCGTGCCCTTGAGGCCCGCCTGCGCGAATTCGGCGTCGTAGAGGCGGGCGACCGCGCGCAGCAGCTGGCGCAGCTTGAAGTTCGTGCAGCCCCTCGGTTGGACAACGGCGTCGGCCATGGGTACATTGTAGCTGCAACGATTGCAGATGCAACCTTCACGGGGCGGCCCGCCTGCCTGCCTGCCTGCCCCGATCCCGAGGCCTCATGTCGCTCACCTCCGGCCCGATCCTGCCGACCCTGCTTCGCCTGTCCCTGCCCAATGTGCTGGCGATGACGATGACGGTCGCGGTCGGCATCGCCGAGACACGCTACGTCGGCCTGCTCGGCACCGCGCCGCTCGCCGCCATGGCGCTGGTGTTCCCGTTCGCGATGCTGGTGCAGATGATGTCGGCCGGCGCCATGGGCGGCGGGGTGTCGTCGGCCGTGAGCCGCGCGCTCGGCGCGAAGGACCCCGAGCGCGCGCGCACCCTCGCCCTGCACGCGGTGGTGATCGGCACCGTCGCGGGGCTGCTCACCTCGGTGCTCTTCCTCGTGTTCGGCCCGGCGCTCTATCACGCGCTCGGCGGCCGCGGCGAGGTGCTCGAGCAGGCCGCGCGCTACTCCGGCGTGCTGTTCTTCGGCGCGGTCCTGGTCTGGCTGCTCAACACGCTCGCCTCGGTGCTGCGCGGCACCGGCGACATGCGCGTGCCCTCGGTCACGCTGCTGGTGTCGTCGGCGCTGCAGATCGCGATCGGCGGCGCGCTCGGTCTGGGTCTCGGTCCGATCCCGCGATACGGCATGCCCGGCATCGCGGTCGGCCAGATCGTCGCCACCGGCGCGGGCGTCGCCTTCCTGGTCTGGTGGCTCGGCAGCGGCCGGGCAAGGATGACCCTGAGCCTGCGCGGCTTCACGATGCGCGGCGACATGTTCGCCGACATCCTGAAGGTCGGCGCGCTCGCCTGCCTGTCGCCGGTGCAGTCGGTGCTGACCGTGCTGATCTTCACCGGGCTGGTCGCGCGGCTCGGCGTGGCCGAGCTCGCCGGCTACGGCATCGGGCAGCGGCTCGAGTTCCTGCTGATCCCGATCGCCTTCGGCATCGGCGTCGCGTCGGTGCCGATGGTCGGCATGGCGATCGGGGCCGGCGACGTCGCCCGGGCGCGGCGCGTGGCCTGGACCGCCGGCAGCGTGTCGGCGGTGATGCTCGGCGTGCTCGGCGCGGTCGTGTCCATCGCGCCGGATGCCTGGGCGACGCTGTTCACCCGCGAAGAGACGGTGCTCGCCCACGCGCGCTCGTACCTGCGCTGGGCGGGCCCCGCATTCGCCGCCTTCGGCTTCGGGCTCACCCTCTACTTCGCGTCGCAGGGGTCCGGCAAGGTGCTCGGGCCGGTGCTCGCCTCCACCGTGCGGCTGGTGCTGGTCGCCGCGGTCGGCGCCTGGCTGGCGACCCACGGTGCCGAAGCGTGGCAGTATTTCGCGCTGGTCGCGGCGGCGATGCTCGTCTACGGCGCGGCCACCGCGCTGGCGATCCGGGTCACGCCCTGGCGGGGGACGCCTCGGGCGGCCCCGCCGCAGTCTTCCCCCGGCCCCTCGGCCCCGTCCTCACCTGCGTCCCGGTGACGCCCGACCCCCCGCCGCACCGCTGCCATGACCGACGCCCCCGTGCATCCCTTCGACCAGGCCCTGCGCCTCGCCCCGCTCGGCGAGCACCGCTTCCGAGGCGAGACCACCGCGCCCTGGGCGAACATGGTCGGGCCGTTCGGCGGGGTCACCGCAGCCGTGCTGCTGCGGGCCGCGATGGACCATACCGAGCGGCTGGGCGATCCGCTGGCGCTGACCGTCAACTACGCCGGTCCGGTCGCGGCCGGCGCGTTCGAGATCGAGGCGCGGCCGGCACGCACCAACCGCGGCACCCAGCACTGGAGCCTCGCGCAGCGCCAGGGCGGGCAGCTCGCCACCACCGGGACCGCGGTGTTCGCAGTACGCCGCGACACCTGGTCCGCGTCCGAGCTCACGATGCCCGAGGTGCCGCCCGCGGCACAGGTCGCGATCGCCGCGCCGCGCCAGGGGCTCGAATGGCCGAATCGCTACGAGATGCGATTCGTCGAGGGCGGCTGGCCCGACCTGGAGGCCGGCGACGAGCTGCCCGACTCGCGCACCGCGATGTGGATCCGGGACCTGCCCGAACGCCCGCTGGACGCCCCGGCGCTCGCCGCGATCTGCGATGCCTTCTACCCCCGGGTGTTCCGGCGTCGCCGGCGCTTCACGCCGATCGGCACGGTGTCGATCACGACCCTGTTCCATGCCGGCGCGGCCACGCTGGCGGCCCAGGGCACGCGGCCGGTGCTCGCCTGCGCGCGCGGCGTGTCGTTCGCCCAGGGCTTCTTCGAGCAGCGCGCCGAGGTCTGGGGCGACGGGGGCGCGCTGCTCGCCAGCAGCATCCAGGTCGTCTACTACCGGGACTGACCGGCACCGCACGCCCCGATGCGGCGTGGCTGCAACAGTCGTCTTCGTGCCTGTGAAATCGGGCATCTCCGCGCACCCGCGGGGCCAGCCCCGGGGTTACGCTTGGCGTTCCTCACGAAAGAACCGCCATGCGCCGCATCACCTCCCGTCCCCTCTCGTTCCAGACCGGCTCCGCTCTGGCTTCATGGTCGATCGCGCTGGCTTCTGTCGGCTTCATCGCGCTGGCTGCGCTCAACCTGCTTCGGGGGTGAGCGCTGGCGCGCCGCCTTCACGGGCCGCCGGGGTGGCCGGCTGCGTCTCGTCCGGGCGGTAGGGCTCGAGGCCGTCCGCCAGGAACGCGTTGTTCGCCTCCCTGACCTGCGCGGCGGCGTCGTCGTAGAGGAAGGGCAGGAACGCCAGGCGCCGCCCTCGGGTGACCGGGGTCACCGCGTGCAGCAGCGAGCAGGAGAACACCAGCGCCGTGCCGGGCGCCGGCTTGAAGGTCCGGGGACCGTACTCCGGGAAGCCGATCTCGCCGCCCTCGAACCCCGCGTTCAGGTTGATCGACACCGCGAAGCGCCGGTGCGCCGTGCCGCGGGTCGTGTTGTCCCGGTGCGCGTTGAAGTGCCCCGCGTCCTGCTCGTCGTAGCAGGCGACGATGTAGCGCTCCATCCGGGTCACCGCGAACTGGTGGACCTTGCGGATCTCGGGCACCACCCGCCGGCGGATCCGGGCCTGGATCCGCGCGAGGAGCTCGGGCGCCTCGACGTGGCAGTCGCGACGCCGCTTGTGGCTGGGATCGTGGACCAGGACCGTGCGGCCGTCGACCTGTCGCATGAAGCCCGATGGCGTGCCGCCGACGCGTCCGTAGGTCTCGATCAGCGCCTCGCAGAGCGACGGCTCGAACACGTCGGGCAGCATCAGGATCGGCGCCTGCAGCTCGATGCCCGCATGCCGGCCCGGCGCCGGCAGCCGCTCGATCATCTCGATCGCCTCGCGGTGACCGGCGCCGTCGGGGCCGAACGGGATCTTCGCGACGATGCGCAGCGTCGGGTCGATCACGAACCAGAAGCGCTGCACCGGCACGCGACCGCCGCCCGGGCGCGAATCGTCGGGGATGGCGCCGTACGCCCGCGACACGCTGCCGTCGAAGTCCAGGATGAAGCGCACCCCCGGCATGCTGTCGCGGATGCGGCCGCGCTTCTCGTCGCCCGGATCGAGCGTCACGCCGAAGAAGCTCGCATGGGTGTCGTCGAACAGGTCGCGGCGGTGGAGTGCCGCGGCCAGCGCCTCGCGGCCCACCGGGTCGGAGGCCGATGCGAAGAAGCACAGCACCAGCCAGCGGCCGGCAGCGGTGTCGAAGACGTAGCGGGGGTTCTCCCAGCCGCGCTGCTCGAACCAGGGCGCCGGATCGCCGGGCTGCAGGTCGACGTATCGGCGGACGGCGTCGCCCGGCATCTCAGGCGGGGACGACGAAGCTGCCGCTCTTGCCGCCATGCTTCTGCAGCAGCCGAACGTCGGTGATGGTCATGCCGCGGTCCACCGCCTTGCACATGTCGTAGACGGTGAGCAGGCCGACCTGCACCGCGGTCAGGGCCTCCATCTCGACGCCGGTCTTGCCCTCGCATTCGACGGTCGCGGTACAGACCACCGCGAGCGTGTCGGCTTCGAGCTCGAGCGTCACGGCGACGCGGGTCAGCGCGATCGGGTGGCACAGCGGAATCAGGTCGGCGGTGCGCTTGGCGCCCTGGATGGCGGCGATGCGTGCGATGCCGAGGACGTCGCCCTTCTTCCCGCCGCCGCTGCGGACCAGCTCGAAGGTCTCGGCGCGCATCGTGATGCGCCCGCTCGCGACCGCGCGGCGCCTCGTGACCGCCTTGGCACCGACGTCGACCATGTGGGCCTGTCCGGACGCGTCGAAATGCGTGAGCTTCGAGTCCGGCATCACCGGTGGCGCGGGGTGGGTCGAGGGCTCGGTCATGGCACGCCTATCATAGCAACATGCCCCATCCCTTCCGCCCGGCCGGCCTGCTCGCGCGCGGCGTCGCGGCCGTCGTCGCCGCGACGCTGGCGCTCGGCCCCGTGCCGGTCGCCGCGCAGTTCGAGAACCTGCCCCGGCTGGGCGATCCCTCGGCCGACGACCTGTCGCCGCAGGCCGAGCGGCGGCTGGGCGAATCGATCATGCGTCAGATCCGT
>JBIIPQ010000301.1:0-5457 GCA_044342535.1 Burkholderiaceae bacterium
GGCTCGACGACGCCGACCTAGTCGACTACCTGAACCGTCTCGCCGCGCCGCTGACCGCGACGCCGGCGGCCGGCTCGACCAGCTTCGAGTTCTTCGCGCTGGCCGAGTCGTCGATCAACGCGTTCGCGCTGCCCGGCGGCTACATCGGCGTGCACACCGGGCTGCTGATGGCCGCCGAGACCGAGTCCGAGGTCGCGGCGGTGCTCGCCCACGAGATCGGGCACGTGACGCAGCGGCACATCGCGCGGATGCTCGCGCAGCAGAAGCAGGTGTCGCTGGTGACCATGGCCGGCATGGTGCTGGCCCTGCTCGCGGCGCGCTCCAATCCGCAGGCCGCAATGGGCGGCCTGATGCTCGGGTCGGAGATGGCCCGCAGCAGCATGCTGTCGTTCTCGCGCGAGGCCGAGCGCGAGGCCGATCGCGTGGGTTTCGAGATCCTGCGGCAGGCCGGCTTCGACATGCAGTCGATGGTGAGCTTCTTCAGCCGGCTGCAGCAGGCGAGCCGCTTCTACGAGACCAACGCACCGGCGTACCTGCGGACCCACCCGGTCACCGGCGAGCGCATCGGCGACATGCAGCTGCGGCTGCGAGAGAGCCGCTACCGGCAGCGCGCCGACTCGATCGAGTTCCAGCTGCTTCGCGCCCGGCTGCGCGCGCTCGCCGACGGCAGCAGCGAGGGTCGGCGCACGGCTCGCGCGCTCCTCGAGCAGTCGGTCCGGCAGAGCCCGAAGGCCGGTCCGGCGCCCTGGTACGCCCTGGCGAGCGTGGCCGCCGCGCAGCGCGACTGGCCGCGGGTCGATGCGGCGCTCACGCAGGCGCAGGCGCTCGCGGGCGGTACGCATCCGTACTTCGAGACGCTCGGCGCGGCCGTGCGGCTCGCCGCGGGCGATGCGCGTGGCGCCGCCGAGCGCGCGGCCCGCGGCCTCGCCCGCTTCCCGGACGCCCGCGGCCTCGCGCGGCTGCAGGGCGAGGCGCTGCTCGCCGCCGGGCAGCCAGCCGAGGCCCTGCGTGTGCTGCGCGATCACCTGCTGGTGTGGCGCGGCGACGCGCGACTCTGGCAGCTGAGCTCGCAGGCCTACTTCGCGCTCGACCAGCGGGCCGAGGCTCACCGTGCGGTCGCCGAGCAGTACCTGCTGCTCGGCTCGCCGATGTCCGCGCTCGATCAGCTGCGACGCGGCCAGAAGGCGGGCGATTCGGACTTCTACGCGGCATCGACCATCGACGCCCGGATCCGCGAGATCGAGCCCGACGCGCTGCGCGAGCTCGAGGAGACCCGCCAGCAGGGCCAGCAGCGCTGACCGGCCGCGCTCAGCGCGGGGTCGGCTCGAATCCGAAGGCCCGCGCCGGCGCCGCGTCGAGCGTGAGCACCGCGTGCTCGCCCATCAGCCGCAGCGTGCCTGCGCGACCGTCCGCATCGGGCGTCTCGTGCAGCGACAGGTCCAGCGCCCCGAGGTCGCGGTCGTCGATGCAGCCGGCGCCGAGCTCGGTCTCGAGCCAGAGGTTGCCGTCGGCGTCGGCGGCCGCGCGCGAGATCCGCGCCACCGGATAGCCGGTGTGCGTGACCAGCGACTGCGCCGGTGCCTCGCCCATCACCCGGAAGTAGAGCGGCGCGAGCTCGAGGTCGACGAACACCCGCTGCGGGCCGTTCTGCCAGTGCCATCGGCCCTGCGCATCGGCCGAGTAGTTGCGGCCGATGAAGTCGACGATCGGCGGGCTGGTGATCTCGCTGCCGGTGCCGTGCCGCGCCTCGTCGAAGCCCGGCGCGCCGCGGTCGACCAGCAACCAGCGGCCGCGCCGCACGAGCCTGAGCCAGCCGTGCACCGCCGGCACGTTCGGCCAGCGCGCCATCGCCTGCAGGACCTGGTCGTCGATCGGCACGGCAGGCTCCTCAGCGCTCGGGCCCGCGCACGGCGGCGGTGCCGAGCACGTCGTCGAAATGGTCGAAGACCCGTCGCGCCAGCCAGTCGAGGCGCCCGGGCGGGCGCCCGGTCAGGAAGCCGACGTGGCCGCCCTGCGCGGGGTACTCGAGCCGCACTGCGGTCGAGACTTCGGCCGGGGAGGCGAGGGCGGTGGGCGGCAGGAACGGATCGTTGAGCGCGTTGATCACCAGCGTGGGCACCGACACGCCGCCGAGGTACTGCCGGCAGGACGAGCGGGTCCAGTAGTCGATCGCGCCCGCGAAGCCGTGCAGCGGCGCGGTCACGTGCTCGTCGAAATCGAAGAAGTCGCGGCTGGCCGCGACGCGCCGGGGATCGAACAGGCCGGGGTGGCGCTCGAGCATCGCCAGACTCTTGCTGCGAAGCGTACGCAGGAAGTTCTCGGTGTAGAGCCGGTTGAAGCCGCGCGACAGCGCGATCGCGCCGGCGTGCAGGTCCTGCGGCGGCGACACCGCCACCGCCGCGGCGACGAAGTCCGCCGCCTCGCCGCGCTCGCCCAGCCACTTGATCAGCACGTTGCCGCCGAGCGAGACGCCCGCGGCGAGCAGCGGCCCCGGGGGCCCACCGTCCTCGGCGGGGCGGGCCGCCAGACGGCTCAGCACCCAGTCGGCCTCGTCGGAGTCCCCGGAGTGGTAGGCCCGCGGCAGCCGGTTCGGCGTCCCGCTGCAGCCGCGGAAGTGGATCACGACGCCGTCCAGGCCGCGCGTCAAGGCCTCGGCCATCAGCACGCGCGCGTAGGGGCTGTCCGAGCTGCCTTCCAGGCCGTGGAACAGCGCGAGCAGCGGGCGGGCGGGTCGGCGGGCGGTGCCGGGCGGCGGCACGGCCCAGTCGAGGTCGACGAAGTCGCCGTCGGGCGCGTCCCAGCGCTCGCGCCGCCAGGCAAGTCTCGGGCGCGGTGCGAGCAGCGCCGGCCAGAGCGTCTGCGCGTGCCGGCCGGGCAGCCACGACGGCGCCCGGTAGTCGCCGGCGGGCACGCTGCAGGGCACGGGCACGGGCACGGGCGGGGCGGCAAGCGCGGGCACTTCGCCCTCGAAGGCGCTGCCGCGTGTCGCGCCCGACCCGATGCCTCCGGATCCGGCCATCACGCGCCGCGCGTCAGTGGAGTCGGCCGGGCGGCGGACGCCGGGGGTCGGCGTCGGACACGTCGTCCTCGTCGGCATCGGGCCGCTCGATGCCGAGGCGTGCGCCGATCCAGCCGGGGGGCTCGTCGTCGTCGTCGTCCTCGTCGTCGTCGGCATCCTCGGTCTCGCCGGACTCGGACACGCCGGCGTGATGCACGAGGATCCGCCAGCCGCCGCCGGAGCGCACGAAGACGTTGGTCGTGACGACCTCGACCGTCTCGGAGCCGCCGCGCCCCTCGACAGTGATGCGCTCGATCAGGCTGTGCACGGCGACGTCGGCGCTGCGCCAGGCATGCACGGCCGCGACGGCGATGCGGATGCCGCCCGCCGCGAAGATCTCGCGGAAGGAGCCGGTGATGGCCTCGCGGCCGATGAGGCGGGGGCCGCCGGGATGGTTGCAGACCGCGGCGTCGTCGTCGGCCCAGAGGGCCATCATCCGATCGAGGTCACCGTCGGCCATGGCGGCGTAGAACGCGCGCTCGGCAGCCTCGGCAGTGGCGTGAAGGCGTTGCATGCGGCCTTCATCTTATCGGATGTCGCGGCTGGGGAACCGGGCGGCGGCCCGCAGCGAGGCGAAGACCGACTCGGGGCGTACCCCGCTCGTGCATCGGCCGTGCGAGTACCGGCAGACGGGGGCGTTGCAGGGGCTGCAGGCCTCGTGCAGCCATTCGACCTTCGCCCGGGGCGAGCGTGGCGGTGCGAAGCGCGGGTCGGTGGGCCCGAACACCGCGACCATCGGCCGCGAGTAGGCCGCCGCGACGTGCATCAGGCCGCAGTCGTGCGCGACCACCGCCTCGGACAACGCGATCAGGGCCACCGCGTCGGCCAGCGACTGCCGGCCGCACAGGTTCGGGACCCCGCCGCCGCTCAGCGCCACGATCTCGGTGGCGAAGGCCCGGTCGGCGGCGTCGCCGAGCAGCACCGGCGTCAGGCCCGGCCATTCGCGGGCGGCGATCGCGATCAGCGAGGCCCAGTGGCGCGCCGGCCAGCGCCGGCTCGGGCCGGCCTCGGCGCCGACGCACAGCGCCATCAGACGGGTGTCGGCGGCCAGGCCGGCGCGCGCGCGGGCGCCGACCTCGCGGACCTCGTCGCGCGACATCACCGGATTCGGGACGTGCCCCGGCAGCGGCTGCGACGCGTCGAAGGCCAGGTGCGCGAAGCGCTCGACCGCGGGGCGGCCGGCATCCGCGGCCTGACGTGCGCCGCCGGCGCGGATCGTGCAGTGCGGCTGGTTGATCAGCCCCCAGCGGGTGCCGCAGTGCAGGCCGATCCGGATGGGGATGCCGGCCAGCCAGGGCACGAGGGCGGCTCGCTTGGAGCCGGGCAGCACGAACACCCGGTCATGGCGGTGCCGGTCGAGCCGACGGGCCAGCTTGAACGCTCCCCAGGGCTGGACCGGGCCGAACGCATGACCCGAGGTGAACACTTCCTCGACGTCGGCCATCGCCTCGAAGGCCGGCGCGACGGCCGGATCGGCCAGCACGTCGATGCGGCCGTGCGGGTCCATGCCGCGCAGCAGCGCGGCCAGTGGCTGGGTCATCACCGATTCGGCGAGGGTGTCGGGAGCAACGATCAGGGTTCGCATCGGCCAAGGGGTCGTCAGGGGGCAACTTCCCCTGATCGATTCTCGCCGTGCCCCACCCGCTCCGGTGTGACGGAATCACGCTCCTGCCCGTAAGGATGCGTGACCGAATCCCGTCTATGGCGATCAGTGACCCTTGACCACGGTTCCGGGCGCGAGCCGGTACTCGGTGCCGCAGTACGGGCAGAGCGCCCGGCCGGTATGCACGACGTCGAGGAAGACCCGAGGGTGCTGGTTCCAGACGGTCATCTTGCGGTTCGGGCAGAACGCCGGCAGGTCGCCGGCCCCGAGCTCGATCACCGCGGCCGCGCGGCCGCTGCCCGAAGGCGTGTGGGTATCGGACATGGCCGGGTCTCCGTGCTCAGACCGGGGTCAGCCAGCTGCCATACCGGTCCGACTTGCCGCCGACCACGTCGAAGAACAGCGACTGCAGCCGGGCGGTGATCGGGCCGCGGCTGCCCGCGCCGATCGTCCGGTCGTCGAGTTCGCGGATCGGCGTGATCTCGGCGGCGGTGCCGGTGAAGAAGGCCTCGTCGGCGCAGTACAGCTCGTCGCGCGTGATGCGCTTCTCGATGACGGCGAGCCCCATGTCGCGGGCCATCGTGATCACCGAGTTGCGCGTGATGCCGTCGAGGCACGAGGCCACGTCCGGCGTGTAGACGGCGCCGTCACGGACCATGAAGACGTTCTCGCCCGCGCCTTCGGACACGTAGCCCTCGGTGTCGAGCAGCAGCGCCTCGTCGTAGCCGTGCGCGGTCACTTCCTGGTTCGCCAGGATCGAGTTGATGTAGTAGCCGCTGGCTTTTGCTCGCACCAG
>JBIIPQ010000210.1:0-7480 GCA_044342535.1 Burkholderiaceae bacterium
TCGGGCGTCGGGCTGATGGCGATGCGCATCGCGCGGCACCTCGGTGCGCGCTGCGTGATCGGCACGTCCACCGACCCGTCCCGCCGCGCGCGACTGGCCGAGTTCGGCGCCGACGTGGCGATCGACACTGCCGATCCAGGCTGGCCCGAGCGGGTGCGCGAGGCGACCGCAGGCAACGGGGTCGAGCTGATCGTCGACCAGCTCGCCGGCCCGACCGTCGCCGGCAGCCTCGTCGCCGCGGCGATCCGGGGCCGCATCGTCAACGTCGGGCGCCTCGCTGGCATGACCGGCTCGATCGACTTCGACCTGCACGCGCTCAAGCGCATCGACTATGTCGGCGTCACCTTCCGCACCCGCAGCGTCGACGAGGTGCGCGAGCTGTCGCGCCGCATGTGGGCCGACCTTGAACCGGCGGTCGCAGACGGCACGCTGTCGCTGCCGGTATCCGAGGTGTACCCCTTCGCCGCGCTCGGCGACGCGTTCGCGGCGATGGCGGCCAATCGGCATTTCGGGAAGATCGTGGTGACGCTGGGCTGAGGCGGGCGGCCGGGCCGGCCCCGCGCCGGCGGTCGCCGCGAGGTGGCAGTCGCCCTAGCGGGATCGGACGGCCTGCGGACCGGGCGGCGGCGCGGCGAGCAAATCGAGCCAGAGTCGCGCGGCCCGGCGCCGGCCGGCATCGGTGAAGTGGCAGGCGTCGCGCCGGTCGATGGTACCGCGCAGCGCGTCGGTGTCCGGTCCGGGCAGGATCCGGGCCGCGGCCAACGACGCCTCGTGCCGCTCGAGCGCCCGGCCGATCGCCCCGGTGCCGGCGCTGCGGCCGAAGGTCGAGCGGGCCACAAACATCGGTGCGCTCACCCCGTGCGCATCGAGCAGGGCCCGCAGCGCGTGCAGCGCACGCGGGTAGTCGCCCGCGTCGGTGCCGTCGCGCGCATCGCTCTCGCCTTGCTGCCAGACGACGCGATCGACCCGCAGACCGGCGGCCCGCAGTGCCTGCAGGTGCTCGACGAGCCGCTCGTGCACCGGGTCCGGGCCGGTCCAGCGCGCGATCGCAGTCGCGCCGACCGCGAGCGGCGCCCACAGCAGCCGCACCTGCGGGTCGGTGGCCATCCAGCCCTCCTGCACCGCGCTCCAGAGGCTCGATCCGCCGCCGGTGGTGCCGGGCAGCGGGTCGGCGGCGATCACGCAGCGCCCCTCGGCGAACACGCGCATCGACGGTGCGCCCGCCGGCGGTATCGGGGCCGCATGGCTCGCCGCGTTCGACTGACCGAGCACCAGGATCACGATGGCGGGGCCGCCGTCCTCGCAGGCGATCGGCGCATCGCGTGCCGGATCGATGGACCGGATCGTCTCGTGAGGCAGGGGCGTGCGATCGCGCAGCGCGCGGGCGAGCGTGACCCCGCCCGACAGCGCGACGATCACCAGGGCGCAGCCGGCGATCCAGGCGGGGTCGGACCCGCGCGCCGCGGCATCGGCGCCCTGCGGACCGCGCGCGTCCTGCCGACGCCTGCGCCAGCCCCGAAGCGCCGCCATCGCCGGCGCTTCGACCGCACGGTGCATCACGAAGGCCGCCGCCACGGACAGCACGATCGCGATCGCGATCGACATGGCAGGGCCGAGTCCGGCCTGCTGCAGCGATACGATCACCCACCAGCCGAGCGCCTGGTGCAGCAGGTACATCGGATAGGACACCCGCCCCAGCGCGACCAGCGGCCGGCTGGCGAGCAGCGGCAGGCGCCCGCCCGCGGCTCCGTGCACCAGCAGGCCGGCGCCGACCGCGACCCCGGCGTGGACGAGCGGCCCGCGCACGGCGATGGCGAGGACCGTGAACGCGACGAGCCCGAGCGCAAGGCGCCCGGACATGCCGCGGCCGTGGTGCGCATACAGGGCGGTGCCGAGCGCGAACCACGGCCCCCACTCGGTCATCAGCAGCGTCTGGAGCGCCGAGGGCCAGCTCAGCCCGGCCAGTCCGGACAGGGCCGCCGCGAGGCTGATCGCACAGGCGACCGCGATCGGGACAGCCGGGCGGCGCAGCGCACCGGCACGCCAGAGCAGCAGCATCCACGCGTAGAACAGCAGCTCGACGCCGAGCGACCAATACGCGCCGTCGTCGATCGAGGCGATGCCGAAGTACCCCTGGACCATCGTCAGGTTGACGGCGATGTCGGGCAGCGAGCGCTGGTAGCCGGGCATCTGCGCGGCGCGCAGCGTGAATGCGGTCAGCAGGACAGCGACCCAGTAGGTCGGGAACAGCCGCGAGGCGCGCGCGACCACGAAGTCCGACGCCGATCGGGTGCGATCGACCGTCATCAGGATCACGAAGCCGCTGATGACGAAGAACAGCTCGACGCCGAGGTGACCGAAGGGCAGCCCGAGCGGCAGCGGCTGCACGTGCACCAGGGCCGCATCGTAGCGTGTGGTGTAGTCGAAGCCGACGACCGACAGCGCCGCCACCGCGCGCAGGCCGTCGAGCTGCGCGAGGCGCCCGGATTCGGTCATGGTGTCGAGATGCGAGGCCCGCGCCGGGCGGGTGGATCAGTCTATGCCGGCGGGGCTCGCTCGGCACCGGTCGCATGCGCCGGCCAGTCGGCCGCAGCGCGCTCAGATGGCCGGATCGTAGCGCACCTCGAGGATCTCCAGGCCGAGTCGCCCTGCGGGCGTCATCAGGGTGACCGTGTCGCCCTCGCGCGCCTTGATGAGAGCCCGGGCAACCGGCGAGATCCAGCTGATCCGACCATTGAGCGGATCGACCTCGTCGATCCCGACGATGGTCACGGTGCGCTCGACGCCGTCGGACTGCAGGTAGTTCACGGTCGCGCCGAAGAAGACCTGGTCGTTGCCGGCCTGCTGCAGCGGATCGACGACCTCGGCCCGGTCGAGGCGTCGCGTGAGGAATCGGATCCGCCGGTCGATCTCGCGCAGCCGCTTCTTGCCGTACAGGTAGTCGCCGTTCTCGGAGCGGTCTCCGTTCGATGCCGCCCAGGACACGATGCGCACGACGTCCGGCCGTTCGACGTCGAGCAGCTGCAGCAGCTCGGTCTTCATCCGCGTGTGCCCGGCGGGCGTGATGTAGTTCCTCGGCGGCGGACCGGCCGGCTCCGGCAGCTCGGGCTCGTCGTCGTCGTCGCTGTCCTCGCGCACGAACGCCTTGTTCATCGGACCTGCCGGCGCGTGTGACGTCGTTCGCAGCGCGGGCCCGGACCTCGGTTGATCATCGTCGCATGAGCACCGAGACCGACGCACAGCGACGCTGCGAACGCCTTCTCGCCCTCCTCGCCGAGGCGATGGAGATGGAGCGCGCCGTCAACGAACGCGCCCTGCAGATGGATGCGAGCCCGCGCAGCCTCCTCAGACCCATCCTCGAGGAGGCACTGATGCGTCTGGAGCCGCTGCTGCGTCCGTCGCCGTCCCTGCCGCTGAACCGATGGATCAGCGAGATGACCGACCTGGAGCTGCAGCTCGACGCGGCGCTCTCGCACCGCGGCTGGCGCGTCCTCGGGCGCGACACCGAGCCGCCGCACGCCGATCACGGCTGAGCCTCGCGCGAGACGCCGACCGGGCGTCACGGCCGTCCGGCCCGCTGCCGCCGATGCGGAGACATCGCGCGTCAGCCCGCCACCGACATCTGCTCGACGAGCACCGAGCCCGTGCGCTTCGTGCCGCGCACGATCTCGTCGGCGCCCACGGCGACGATCGAGCGGAACATGTCCTTCAGGTTCCCGGCGATGGTGATCTCCTCGACCGGATAGCGGATCTTCCCGCCCTCGACCCAGTAGCCGCTCGCGCCGCGCGAGTAGTCGCCGGTCACGCCGTTGACGCCGTGGCCAAGCAGCTCGGTGACGAAGAGCCCGGTGCCGAGCTTGCGCAGCATCGCGCGCAGGTCGTCGCGGGGACGGGTCTCGCGGCTCGAGAGCCGCAGGAAATGCGAGCCGCCGGCGTTGCCCGTGGTGCGCATGCCGAGCTTGCGCGCCGAGTAGCTCGACAGGAACCAGCCGCCGAGCACGCCGGCGTCGATCACGCGGCGCGGCGCGGTGGCGACGCCTTCGTCGTCGAAGGGCGTGCTGCCGAACTCGCCCCGCCGGTGCGGATCCTCGTCGAGGTCGATATGCGGCGCGAAGACCTGTGTGCCGAGGGCGTCGACCAGGAAGCTCGCCTTGCGGTAGAGCGCGCTGCCGCTGGCGGCCTGCACGAAGTGGCCGATCAGGCCGGCGGCGAGCGGCGACTCGAAGAGCACCGGGACCTTGCGCGTGCCGAGCTTGCGCGCCCCCAGCCGCGACAGCGCACGCTCGGCCGCGTAGCGCCCGACCGCCTTCGGATCGGCCAGGCCGTCCGGATGGCGGGCCGACGAGTACCAGTCGTCGCGCTGCATCGCGCGTCCGCGACGCGCGATCGGGGCGCAGGCGATCGAATGGCGGCTGTACGGATAGCCGCCGACGAAGCCCAGGCTGTTGGCCGACACGAAGTGGCCGTGGCTGAGCGAGACGCTCGCGCCTTCGGAATTGACGATCGCGCGGTCGGTGGCGAAGGCCGCACCCTCCATCTCGCGCGCGATCTCGATCGCCTCGGCGGCCTCGATGGTCCACGGATGGAAGAGGTCGAGGTCCTTGGGGTCGCGGACGATGGTGTCCGGATCGGGCAGGCCGGCGAACGGATCCTCGCCGGTGAAGCGGGCGATCTCGAAGGCGGCGCGCACGGTTTGGTCGATGGCCCGCTCGCCGAAGTCGCTGGTGCTGGCATGGCCGCGTCGGGTGCCGATGTGCACCGTGACCCCGAGGCCCTTGTCGCGGGTCTGCTCGATGGTCTCGACACGGCCCTTGCGGACGTTGACCGACAGGCCGGCGCTCTCGGACACGTCGGTGGCGGCGGCGGTCGCGCCGAGCCGCGCGGCCCGGTCGAGCACCGAACGGGCGAGTTCCTCGAAGCGTGCGCGGCTGTGATCGAACATCGGGCAAACCGGGGTCGGATGGGGTCGGGCTATCATAGCAAGGCCCCATGAAAGCCCCGCCCTCCCCCCCGCCCGCCCCACCCGCGCCGCCGCCGGTGATCCACGGCCGCGACGAAGACGCGCCCTACGACGGTCCGAGCAAGTCGCAGCGCAAGCGCGAGATGCACATGCTGCAGGACCTCGGCGAGCGTCTCGTCGCGCTCCCGCCGTCGCAGCTCGAGCGTCTGGAACTGCCGTCGGACCTCGTCGACGCGATCGTCATGGCCCGCAAGATCACCGCCCGCGAAGGACGGCGCCGCCAGCTGCAGTACGTCGGCAAGCTGATGCGCCACACCGACGCCGATGCGATCCTCGGGAAGCTCGACCTCGACGACGCCGGCCACCGTCTCGAGACCGCGGTGATGCATGCCGCCGAGCGCTGGCGCGACGCGCTGCTCGAGTCGCCCGACCGCGTCGCCGAGTTCACCGCCCGCTATCCGGCGGCAGCCCGCACGCTGCATCCACTGGTGCGCTCGGCCCGGGCCGAGCACGCCAAGCAGCAGCGCGGCCGCCACTACCGCGAGCTGTACCGGGCGCTGCGCGACGTGCTGCTCGCCGATGCGGCACCGCCCGCGACCGATCCGGACCACGACACCGACACTCCCGCCTCCGATGCCTGATCTGCCCCTCGCCGCCACCGAGTCGAATCCGCTGCGCATCGGGCTCGTCTCGATCTCGGACCGCGCCTCGGCCGGCGTCTACGCCGACGCCGGCATCCCGGCGCTGCAGGAGTGGCTGGCGCGGGCGCTGGCCTCGCCCTGGGTCGCCGAGACGCGGCTGATCCCGGACGAGCAGCCCGTCATCGAGCGCACGCTCGTCGAGCTGGTCGACGTCGCCGGCTGCCACCTCGTGCTGACCACCGGCGGCACCGGTCCGGCGCGGCGCGACGTCACGCCCGAGGCGACGCTCGCCGTCGGCGACAAGGAGATGCCCGGGTTCGGCGAGCGGATGCGCCAGATCAGCCTGCACTTCGTGCCCACCGCGATCCTGTCGCGCCAGGTCGCGGTGATTCGCGGCGGCGCGCTGATCGTGAACCTGCCCGGACAGCCGAAGTCGATCCAGGAGACGCTCGAGGGCCTGCGCGACGCCGAGGGCCGCGCGACGGTGGCGGGCATCTTCGCGGCGATTCCCTACTGCCTGGACCTGATCGGTGCGCCCTTCGTCGACACGCACGAGGCGGTCTGCAAGGCGTTCAGACCCAAGTCGGCGCCCCGCCCGGCGGGCTGAGAAGGCGTGAACCATTCACTTGCGCACGGGGCAACGGCGTCGATGCGGCGCTGCGGCGGCAGTGTGTCGCCGCCGCGGCGCGACGGCGGCTCGGCGCGAAGTTTCCGCGGGAACGTTTTTGTTGAGGCTGAGGGTGTTGTGCGGGCGGGTTTGCGGCGTATGAGGCGGGTCTGGCGCCTGCAATCAGGCCTGGTACGCGATCCCGAGGCTGCGCATGCGCATCAGGTTGTGCGCCAGTGCGTGCCAGAGCGTGACGCAGCGCACCTTGAGCAGACCGCGCACCCGGAACTGCGTGAGCCCTCGTCGTCGCACCTGGGCGTTGACGCACTCCACGCTGGCTGCGCGCAGCCTGTAGCGCTCCTTGCCTTCGTCGCTCGCCATGCGGTGTCGCCACTGAGCGAGCGCCTCGCTGTCGGTGGGCTTGGGGGCGTACGGATCGGTGCCGGGGTCTTTGCTCTTGGGCGGGGGCATCAGCGGCTGTGTGCCGCGGCGCGTGAGCTCCTCGATCGCCTCGAGCTTGGTGTAGCCCCCGTCGGCCAGCCACTGCTCGGGCGTGTGTTCGTAGCGTTGCCGGATCTGATCGTGCATCGGCACGGCCTGGCGCATGTCGCTGCCGGCGTTGACCACCTCCACGCCCGCGATCAGCTGCGTGGCCGTGTCGACCGCCAGCTGCGCGTTGTAGGCCGGCCGAAAGCCCCCATCGGCCATCTTCATGACGCGCACCTCGGCGTCGTTCGTGCTCACCCGCGGCTCGGCCTCGGCCTTCGGTGGCTTGCCGCCGGCGGGCAGCTCGGGGTCGTCGTCTTTGCCGGCCCGGCGGGCCTTTGCCTTTCGCTTGGGCTCGCTCGCCTCGATGCGCCTCATCGTCTCGAGCGCGCGCGCCAGGCGCTCCTCGCGCTCGCGCACCGCGCGCTCGCGGGCCGCCTGCTTGCGCCGCGTGCTGGCGCCGGCGTCGGCCTCGAGCTCGGCCTTGAGCGCGGCCACCTGCGCGCCCGCCTGCACCAGGTACTGCTCGAGCCGCTCGCGCCGCCGCAGGCTCGCCGCCTTGGCCCAGGCGCGCACCCGCATGCCGTCCTGCGCCACCACGCTCAGGCTCACGAGCTTGCGCTCGAGCAACGAGGCGATGCTGCGGGTGAGCTGCCCATCGAGCCACGCGCCATGGCTCACACGGAAGTCCGCCAGCGTGTGGTAATTCACCCCCACGCCGCCGCAGATCCAGCGGTACGCGTCGTCGCGCTCGCACAGCCGATCGAGCTCGCGCGCCGAGCCCAC
>JBIIPQ010000325.1:0-5147 GCA_044342535.1 Burkholderiaceae bacterium
GCCGTCAGCGCGACCTGCGCGAACGGGATCTTGCGATCGGTGCCCGCCACGCGGAACTCGCCGTTCTCGAACTCGATGTCGGTGTCCGACGCCTCGAGCAGGTGGGCCGCGATCTTCCGGCCCTTGGCGATCACCTTGTCGACCGCCTTGACGATCGCGGTGCCGCCGACCGACAGCGAACGCGATCCGTAGGTACCCATGCCGAACGGGATCCGGCCGGTGTCGCCGTGCACGATCTCGACGTTCTCGACCGGGATCCCCAGCCGACCGGCGACGACCTGGGCGAAGGTGGTCTCGTGACCCTGGCCGTGGCTGTGCGAACCCGTGAACACCGTGACGGTGCCGGTCGGATGCACGCGGACCTCGCCGGCCTCGAAGAGGCCCGCGCGCGCGCCGAGCGCACCCGCGATGTTTGACGGAGCCAGGCCGCAGGCCTCGATGTAGCAGGAGTACCCGAGGCCGCGCAGCAGGCCGCGCTTGGCGGACTCCGCCTTGCGTGCCGGGAAGCCCGCGACGTCGGCGAGCGCCTGCGCCTTGGTCAGGGTCGCCTCGTAGTCGCCGATGTCGTAGGTCAGGCCGACCGGGGTCGGGTAGGGGAACTCGCGGATGAAGTTCTGGCGGCGCAGCTCGGCCGGATCGACCTTCAGGTCGCGCGCACACTGCTCGACCAGGCGCTCGACCACGTAGGTGGCCTCCGGGCGCCCGGCTCCGCGGTAGGCGTCGACCGGCGCGGTGTTGGTGAACACCCCGGTGACTTCGCAGAAGATCGCCGGCGTGCGGTACTGGCCGGCCAGCAGCGTGGCGTACAGGATCGTCGGGACCGAGGACGCGAAGGTCGACAGATAGGCGCCCAGGTTGGCGATCGTCTTCACGCGCATCGCGGTGAAGGTGCCCGCGGCATCGGTCGCGAGCTCGGCGACGGTCACGTGGTCGCGGCCGTGCGCATCGGTCAGGAACGACTCGCTGCGGTCGGCGGTCCACTTGATCGGACGCCCGACCCGCTTGGACGCCCAGACGAGCGCGGTCTCCTCGGCGTACAGGAAGATCTTCGAGCCGAAGCCGCCGCCGACGTCCGGCGCGATCACGCGCAGCCGCGACTCGGGCAGCCCGAGCACGAACGCCGCCATCAGCAGCCGCTCGACGTGCGGGTTCTGGTTCGCGACGTAGAGCGTGTAGCTGTCGTCGTGACGCGTGTAGTGCGCGTTGGCCGCGCGGGGCTCCATCGCGTTCGGGATCAGCCGGTTGTTGGCGAACTCGAGCCGCGTGACGTGCGCCGCCTTGGCGAAGGCCGCGTCGGTCGCCGCCTCGTCGCCGTGGCCCCAGACGTAGCAGACGTTGTCCGGCGAGACGGCATCGTGCAGCACCGCCTTGGAGCCGACAGCCCGGCCCGGGTCGACGACGGCGGGCAGCGCGTCGTAGTCGACGACGATGGCCTCGGCCGCCTCGCGTGCCTGCAGCGCCGTCTCGGCGACCACCATCGCGACCTGGTCCCCGACGTGGAGCACCTTGTCGACGCAGATGATCGGGTGCGGCGGCTCCTTCATGGGCGAGCCGTCGCGGCTGTGGATCAGCCAGCCGCAGGGCAGGCCGCCGATCTTCGAGTCGGCGATGTCGCGGCCGGTGAAGATCGCGACCACCCCGGGCATCGCCTGGGCTGCCGTCACGTCGACCGACACGATCCGGGCGTGCGCGTGCGGCGAGCGCAGGAACGCCGCGTAGGTCTGATTCGGCAGGACGATGTCGTCGGTGTACTGGCCGCGGCCGGTGAGGAAGCGTTCGTCCTCGCGACGGCGCAGCGGCTGGCCGATCGGGGAATTGGACATGTCGGTCATCGGGTAGCCCCTCAGGTGCGTGCCGCGGCGTTCTGCACCGCGCGCACGATGTTGTGGTAGCCGGTGCAGCGGCAGATGTTGCCCTCGAGGGCCTCGCGGATCTGGGCCTCGTCGGGCTTCGGGCAGTCCTTGAGCAGCTGGACCGATGCCATCACCATGCCCGGGGTGCAGAAGCCGCACTGCAGGCCGTGGCATTCCTTGAACGCCTCCTGCACGGGGTGCATGCCCGTCGCCGGCGTCAGTCCCTCGATCGTCTGGATGGAGGCGCCCTGCGCCTGCACCGCGAGCATCGAGCAGGCCTTCACCGCCCGCCCGTCCATCAGCACCGTGCAGGCGCCGCACTGGGCCGTGTCGCAGCCCACGTGGGTGCCGGTCAGCTGGAGCTGTTCCCGGATGAGCTGCACCAGCAGCGTGCGCGGGTCGACGCCCAGGGACACGGCGCGGCCGTTCACCGTCAACGTCAGGTCAACCTTCATGAATGCGTCTCCTCGTATGTCGTATGCGGGTTGGTCGCCTCGGGCGGGCGGCCATCCAGATCCAGCCGCCTTCATCGGGGCTGGGCCCTTGGCGGCCGCAGAAGCGTGAGCCATCCGCCGGGGATGCGTCAAGCGGCGGACGATGACAGGCCCGGTCCGCAGGCGGCCGAAACGGCTTCGCGCGGGCCGCCGCGTGCCGGTTTGCGCCGGTCGTCGCGAATCCGGACAATCGCCGATCCCCACCGCCGAGTTCCCCATGAGCATCAAGTCCGACCGCTGGATCCGCAGGATGGCCGAGCAGCACGCCATGATCGAGCCCTTCGAGCCGGGGCAGGTACGGCAGGCAGCGGGGCAGAGGATCGTCTCCTACGGCACCTCGAGCTACGGCTACGACGTGCGCTGCGCGGCCGAGTTCAAGATCTTCACGAACATCAACAGCACCATCGTCGACCCCAAGGCCTTCGACGAGCGCAACTTCGTCGATTTCGGCGGCGACGTGTGCATCATCCCGCCCAACTCCTTCGCGCTGGCGCGCACGGTGGAGTACTTCCGGATCCCGCGCGACACGCTGGTGGTGTGCCTCGGGAAATCGACGTATGCGCGCTGCGGTGTGATCGTCAACGTAACGCCCTTGGAACCCGAATGGGAAGGGCACGTCACCCTCGAGTTCTCGAACACCACGCCGCTGCCCGCCCGCATCTACGCCGGCGAAGGCTGCGCGCAGATGCTGTTCTTCCAGTCCGACGAAGTCTGCGAGACCTCCTACAAGGACCGCGGCGGCAAGTACCAGGGCCAGCGCGGCGTCACGCTGCCCAAGACCTGATCGAGGCTGCGTCGCCCGTGCCCCTGCGCTTCCTCGCGCTCGCCGCGGGCGTGCTGATCGTCTCGACCGCGGCGCTGCTGATCCGCTTCGCGATCGACGCCGGCGCCGGCCCGCTGGCGGTCGCGGCCGGGCGCCTCACGCTGGCGGCGGCGGTCGTGGTGCCGCTGGCGATGTGGCGGCGCGACCCGGAGCTGCGCCGGCTGCAGCGCCGGGACTGGGGCATCGCCGCGGTGGCCGGGCTGTTCCTCGCGGTGCACTTCGCCACCTGGATCGCGTCGCTGCACTACACCTCGGTCGCCAGCAGCGTGGCGCTGGTCACCACCAACCCCATCTGGGTCGGCCTGCTGTCCTGGTGGCTGCTCGGCGAGCCGCCGACCCGGCGCACCGCGGCCGGCATCGCGATGGCGGTGGCCGGCAGCGCGCTGATCATCGCCTCCGACCTGGCGGCCGCGCCCGGCACCGCCGGCCGCGATCCGATGCTGGGCAACGCGCTGGCGCTGGCGGGCGCGGTCGCCATCTCCGGCTATTTCCTGGTCGGGCGCGGCCTGAACCGGCGCCTGACGCTGCTCGCCTACATCGCCATCGTCTACGGCGCGGCGGCGCTCGCGATGAACGCGATCGCGATCGCGGGCGGCCAGCCGCTGTGGTCGATCCCGACGGCGGCCTGGCTGCCGATCGCCGCGATGGCGCTCGGGCCGCAGCTCGCCGGCCACACGATCCTCAACGCCTCGCTGCGCCACCTTTCCGCCACCTTCGTGGCGCTGGCCATCCTCGGGGAGCCGGTGGGGTCCGCGGTGCTCGCCTGGCTGTTCCTGGGCGAGACCTTCACCGGGCTGCAGCTCGCCGGCTTCGCGACGCTGCTGGCCGGCATCGTGGTGGCCGCCGGCGGCGAGCGGCGCGATCCGTCAGCCGAGCCGGTGGCCGAACGCCCGTAGGGCGGCTGCCGGTCGCGCCCGACCGCCCGGGCTGACCGAGCGTCCGGTCGGCCCCGCTCCGTCGCCTTGCGTACAATCCGAACGGTCCGCCGGCGCCATCGAGCGCCCCGTCCCGAGGAGACCGAACGCCATGTCCGACGCCAACCGCCTGATCATCTTCGACACCACGCTGCGCGACGGCGAGCAGAGCCCCGGCGCGTCGATGACGCGCGAGGAGAAGCTGCGGATCGCCAAGCTGCTCGAGCGGCTGCGCGTCGACGTCATCGAGGCCGGTTTCGCATCCTCGTCGAACGGCGATTTCGAGGCCGTCCGTGCGATCGCCTCGACCATCAGGGAGTCGATCGTCTGCTCGCTGGCGCGCGCCAACGACCGCGACATCTCGCGGGCCGCCGAGGCGCTCGAGCCGGCACGCCGCAAGCGCATCCACACCTTCATCGCCACGTCGCCGCTGCACATGGATAAGAAGCTGCGGATGACGCCCGACCAGGTCTTCGAGGGCGCGCGCCTGGCCGTGCGCTTCGCGCGCAAGTTCACCGACGACGTGGAGTTCTCGCCCGAGGACGGCTACCGGTCCGAGCCCGAGTTCCTCTACCGCGTGCTCGAGGCCGCGATCAAGGAAGGCGCGACCACCATCAACATCCCGGACACCGTCGGCTACGCGGTGCCCGAGCTGTACGGCGCCTTCATCCGCGACCTGCGCGAGAAGATCCCCAACTCCGACAAGGCCGTCTGGAGCGTGCACTGCCACAACGACCTCGGCATGGCGGTGGCCAACTCGCTGGCCGGCGTCATGCAGGGCGGCGCCCGCCAGGTCGAGTGCACCATCAACGGGCTGGGCGAGCGGGCCGGCAACACCTCGCTCGAGGAGGTGGTGATGGCGGTCAAGACCCGCCGCGACTTCTTCGGCCTGGACGTCGGCATCGACACCAGCCAGATCGTGCCGATCTCGAAGCTGGTCTCGGGCATCACCGGCTTCCCGGTGCAGCCTAACAAGGCGGTGGTCGGCGCCAACGCGTTCGCGCACGCCTCGGGCATCCACCAGGACGGCGTGCTCAAGGCCCGCGACACCTACGAGATCATG
>JBIIPQ010000211.1:0-7477 GCA_044342535.1 Burkholderiaceae bacterium
GCAGGTCCTTGAAGGCCGCCGAGATCCGCCGGCGGATCGCCATCGTGCCGGTGTCCAGGGGCCGCGAGGCTCCCAGCCGCGGCAGCGTGGTCCGGTAGGCGCGCAGCAGGAACACCGCCTCGTACAAGTCGCCGCTCGCCTGCTTGATCGCCAGCGCGGCGAGGTCCGGGTCGTAGAGCGAGCCTTCGGTCATCACCCGGTGCACGCCGAGACGCAGCTGCTCGCGGATCTGCGCGACCCCGAGCTCGGCCAGCGCCGGGTCGCCGCGGCGCGCCGCCGCCAGCAGTCCCCATGAATGCTCGATCGCGGTCTCGCCACCCTTCACCGACACGTACACCGTCAGCCTCCGTCCGCGGGCGACACCCGCGTGGTGCGCGGCAGCCCGACGATCGCATCGCCCGCCACCAGGACGAGGTCGACACCGCTCGGGAAGCGCGCATGGTTGTCGGCCCATTGCGCCCAGAACCCGTCGGGCAGACCCGCGGGGGCCAGCGTGACCGGCGCCGCGAGCCCGGGTCCGCTCGCGCGCATCGGCGTGCCGCCATCGAGCGCGGGAAGCTGCACGATGAGCGTGGTCGAGCGCTCCGGCGCCTCGTCGGTGCCGAGCGCGAAGTCGGCGAGGCGCGCGCCTGCGCGACCGAGCATCGCCGGCTCGACGACCAGCGCGAACACCGCCGCATCGCGTCGCGCCGCGACCGGCGCGCCGCAGTGGAAGCGCAGCCAGGCCGACGCGTCGGCCCCCTCCCACCAGACCGGCGTCTCGGGATCGGTGAGCGCGAGCAGCAGCGCCGCGGCCGCGGGGTCGAGCCCCGGCACCTCGGGCGCGACCGCGGGGCAGAGGACCGCCGCCGCCGGCCGGGACAGCGCGGTCAGCAGTGCCCGGAACACCGCCTGCGCGCCGCCCTGCGGGTCGGCGAGCCCGGGCGGCAGGTCGTCCATCGGCGTCGCTGCGTTCATTCGCCGCGCACCGACGTGAAGAACTCGACCCGGCTCGCACCGGCCCGCGCCGCCGCGGCCTCGCGCTGCCGCCCCTGCACGCCGCGCAGCGGTTCGATCAGGCCCGGCGCGAGCCGATCCCGATAGGCCGGCACCTGCATCAGCCCATCGAACACCGCCACCAACTCGGCCTTGCGGGCGTCGCGACCCAGCACATGTCCGCTGCCCACCGGTCCGTCGGCCAGCCGCACCGCGCACCGGGTGACCGTCGCCTCGCCGAGATTGAACGCGTCGCCGCCGCCGCCGATCCGTCCGCGCAGCATCACCATGCCGATCTCCGGGCGCCGCAGCAGCGACCAGCGCTGCGACGGGGCCCAGCGCGCGAGGCCGTCCTCCAGCTCGGCCGTCGTGGCGCGGGCCAGCACCGACAGCCAGGCCTGTCGCGGCGCGACGTCCTCGGCCGCCGTGCGGGGATCGGGCGGAGTCATCGGGTTGTCTCGATGCGTGGGTAACCTTCGAGCCTCGCAATCCGACAAGTCACGGCCATGACAGTCCGCAGCCTGCCGCGAACTTCCCGGTACGGGCGGTGCCCAGCGGCCGCCTCGATGCCCCGGAGTCGACCGTGACCGAGCGGCCGCCGAGCCCGTCGCCGCGCTGGGCGGTGTACTACGCGCCGGCCGCCGGCAGCCCATGGTGGCGGTTCGGCAGCGCCTGGCTCGGTCGCGACGAGATCGCCGATCGCCCGCTCGCGCAGACCCCGCCGCCCGCCGGCATCGACGGGGCCCGCTGGACCGCGATGACCGAGGCGCCGCGCCGCTACGGCTTCCACGCGACGCTGAAGGCACCGTTCCGTCTCGCCGACGGCGTGAGCGAAGCGGACCTCCGGGCGGCCCTGGCCGCGACCGCCGCCCGCCTGCGGTGCGTGCCGCTCGGGGCGCTGGTGCCGCGGGTGTTCGACGGCTGGGTCGCGCTGACCGCGCCGCAGGCCGACGAGCCGCTCGTCGAGCTCGCGGCCGCCTGCGTGATCGAGCTCGATACGCTGCGCGCACCGCTGTCCGCGGACGAGCTCGCACGTCGCCGCCCGCACAGCCTGGATGCGCGGGGGCGCGAGCTGCTGATGACCTATGGCTATCCGCAGGTGCTGGAGCGGTTCCGCTTCCACCTGACGCTCGCCGCGGTCGACGACCCGGCGCTCGCCGAGCGCATCCGCGCGGCGGCCGACGCGGCGGTGGCGTCGCTCG
Source organism: Burkholderiaceae bacterium (assembly GCA_044342535.1). Lineage (GTDB taxonomy): Bacteria > Pseudomonadota > Gammaproteobacteria > Burkholderiales > Burkholderiaceae_E > UBA4615. The sequence goes on from JBIIPQ010000211.1 coordinate 2,178, forward strand.
GGCGCGAGCACCCGGCGGTGCTCGATCGGCTGTGCCTGTTCGTCGAACCGGCACCGGGTGCGCCGCTGCGGCGCGTGCACGACATCGCGCTCGCTCGCGACTGACGGGACTCGGCCGCCCGCGACGAACGCCGTCACGTCGTCGAGCACCGGCTCGCCCCAGCCCTACTTCAGCAGCCGCATCCCCAGCCGTCTGGCGGCCTTCGCGTCGAAGGTGACGGCCGTGGCGCCCCGCTCGGCGGCCATGGACACGATCAGCGCGTCATGCAGATCAACGCGGCCGCGCTTGTAGAGCGATACGGCCCGGCGCACAGCGGCCGCCTCCTGGACCTGAAATGCCGCAGCCGAGAGCAGATCGTCCAGGACCTCACAGACCAAGGACGGCTTGGCGGCATAGCGGCTCTCGAGCACCCAGACGGTCTCGAGCAGCGCGACCAGGCTCACGAAAGCGGGCTCGGCGGGGCGGACCGCTTCCTCGATGAGGCGGGTGGCCGCCGCCGATTGACTCGGGTCGTCCTGCGCGATGTAGCGCACCAGTACGTTCGTGTCGAGGGCCCACATCAGCGCGCGCCGGCACGCGCCCGGCGCTCGACGATCGTCTGGCGCATGTCGTCCAGCGTGACGGGCTGCGGGGGAACCGGTACCCGGCCCTTGAGCCGGCGCACGTCGCCCACGGCCGGGATGAGGCGCACGCCCTCCTCGTCCATGCAGAAGCGCACCACCGAGCCCTGGACGAGACCCAGCCTCCTGCGCACATCCGCGGGGATGACCACCTGCCCCTTGCTCGAAACGGTGGCGCTGAGTTCGATGGCCATGAGCGGGCTCCGTTCGGGCGAGTGCGGCAGGGCGCCGCGCCATAGTAAGACATGATGCCTTACCATGCAGGCCTTGTCCAAGCCGGGCGCGCGCGGACCGGCTCGGTGTCATTTCCCGCTCGACCCGGCGCGACGCCCTCTCGCCGCCCGCGTACCGTTCCACCGGACGCCCGGCCGAGGCGTCTCAGCCCGCCCGCCCCAAGGAGGCCGACATGCCCGTCACGCAGACGCCCCGCGCACCGCGCGGTCGTGCGCCGATCGCCGCGCCCGCAAAGGCCCGCGCCCGCAAGGCCGCCGCAGCACACGCGCCCGCCGCCCCCCCCGCCCGCCTTCCCGAGCAGTCCCACGGCCTGCCGCATGCCGAGCGACTCGCCGCCGGCAAGGCGCTGCGGTCCCGCGTCGCGCGCGAGGCCTTCGCGAAGTGGCTGCCCGACCGCCGCCGCGCCGACCCCGTCGACCTGCTGGTGGCGAGCAGCGCCGGCCGCGTGCCCGAGCTCGTGCCGATCCGCTACGGCCGGATGCTGGCCAGCCCCTTCACCTTCTTCCGCGGCGCGGCGACGGTGATGGCGCACGACCTGTCGTTCCTGCCGGCCACCGGCATGCAGGTGGTGGCCTGCGGCGACTGCCACCTGATGAACTTCGGCGGCTTCGCGTCGGCCGAGCGGCGGCTGGTCTTCGACATCAACGACTTCGACGAGGTGTCGGTCGCGCCCTGGGAGTGGGACGTGCTGCGGCTCGCGGCGAGCTTCGTGATCGCGGGGCGCGCCAACGGCTTTCGCGAGGCCGACAGCCGCGAGGCGGCCTGGACGGCCGCGCAGTCGTACCGCACGCACATGGCCCGCTACGCGGAGATGCCGGTGCTCGAGGCGTACTACGAGTCGATCGACCTCAAGCGGCTGCTCCTGACCGAGGAGACCGACGAGGAGATGCGCGCGCTCAACCGCAAGCGCATCCGCAAGGCACAGCGCGAGTCCGCGCACCTGAAGGAATACGCGAAGCTCGCGGTGCAGTCGGGCGACGAGCCACGGATCCGCGACGAGCCGCCGCTGATCTTCCACGATACGGACATGGCGCGTCAGGCCGGCTTCCGCGAGATGGTGGAGCGGATGCAGGCCGAGTACGCGGCCTCGCTGCCGCCCGAGCGCCGGCTGCTGTTCGACCGCTTCCGTCTCGCCGACGTGGCGATCAAGGTGGTGGGCGTGGGCAGCGTAGGCACCTACTGCGGGATCGCGCTGATGGTCTCGGGCACCGGCGACCCGCTGTTCCTGCAGTACAAGGAGGCGCGCCCGTCGGTGCTCGAGCCGTACTGCGGGCGGCTGCCCTTCGCGCACGACGGCGAGCGGGTGGTCTTCGGCCAGCGGCTGCTGCAGGCGGGCGCCGACATCTTCCTCGGCTGGACCACGGGCGGCTTCACCGGCCGCAACTTCTACATCCGGCAGCTGCGCGATGCGAAGATCAAGCCGACGGTGGAAATCATGAAGCCGGCCAACCTGCGCACCTATGCCACCGCCTGCGGCTGGGCGCTGGCCCGCGCGCACAAGCGCACCGCCGATGCGGTGATGCTCACCGGATACCTCGGCACGAGCACGGTCTTCGAGGACGCGGTGACCGCCTTCGCGGCACGCTACGCGGACCGCAACGAGCGCGACCACGCGGCGTTGGTGGCCGCGGTCCGGGCTGGACGGCTGGAAGCGCTCGGCGAGACCTGAGGGCCTGCAGACCTCGTGATGCGCGCCTGGCTGATCGCCCTCTTCCTGCCAACCGTGCATGCTGCGGCCCTGGCCAGCCAGGAGCCGGACCATGAGGTGCTGCGCCGGCTCGACGGCACCGAAGGCGGGCGGCGGCTGGACCGCGCTCGCGAAGACGCGTGGGCTGGTCCACATGGAGTTTCAAAAGGTGGTTGTCTTCAGTAGACGCCTGCCGCTCTGTCCTACCCCTTACCACCCACCTCCAACGGCTTGCGGTACACGCAGTTGCGCCGCGCCACGACAAAGCCGCAGTCTTCATACACGCGGTTCGCGCCGCTCAGGTTCTGGCTGTCCACGCCCAGAGCCGATTCGTTCATGCCCGTCGCCGCCTGGGCGCGCAGGCTGCGCGAAATCAGCGCTCTCGCAAGGCCACGGCGGCGCCAGGGTTCGCCCACGCTGATGAATTCGGTCCAGCCGCGCTTGCGCCCATTGCCCGCGTTCCAAGCATCGTCGATGTACCCGCGTACCTGCCCGGCCACTTGGTTGGTCTGCACATCCCAGGCAACCTGCCACAGGTGCGGCTGAAAGACCGGGCTGAGCAGCCAACGCTGGTAGTCGGCCTCGTCTGGCGGTGCATAGCCCCAGTGGGTCTGGAACGCGCGGGCATGGGCATCCCAGATGGTGCGGTGGTGCTCGGGTTGTACCGCCCGCACCTCCAGCCCGGCGGGCAGAGGGAAGTCGGCAATGTCATTGAGCGTGTGGCGCTCCATGGTGAGGAAATAGCGCTCTGGTCGGTAGCCGGACTTTTCCAGCAAGGCCGCGCGCGCGGTTTCGCCCTGGGTGACGAAGGCATGATGGGCGTGCCTGGGTGCGCTGCGGTGCTCCGCCGCGGTCTCGAGCTGGCGCGACTCCAGCCACGCATGCAGGCTTGCGCCAATCCCTTGCCGGCGCCACTGTGGCGCCATGAAGGCAACCTGCCCATACAGTTGCAGGCCGTCTGCCTGCGCCCAGTGCCAGGAACGCACGTAGCCGGCGATCTCCGTCCCGACCTCGGCGATCCACACGTCCCGCTCCGGCACGCAGCTGGTGAAGGCCGCGTAGTCACGCGCCACGTCTTCGACCCTGCAGAAAAACCCGGTCTGGTCGGCGGCGAAGCTCGCATTGGCACAAGCGACCATGGCCTCGAAGTCGGCGGGCCCGGCAAAGGCCCGGAATTTCACACCCTGCGCTCGGCTGCGCAGCAAGGCCTGCTCCTGGATGTTCGGTCTGTTCCGTGACGCATTCAAAACGCCCACGCCCCAAGCTGGTAGTAGTCGAACCCACTGCTGCGCCCGCCCAAGCACTGCGCGAGGAAGTCCTCGGTCTTGCGGTACATCGTGAGGTTGTTGGGCCAGCGCTGGTTGCCATGGCCGTCGCCCGGGAAGGTGACGTATTCCACCGGGCGCCCGGCTTTGCGCAGGGCCTGCACGATCAGTTCGGACTGCTCCAGCTTCACGCGCACGTCGTTCACACCGTGCATGACGAGCAGCGGGCGGGTTTGCGGGCCGACCTTGAACAGCGGTGATCGCGCGTCCATGTCGCGGCGGTCTTCGGGCTTGGCTGGGTCGCCCACATAGCGGTGCCAGCCGATGATGCCCAGCTCCCAGTAGGGGGGCACTTTCTCCAGGAGCAGCGCCAGGTTCGACGCGCCCACGAAGCTCGCAGCGCAGGCAAACACCTCAGGCGTGAAGGTGGCCCCCACCAGCGCCGCGTAGCCGCCATAGCTGGCCCCAAAGATCGCCACGCGCGCGGGGTCTGCAATGCCCTGTTGCACGGCCCATTGCACGCCATCAACCAGGTCGTCGTGCATGCGGCCGGCAAATTCGCCGATGGCCTTTTCCATGAAGGCGCGGCCATAGCCTGACGAGCCCCGGTAGTTGATCTGCAGCACCGCGTAGCCGCGATTGGCCAGGAAATTAGGCATCCATCGGTTGGTGCCGTCTTCAGCCCAGCGGTCTCGCCGCCAGGGGCCGCCGTGCACCAGCAGCACCATGGGTAACTTGCGTGCCCCAGTACTCGCGGGCAGCGTGAGGTAGCCATGCAGCGACAGGCCGTCCCGTGCGGTCAACGCCACAGGCTTGGCGGTGGCGAGCTTGTTTTCCATCAGCCTTAAGCGACTCTCGCCCAGCAGCTGCGGGGGTCCGTCGGCAGGCAGAAGGTAGGTGCGCGAGCCCCGGTCGGTAGCCACCACCGCCGTCATCGTGCGCTCGGTCTGGTCCATGCTGGTGATGGACACCTCTGCGGGTTGCCCGCCCGCCAGCGCGTCCAGGCGCTCGCGAAGCGCCGCGTCGAACACCTCGCGGCGCGGGTACCCGGGCAGCGAGTAGGCCAGCAGTGGCTGATGCGTGCGCTGGCTGATGAGGGCATGGTCCAGGTCCACGTCTGCGGTGGCGTGCACCACGGTTTCGGCCCCATCGGACAGGCTCATGCGCACCAAGGCCGTCTTGTCGCGCCCCCGGGCAGAGATCGCCCAGATATGGGTGGCGCCCGCGTCCACCTCCAGCAGGCGCACGAAATCAAATCGATCCCATCGCGCTGCGCTGACCCAGCCGCCGGGCGCCTGGGCATCAGGGCGTTGCAGCGTGGCCACCTCGCCCGCCACTGTCACGCGCGCCTGCAGACCGCCTTGGCGGTCCACCACCCAGCCAATGACGTTGCCGGGGTTGGTGGCCACGACCGTGTGCGACCCCGTGCGCGGGTCCACGCGGTGCAGGTCAAACACCTTCTTGTCGCGCCGGTTGGTTGTCACCATCAGGTCG
>JBIIPQ010000212.1:0-7437 GCA_044342535.1 Burkholderiaceae bacterium
GCGCTGATCGCTCCACGAGAAGTAGCGCCCGACCGAGTCGATCGCTTCGCGGTTCGGGGTCGAGCCCACCCACGACAGCGAGAACAGCCAGTCGAAGAACGACGCGCGTGCGGTCGAGCCGATCGCAAACGGGCGCACCCCGCGCACCAGCGCGCCGGGGTTGGCGAAGCCGTCGACCGCGGGGAGCGTGCCGAGGGTCGACAGCGACGCCGTACGCCACGGATCGATCGCGCCCGAGAAGTAGTTGATGCGGCCATAGCCCAGCCGCAGCTGCTGCTGGCTGGCGGTCGTCATCCCCGACATCGCGTCCGACATCACTGCCTGCGCCGCGAACAGCCGGTTGCGGTAGTACAGGTACCAGTTCGCGAAGTTCTGCGCTTCCTCGACCCAGGTGCAGGCGGTCTTGTCGTGGGTCGTGCAGTCGGTGCGCATCGAGTTCGTCGAGGTCACCGCCAGGCCGGTGGTCGCATCCACGACCGGGTACGTCACGCTCGCCGGCCGGGTGCGGTCGATCTGCACGACCCGGTAGTTCGCCGGATCCCCCTTGTCGCCGGTGCCGGTGTACGCGTAGTAGCGCGCCGGCGTCAGCGCCTCGGGGTCGGGCACGTTGGCCGCGGGCGTGGTCGTGCAGGTCAGCAGCGAGGTACCGGCGGGGCAGGACGCGAAGCTGCTGCTCGCCGAGCCGTTGACCGCGGTGGCGTCCTGGCGGCTGACGGCGGTGGGCGTGATGGTGCTCGGCGCGAGCGGGTTGCGCGTCGTCGTGTCGACCCTCGCATGCACGCTGGCATTCTGCGTGCCGCCCCCGCTCGGCGAGCGGGTGAAGGTCGTGGCGGTGCGGGTCACCAGCGACGAGGCGCGCGTCGACGTGGTCGGCGCGTAGACGACCGGCAGTTCGCCGCCCACCGCGCAGCTGACCGGCGAGAGCACCGTTTCGGTGGGGCCGGTGGTGCCGCCGCCGCAGTTGTTGCGGGTGTAGCAGGTGAGGTTGCCCGGGTCCCCGCCGCTCACCGCGAACTGCTGCAGCGCGCCGCTGCAGTTCTGACGCTCGTAGCGGCAGGCCAGCGTGGGCGGGCTGGGGGCCGACGTGAAGATCGTCGTGCTCGAGTCGGTACAGCTCTGACGTTGCCAGCAGGTGAGCGAGCCCGGATTGCTCGCGAACGTCTGGGATGTTCCGTTGCAGTCCTGACGCGACCAGGCGCACGACAGCGGGCCCGGGTCCGAGCCGCTGAAGTACTGCGCCGTGCCCGAGCAGGTATTGCGCCGATAGCAGGCCGGCAGCGTCGGGGCAGCACCCGCCGTCCAGCCGCCATAGCCGCTGCCGTCGCAGGCACGGGTCCGATGACACGTCAGCGGCCCTGGACTGCTCGGAAAGGTCAGCAGCGTGCCGCTGCAGTCCTGCCGGCGCCAGCTGCAGGAGATCGGCCCGGGGTTGGTCGGCGAGGTCTGGGCGACCCCGTTGCAATCCGTCCAGGCGAACCCGCAGGCGAGGGCGGGCGGGGTCGTCGACCAGGCGGTCCAGGTGCCGCTCGAGCCGCAGCGCGCACGGTGGCAGGTGAGCGGGCCGGGATCCGACGTGAAGGTCTCGACCACGCCCGCGCAGTTCGTGCGCTGCCAGGTCGTGGTGATCAGCGGTGTGGCCGGCGCCGCGGTCGACGCGCACAGTGCGGCACTGCCGAAGCAGCCGCTGCGCGTGACCGCCGGGGTCGACGCCAGCGGCCGCGAGAACAGATCGAGCGGGCTGGTGGTGTCGTTGTGGGTGGTCCAGGCTGCGTTCGCATGGCCGTTGCGCGGCGCAGAAGTCGCCCCCGGCTGTGCCGGGCCGAAATCGAACGGCATCTTGTAGTACCGGAAATCGACTGCAGGCGAAGCCAGGTTCACTCGTCGTCCGGTGTTCAGGCTGCCGGTCGGATCGACCACGTTGGTGCCGATCAGGCCCCGCCCGGCCCCTGAGGTCAGCGACGTATAGGCGGAGCCCGTCGGCACCTGACGCGGATCGCGTTCGGTCAGCTGGGCCGCGTTCGCGCGGGAGGCATGAGCCCCCCAGTTCGTGGTCGACAACGACCCGCCGATCGACGCCTCGGGCTGCAGCACACCGTCCTTGTTCCACGGCCGGTAGCGCACCGCCGGGTTGTACCAGAGCGGGTTCAGCGCGGGCGCACGCAGCTTCCAGTCGTTGTCGCGGTCGATCGACCACGAGCGCAGCGACCACACGCCGCCGGTGTCGGCCCCCATGCCCTGGATCGTCACCCTGGCGCCGGCACCCGGCACGATCGTGATGCCGGCCGGCAGCGGCAGCCAGTGGTTGCCCATCGAGCCGGAGTCGTCGAGCATCACGAACACGTTGCCCGGCGGCTCGGTGGCGGTGAACGGCGGCGCCTGCACCAGCGTCGAGGCCGGCCACGCAGGCCACGCGGTGGTCACGCACAGCATCCACACCAGTGCTCGGGCTGCGGCGCGCCACAGCCGCGACAGGCGGTCCTCGGCCGGGGGGTCGATCACATCGCAGGCAGGCAGCGCGTTCATGTCGATGGCCTTCAGATCGCGAAACGCAGTTCGCTCTGCAGGTGGATGCGCCGACCGCGGTCGAGCGTCACCCGCGCGGTGATGCGGTATTTGCACAGCCGCGGGCTCATGCCCGCTTGCACGTTGCAGATCGCCACCGCCGGCTGCGACTCGGGGTTGATGTCGTTGCCCAGCAGCGAGGGCACGAGGTCGGCGGTGGCGTCCTCGAACAGGCAGGTGTAGACCGCCACACCGGGGAAGGCGATCGCACCGACCTCGAAGGACACCGAGGAGGCGGCCCACTTGTCGGCGACTCGCCACGCCGGTTGATCGACGCCGCGATCGCCCGGTGTGGTGGTGCGCACGCTGTTCGGCAGGCCGGCGGACTGCATCACCGCGGCCTCGCAGTAGCGCAGCACCGACTGCGCGGCCGCCTCGCCCATCATGTAGTCGGCGGAATTGGTGGTCATCGCCTGGCCGTCGGTGGCCCGACGCACCTGCACCGACACCAGCACCGTGAGCGTCATCAGCAGCACCAGCACCACCACCAGCACGAACCCGCGCGTGGCGCGCTGCGGCGGGCGGCTGCCACGGATCGGACGGTTCGGGCTCACGGCAGGAACTGCCTCGGATTGGCCGGCGACCGCGAGCGGACCGTGAAGGTCTGCGCATAGGTGCGGCGCAGGACGCGGTCGGTCACGGACACGGTGGGCAGCGCGTTGGCCGCCTCCGCCTCGCTCATCGGACAGCGCGAATAGGTGTCGGTGACGCGCGTCGCGGGCCCGACCGACGTGTCCGGATCGGAGCGGATCACCATGCACACGTGGACGGTGACCACGAACTCCCATGGGTTCGCAGCCGCCGGCTGGGCGTTGATCCAGGTGGCGCTGCGCACGCTGCGCGCGGTCGACGCCGGGGCAGAATCGGGGTTCGCGAAGCGCATGTCGTCGAAACCGTAGAACACCTTGAACTGCTCGACGTTCGACACCATCTGCTGAGCGACAGCGAAGGCGTCGGCGGCCGCGGCACGGCCGCTGCCGCGGCACCACAACGCGCCATCGCGGCCGAAGTAGGCGTTCTGCACCATCGGTCGGGAGACCGAGCGCACGCGGCCCGCGTGATTCGCAGGCAGATCCTCGGCGGGCACGCCTACCCCGAGGCAGTCGTCGATGCGGCCCTGGTCGGGCGGAATCACCGCTTCAGCCTGGAAACGGACCATCAGCGTGTCGAAGTTCGGATCGACGGGCGCGGCGCAGACCGGGTCGCGCGCGGTGTCGTCGGTGAAGCGTCCGCCCGCGCAACCGATCACACTGGCGCCTTCGGCGAACATCGTCTGGCTGCGGTACACGCCGACCTGCGACGCCCCGAGCACCAGGTCGGAGCCGACGATCTCGCCGTAGCCGGCCTGGCGGATCGAGTCGCCGATCATCTGCATCACCACCTGCCCGGTATCGGCGATTCCCGCGAGCTCGGAGGCGACCCGCGCGGTGCGCGACACGCCAAGGTAGGCCGCGGCCACCGCAGAGGTGATCGCGAGGGCCACGGTCACGCCGATCATCAGTTCGACCAGAGACCGGCCGAGCTGGTTCGAGCGGCGCTCGGTGCGGGGGCGGGCGGCGGTCTTCATCCTGGAAAGAAGGTCGCGGTCACGCAGCGATAGCGGACATCGCTGCGGACCGATTCGATCGGATCACACGCCTGGTCGGGGGCGACCGCACTCGAATTCGGCTGCAGCCAGCCGATCGTCACGGTCAACGACTGCGCGGTTCCCACCACCGTCGGACTCACGGCGGCCGCTGCGCCCGGCAGCTGGCGCTGGACATCCGCCGCCCAGGCAGAGAACTGCGCCTCGGTCACGTGGGTGAGCGCCGGGCAGTTGCCTGGGGTGCCACAGAGCAACACCGTCGCCGATTCGCCCGGATTCCACACGCGGTTGTAGGCGGCGGGGGTGGTGATGCCCTGCCCGAAGCCCTCCTGGTTCGCAGTCACGCGCTCGCGCAGCTGCGAGATCAGCGACACTGCGAGCCGGCGCGACTCCGAGTCGACCTGCATAGACAGCGAGCGGGCCTGGAGTGCCACCAGGCCGAGCAGCCCGACCGCCGCGATCAACAGCGTCACCGCCACCTCGATCAGCGTGACGCCCTGCTGACGCGTGCGGGTCACGGACAGACTCCCGATACCGGCCGGACCGAGTCGATCCGACCCACCACGTTGAGCGACAGGCAGGTGCCCCGGTCGGCACGCAGCGTCGCCGGAGGCGCGAGCGTCGACGGACCGTAGTCGATCGAGAAGGTGCCGATCGGACCGGCGGCACGGACGCCGTTCCAGCCGAAGACCAGCGGCGCGTTGCCCGGCGAGCGGATCGTCGCTCGGGCGACACCTTCGCCGAGCGCGAACGGCGCCTGCCGGCGCACGATCGCGTCGCCGGCCTCGAACACGTCGGCGGCGTTGTTGCCGACCTTCGCGTACACGATCCAGCCGCTGGCCCAGTCGATCGCTCCGAACCCGTCGCCTGCCACCGCGCTGCAGGCGGGCGTCGCGTCGTTCGGATTCAGGCTGCGGCAGACCGCCGCGCGCCCGGCGCGGGCGATCGCCTCGGAGCGGGCGAGTTCGATCGCGCTGCGCAGGCTGCTGCCGGCCTCGGCAATCCGGCTGCCCGCAGCAAACCGCTGCAAGTCCGGGACAGCCACAGCGGCGAGGATCGCGACGATCGCGATCACAGTAAGCAGTTCCACGAGCGTGAGCCCGGAGGCCGCTATGCCGCCCCTGAAGGCCGGCGGGAGCCCCCCTGGGCGGATTCCTTGGTGCGACATGCGCTTGTCAGGCCCAGGTTTACAGGCATGGATTCACAGGTAATGGAAACTATAGCCAGTGGTTCGGACCGGGGATCCCTGGACGGGACGGACGGTCGGTCGGAACACCCCGAACGGATGGCCGGGAGGACGCCGAGGAGGCATCGAGGCCGGAATCACCGGATTCTGAGCCGGTCCCGCGACCCGCGTTCGGGCGGGGTGGCGGGTGGGAACGCGGTCGACCGCGTCCTTCAGGTCGCCGCGGGGCCAGGTCGAACGGGTGGGCACAGCGGGCGCCCGTCCTCGACTTCGGCGACGGCCCGCTGATCGCCCGAAGAGACTCTGGCGGAGGGCGACGCCATGTATGGGCTGATGCACTTTCCCTTTGGCATCAGTGCCTTACAGGCCCTTTCTGCATGAGCCGTAACTCTGCCGTTGGTCGGCTTCTCTCGCGACGGGATCAAGCCGAGCATTCGCGCGCGTCGACGGACATGCGCGGCAACTCAACGTCCTTGCGCCACGATGGGGAACGCTTCGGTCACCTGCAGCGGCGCCTTGACCGCCGGCGCCAACACACCGCTGCGCGAATAGCGCCCACGCAGTCGACGCGACTGCCAAGGCCGGCCAGGCGGGTTGATCGCGAGCCGCAGTAAGGCGCTTGCGACGCAGCCTCAGGGCTGCGCGTGCTTTATTGCCTGCCGGATCGCACTCACCGTGCGCATCGAGTCCTCTGACAGGCCGACAGTGCGCTCGAGCGCTGTGAGCCCGGCCTTGAACTTCGGCACCGCCGAGCGTGGCATCGCAACGGCGGCCTCCTCTAGATCGTCCGGAACGCGCAGTGTCAGCGCCTCGATGACGGCACTCGCCTGCTGCAGGTCCTTCGAGGACTTGGAGGCATCGTTGGCGCGCAGCTGCGACACCAGAACCTTGTGCAGCGCGAAGCGAGCCGGCGCAGGCACGACGACTGGTACTGTGCCCCGGGGCCCGAGCACCACCCGAGACACACGCTCTCCAAGCAGATAGCCCAGGAACGGCAGCGTCGCTGCGTGGCCACTCAGTTCCGGAACTTCGATCGTTCCGTACTCGAGCGTGCTCGATGGTGCGAGCAAATCGATTCTGAAGCGCGAGGCGCCGCGCTCCTTGAGTGACGTGGACGGCGATTTCCGATCGAGCCCAGGAACGTCCACCAGCTGAAGTCCGGTCTGCTTCAGGATGGCGCGCAGGTCCAGGACCCCGGTCTTGCTGCCGACGAGCTTCAGACTCTCGCGCCTCCCAATATCGATATCCTGCGTCATGTAGGGCGGCGCGCGAAAGCCAAGGGAATTCATGAGCGCCCCATACGCATGCGACCCGAGGAGGGTGGCGCCCCCGGCGAAGACGCCGTGGTTGTGCAACACCGCCAATGTGTCGAAAGTCTTTCGGTCGGAGAACTGGTAGCCGGCGGCCTTCAACAAAACCCCAAGCGCCTTCTGGCGACGCGCGACGAGCATCGCCTCTTGAACCTCGGATGTATCGGCCGAGCCCAAAGTGCCGAGATACTCTTCACGACGCTTTCCGTTCGCATCGATGTACGCGCGAACGTCGAACCGAACCCCCGTCTGGTTCACACGGACCTTTATTCCCCCTGGCGTACCGACCGGGACGAGCTGCTGCGCGTAAGCAGTCTGCTCGAGGTCGGAGAAGATGGCCTGGACTCCGCTTTCGAACTCGAATGGACTCATCCGAAAAGTATCCCACAAAAGCCATTTTGTGGGATATGCCATCCGGTTGTCGTGCGATGGACGCCGCAGGGCTTTCTGGCCGGCGGCCGTCAGCCTCGTGTGCCGGCGCAGCAGGTTCAGGATGTCGCGCGACAGAACCCCGTACGGGTAGAGCCGCGGCGCCTTGCGCCGGACCGTCGGGATGAGCTTCGGGTCGAACCGGACCGGGCGCAGCGCGATCACGACGTCCACGGAGCGCAGCACCTCGCGTAGCTTCTCGAGGCATCGCTCATCGGCGCGCCGGCCGCGCGCCTCGAAGGCCGCAGCGGCATCGTCGATCTCGCGGGCAAGCCGCTGATGTTCTCTGATGAGCCACGCCAACTCGATTGGCGTCTTGTCGAGGCCGGTGAATCGGTTCAGTCCGAATGCCATGAAACCACCCT
>JBIIPQ010000378.1:0-4442 GCA_044342535.1 Burkholderiaceae bacterium
CCCGGGCGACATCGACCTGTTCGCACCCAAGGGCATCATCGACGCAGGTGAGGCGGGCATCCGCGCGGCCGGCAACATCACGGTGTTCGCGTCCCAGGTGCTGAACGCGTCGAACATCTCCGTCGGGGGCGCGTCCACCGGTGTGCCGACGGTCACCGCCGCGCCGAACCTGTCGCTCGCGAGTTCGTCCACGACGGCCACCGGTGCCGCCCGCAGCGGCACCGATGCCGCCGAGCGCGCCGCCTCCGACGCCACGAACCGGCCCCGCGCGTCCCAGCGCATCCTCGTCCTCGAGTTCCTCGGATTCGGCGACGAAGGCGAGGACGCCTGGCAGCGCCGCCGTGCCACCCGTGCCCGTTGATCCGATCGTCGCAGCGGAGGGGGCCGATCGGCCCCTGCCCGCCGCGGCCCGGCCGCAACTGACAAGAAGCCGCAAGACACCCCGCCTAGCCTGCACACGCCGTCCCAACCGACCTGCCATGACCCAACGACTCCTCCTCGCGCTCTGGCTGCTTGCCGGCCTGTTCCAACCGGCGCTCGCGCAGTCGCTGTCCGACTGGCAGAACAAGGCCAAGTTCGCGATCGACACCACGCCGGAGGGCGGCAACCTGCGCTCGGCGCTGCAGCAGTTCGTGCTGCCGGTGCGGCTGCACACCGGCAACTTCGACTTCAAGGCTGCCAAGCCCGACGGCTCGGACCTGCGCTTCGTCGCCGCCGACGGCAAGACGGTGCTGCCCCATCGGATCGAGGCCTTCGACGCGGCGAACGAGCTGGCGGTCGCCTGGGTCCAGGTTCCGTCGATCGCACCGGCCACGCGCGACCAGTTCATCTGGGTCTACAGCGGCAACCCGAAGGCGGAGGCGCCGCCTGCGGCGCGTCTCTACGATGCACGCACGCCGCTGGTGGTGCGCTTCGGCGAGCCGCTCTCCAACGAAGGCGGCGGCCAGGCGGAGCTCGTCGGCACCGGTATCGGCATCGAGCCCTCGGGCGTCGCCGGTCGCGGCGGCAAGCTCGCCGCGGGCGGCACGCTCGTCGCGCAGGGTGCGGACGTGAAGATCGGCGCCGACGGCGCCACCGCGAGCGCCTGGGTCCGCGGGATCGGTGCGGGCGCCAGCGGCGCGGTGCTCACCCTCGCGGGCGAACGCTCGCGCATCGAGGTGGCCGTGGCCAACGGCGTGCCCTCGGCGAAGGTCGTTCAGCAGGGCGCGCCGGCCGCCCCGGCCGTCGCGACCGCGGCGCTGTCCGCCGACCGCTGGCAGCTCCTCGCCGTCGTGGTCGGCGCGGACCGCGTCGTGCTGCTCGTCGACGGTGCCGAGGTCGGCTCGGTGGCCGCCAAGGTGCCCGAGCAGCCGGTGCGGATGACCGTCGGCGGCGGGCCTGCCTTCGACGTCGACGACGTGGTGCTCTCCACCGTGGCCCGCGTGCCCGAGTACCTGCGCGCGACCTTCGTGTCGCAGGGTCCGGACAACGCGATGATCGGGCTCGCCGAAGAGGAGGCCGGCGAGGTCTCGCACTTCAAGATCCTGATCGACAACCTGACGCTCGACGGCGAGATCGTCATCTATCTGCTCGCCGTGATGTTCGTCATCGCGACCTGGGTGATCATCGCGAAGGCGATCTCGCTGCAGCGGGCGGCCCGCGCCAACGCCCGCTTCCTCGAGGTGTTCCGCTCGACGGGCGACGAGGCCTTCCTCGCGCCGACGTTCGGCGCGGCCGCGGTGGGTGCTGCGGGCGGCTCGTCGCCGTTCAACGGGTCGCCGCTCTACGCGATGTTCGAGGCGGCGTCCGGCCAGGTCCGAGCTCGGGTGCCCGATGGCGCGAGCGACGTCGAGCAGGCCCGCGGCACCATCGGCCCCAAGTCGATGGCCTCGATCCGCGCCGCGATCGACGCGACGCTGGTTCGCGAGGGCAACCGGCTCAATCGCCTGATCGTGCTGCTGACCATCGCGATCTCCGGCGGCCCCTTCATCGGCCTGCTGGGTACGGTGGTGGGCGTGATGATCACCTTCGCGGCCATCGCGGCGGCCGGCGACGTGAACATCAACGCGATCGCGCCGGGCATCGCTGCCGCACTGCTCGCGACCGTCGCCGGACTGGCCGTCGCGATCCCTGCGCTGTTCGCCTACAACTGGCTCGCCGCCAAGATCAAGGAGCTGGTGAGCGAGATGCAGATCTTCAGCGACGAGCTGGTGAGCCGCATCGCCGAAACCTTCGAGCGCTGAGGCGGGGACCGACATGCAGATCCAGGGCGACAACAAGCTGTACGACGACATCAACGTCACGCCGATGCTCGATCTCGCGTACGTGCTGCTCGTCATCTTCATCATCATGACGACCGCCTCCGTCCAGGGCATCAAGGTCGACCTGCCGAAGGCGAGCAACACGCCCTCGCTCGCCAAGCCCAAGACCAAGGCGATCACGATCAACGAGCAGGGGCAGCTGTTCCTCGACGCCTATCCGGTCACGATCGCCGAGCTCGAGACGCGCCTCGCGCAGTACAAGGCCGCGGATCCGGATCTGCCGGTGGTGGTCAAGGGCGACGCGCGCGTGCAGTACGACAAGGTCATCGAGGTCCTCGACCTCGTCGGTCGGCTCGAGATCACGCAGCTCGGCCTCGTGACCCAGCGGCTCACGCGCTGAACGCTGCCGATGGCGCCCACCCAGCCGACCCCCGCAGGGCGGCCCTCGAATCGCCGACTGCGCCCGCTCTTCATCGGCGCCGCGGTCGTCGCCGCCATCGCGCTGGTGGTGGGCGTGGTGCGCCTGCTCGATCAGCCCAAGAGCGCCCGCAAGCCGACGGCGCAGCAGATCCAGCTCGTGCGGCCGTCGACGCCGCCGCCGCCGCCGAAGCCGCCCGAGCGCCCGCCCGAGCCGCCGAAGGTGAAGGAGGAGGTCAAGGTCGACACGCCGCGGCCCCAGGAGGCGCCCAAGCCGGCCGAAGCGCCGCCGCCTGCGCCCCTCGGCGTCGATGCGACCGGCACGGGCCAGGGTGACGGCTTCGGCCTGGCCGCGAATCCGGGTGGCCGCGACCTGACGGCGGCCCCGCAGATCGGCGGTGGCGGCACGGGCGCGGGGGGCGTCATCCAGCGCGCCCAGTTCGCGTCCTACCGCGACCAGCTGGTCCGCCACGTGAACGAAGAACTCAACCGGCTGGCGGAGCTCAAGACCACCGACGGTCAGCTCGCGCTCCAGCTCTGGATCGACAAGACCGGCCGCGTCCAGCGGGTCGAGCTGCGCGACGCGAGCGAGCGGCAGATCGAGCTGATCCGCGGTGCGCTCGTCGGCGGACGCGCACTGCGCGAACCGCCGCCCGATGCGATGCCGCAGCCGGTCTGGGTGCTGATCAATCTCCGCGAGCTCGGCTGACCGAGCTCCCCGGACTCAACCTCGAGGATCCCGATGACCTGCAACCCAACCCGCCGATGGGTCCGACATGCGGTCGGCGCTGCGCTGACGATCGCCTGCGGCGCCGCGTCGGCGCAGGCCACCGAGCGCGAGGAGCTCGAGCGCCTGCGCTCGGCACTCGACGAGGTCGTGCGCTCGCTCGCCGAACGCGGCAGCCTGCCCCGGCAGGACGCCGAACGGCTGCTGCGTCTGACCGCGCCGTCGGTGCGGACCCGGCCGCCCGCCGTTGCGGCACCGCTGGCCGGTCCCGGCGTGCGTTCGGAGTCCGAGGCGCCGAGGCCGGCCGCGTCGAGCGCTGCGGCGCCGCCGGTCTCGCGCGAGCCGGTGCGGGTGCCCTTCGTGCCCGAGTCGACCAAGCGCGAGCTGCGCGAGGAGATCAAGGCCGAGGTCCTCGCCCAGGCACGGGCCGAACGCTGGGGCGACCCGGGCACGCTGCCCGAGTGGCTCGACTGGCTGCGCTTCGACGGCGATCTGCGGGTGCGCGCGCAGACGGACCGCTACGACGCCGAAAACGCACCGGCCTCGATCCTCTACGACGACAGCTTCGCCGGGGGCGCGCTGGGTACGAACTACGCCGACGTCACCAATACCTCGGTCGATCGCAACCGGCTCCGGATCCGTGCCCGGCTCGGGCTGACCGCGCGGCCGAGCCCCGAGTGGATGGGGGCGATGCGCCTGTCGACCGGGAATGCGCTCGGCCCGGTGTCGACGTCGTCGACCTCGGGGGATCCGGCGGACCGGTTCGGCATCAAGCTCGATCGCGCGTTCATCCGATGGTCCCCGAACGACTGGGCGTCGACCACGATCGGCCGTGCGCCGAACCCGTTCTATTCGACCGAGGCCCTGTTCGCGCCCGATCTCGGCTTCGACGGCCTGTCGGGTACCCTCGCGCCGCGGTTCGGCGATGCCTGGCGGCTGATCGGCACCGCGGGCATGTTCATGCTGCGCGAGAACGCGCTGGCGGCCGACCGGACCATGGGCGCGATGCAGTTCGCTGCCGAATACCGGCCGTCCACGCGCTGGGGCGCGCGCCTCGC
>JBIIPQ010000524.1:0-2953 GCA_044342535.1 Burkholderiaceae bacterium
TCGCCTACGGGCGCTATCGCTACGCGAACGAAGAGGGCGTCAGCGACACCACCAACTTCGGCACGCCGTCGTATGCGCTGACCGAGTACGAACGTGGCTTCCGGCAGAAGGGCAACACCCTCTACCGGATCAACAACGCGCTGCTCGACACGTCGGCGGCGCGCTGGGGCCTCGCCTCGCAGTTCGACGTCGAGCAGATCCACGCGGCGCTCGACTTCGTCGTCGCCGACCCGGTCACCGTGGCGCTGACCAGCGACGTGTTCCGCAACCGCGGCTTCGACCGCACCGAGATCATCTCGCGGACCGGATTCGACATCACCGAAGGCACGCGAGGCTGGCTCCACAGGGTCACCGTCGGATCGCCGGCGATCCGGGCCCGCAACGACTGGCAGTTCGGGCTGGGCTGGCGCCACGTCGAGAAGGACGCGACGCTCGATGCGTTCACAGATCCCGAGTTCATGCTCGGCGGCACGAACATCAAGGGCTGGAACGCGCAGCTCGCCTACGGTCTCGATCGCAACACGAGCATCGCGGCCCGCTACCTGAGCGGACGCCAGATCGAGGGACCGCCGTACGCGCTGGACATCCTGCAGATCGACCTGAACATGAGGTTCTGATGCACACCCGCATGACGTCCCGAGTGGTCTCGACGCTGCTCCTGCTCGCGGTCTGCGTCCCGACCGTCTCGTTCGCGCAGCAGAAGAAGGGCAACGAGGCCGCGATCCAGCGGCAGGCCGAGCAGATCCGCCGGCTGAGCGAGGCGCAGCAGGCGCTGCAGGCCGAGAACTCGAACCTCGCGGCGCAGAAGATGTCGCTCGAGGAGGAGCTGAAGGCGGGGCGCGACCGGCTCGAGGCCGCGAAGCGACAGGACGACACGCGCGTGACGGCGCTGCGCCGCGAGCTCCAGGACGGCAACGCGCGGGCGGCGGCCCTCGGCACCGAGCTCGAGCAGGCGCGGCGCGATCTGGCCCGGCAGAACGAACGCCTCGCCGCGACCGAGCAGCAGCTCGCGGCGCTGCGCGAGCAGGCCGGCACGCTGCAGGCCTCGCTGCGTGTTCGAGACGAATCGCTGGTCCGCAGTCGGGCGTCCGAGGAAAGCCGCCTGGCCGATCTCCAGCAGTGCCGCGATCACAACGGCGCGCTCGCTTCGCTCGCCGGCGATCTGCTGACAGCGATCGACCGCGGAGGCCTGGGCGGTGCGCTCGTCGGCACGCAACCCTTCGACGGCTTCAAGCGCATCCACATCGAGACCCTGATCCGCGGCTATCGCGACCAGGTCGCCGACAACCGCGTCGGCCCCGCGGGGCGTTGAGCGGACCGGGCCGGCAGGCCCGGGCGGATCCCTCCGTTAGTCCGCAAGCACCAATGCGGCCGAATGTTTCGCGGTCGACCCTCCGAACGGTCACAGGAACGAAAAGCGCGAGGGCGAAGCTGGTCGCTCCTGGCCGGACCGCGACACCCCACGGTGCTCGCGCGTCCTCCCCTCTGCACTTCCGCCACGAGGTCGTCCATGTCTTCCCGTCCGAATCTCCTGTCGACGCCGTCCGTGCTGGCGGTCGTTCTCGTCGCCGCTGTGCTCGCCGGCTGCGGCGGATCCGATGCTCCGCAGAGCACGCAGGCGGTGGCCCGCGTCAACGACAAGGAGATCTCGGTCCATCAGATCAACCTGCTCGCCCAGCGCCTGCCGGCGAACCTGCCTGCCGAGCGCATCGCGGAAGCCCGTCGCACGATCCTGAACTCCCTGGTCGAGCAGGAGAAGCTCGTCCAGTACGCGATCGAGCACAAGCTCGATCGCGAAACCGCGACGATGCAGCAGCTCGAGGCCGTGCGCCGCGAAGTGCTCGCGCGCGCTGCCCTCGAGCGCCTGGGTGCCCAGAGCCCGAAGCCCACGTCCGAGGAGGTCCGCACGTACTTCGAGGGGAACCCCGGGCTGTTCACGAATCGCCGCATCTATCGTTTCGACGAGATCGTGATGCCGGGCGTGCCCACCAACTGGAAGTCGATCGAGCCCCAGGTGCTGCGCGCCAAGTCGCTGCGCGAGGTGTCCGCGGTGCTGAAGGCCGCCAGCATCGATCTGCCCACGACGCAGGGCGTCGTGCGCGCCAGCGAGGCCCTGCCGATGAATCGGCTCGCCGACTTCTCGAAGCGCAAGGCCGGCGACATCGTCGTCTGGGCGCAGCCGCCGCGCGTGGTGATCGGTCAGGTGATCGACGTGCGCGACGCCGCCGTCGACGAGGCCACGGCGGCACCTCTCATCGAGCAGGCGCTCGCCGTCCGCAAGCGCCAGGAGACGCTGGCGAGCGAGACGAAGCGCCTGACCGAGGCCGCCAAGGTCTCGTTCCTGGGCGAGTTCGCCCAGGCCTCCGTGCCGGTCGCTGCGCCGGCGTCGGCCGCCGAGGACGCGTCCCGGTCGGTCGACGAAGCGCTTCAGAAGGGCGTGGTGGGTCTGAAGTGAGGAGAATCGAGATGCCTACGATCCGACACCTGCTTCGCTGGATGCTCGCGCTGACGCTGGGGCTCGTCGCCGGCGCGGCGGCCGCCGCCGATCCCGCGCCCGACCTCGCCGACTACACCCTCGGGCCGGGCGACGTGCTGCGGATCCAGGTGTTCCAGAATGCCGACCTGACGACCGAGTCGCGCGTCTCGGAATCGGGCCAGATCACGTTCCCGCTGCTGGGCAACCTGCGCGTGGCCGGCTCGACACCCGGCACGGTCGAGCGCACGATCGCCGGTCAGCTGCGCGACGGCGGCTACGTGCAGCGCGCGCAGGTGACGATCAGCGTCGTCCAGTTCCGCAGCCAGCAGGTCTCCGTGCTGGGCAGCGTGAACCGTCCCGGCCGCTACCCGCTCGAGAACCGCGGCACGCGGCTGACCGAGATCCTCGCGACGGCCGGCGGCATCATGCCCAACGGCTCGGACACGCTGATCCTCGTCCGGCGCCAGGGCGACAAGA
>JBIIPQ010000034.1:0-21005 GCA_044342535.1 Burkholderiaceae bacterium
GGTCAGCACGGCTGCCGGCACGACGAGCGCCGAGGCGAGCGTCGGGGAGAGGAGCGCGAGCGCGCCTCCGGCCAGCGCGAGCGGCGTGATCACCGCACTCACGAGGGGGATCGCGACTGCGTTGGCCAGCGGTCCGACGAGCGAGACCGACGTGAAGAACCAGGCGCCGAGCGGCAGCAGCGCGACCGTGGCGGCCCATTGCGTGCGCAGTGCCGCGCCGATCGCACGCGCGAGCCGCCCGTCCTGCAACCGCATGCCGACGTTGACCCAGACGATCGCCGCCACCGCGCCGAACGACAGCCAGAAGCCGGCCGACAGCGGCGCCCACGGATCGAGCAGCACGATGGCGGTGGCCGCCGCGCCGAGCGCGGCGCCGATCGAGCCGGTGCGCCCGCCGACGACGAGAACCGCCACCGTGGCCAGCATGAAGCAGGTCCGCTGCGCGGGGATGCCCCAACCCGCGAGGCCCGCGTAGGCGAAGGCCACCGCGACCGCGGCGATCAGGCGCGCGGCCTTGGCCGGCAGGTGGAGCGCCAGGCCTGCACGCGCGAGGCATCGCCTGCGCCAGCACCATGCCGCAGCGATGCCGCCCAGGCTGGCGACCATCGTGATGTGCAGGCCCGAGATCGACATCAGATGCGAGACCCCGGTCTGGTTGAACACCGTCCAGAGCGCGGGCTCGATCGCCGCCTGCTCGCCGATCGCGAGCGCTGCGAGCACGCCGGCCTCGCGCGTCCGACCCGGGCCGACCGCCTCGTGCAGCGCATCGCGGATCGCGCCGCGCAGGCGCTCGCGCAGCAGTGCCGGCTCGTCGACGCGCTCGTCGAGCAGGCGGCCGGAACGAACGGTCCCGACCGCGCCGATGCCCTCCTCCAGCCAGCGCAGCTCGCGATCGAAGGCCCCGGGATTGATCGTCGCGTGGGGGCGCTTCAGACGGACCGTCAGGATCCAGCGCTGCGCGGGACGCACCGGTGCGAGCTCGGCCCCCGGGCGCCTCGGGTCCGACTGCCAGGACAGCTGCAGCCTCGGGGGCAGCGCGCAGCCCGCCTCGCCCGGGCGGTCCCCGCGGCCCGCTCCATCCGCTGCGGCCGCCTCGCCGGACAGCGCGTCATCGGCGCCCGCGCGCCGCGGATCGGCGGGCTCCGATGCGGAGCCTGATGCGGACGAAGCGGACTCGCAGCCCTCGACGCGAAAGCCGAATCGCTGGCCGCGCTGGAGTGTGCCCGGCAGTTCGTCGACGACGCCCCGCACCGTGAGGTCGCGCCCCTCGAGCGCCGCCGGCAGTCGCTCCGAGAGCCTGCGGTCCGCACGCTCCGCGGCCAGCGTCCAGGCGCCCGCCGCCGCGGCCGCGACGACGAGTGCCGCGGCGACCCGTGGCCTGCGCCCCCACGCCCGGGCTCCCGCGAGCGCGAACAGGGCGGCGAGCAGCGCACCGGCCATGCGCCAGCCCGGCGCCGGCAGCGTCGCGCGGGTCTGCAGCAGGAGCACCGCACCGACCACCGCCGGGGCGAGCGACCAGGAGAGCGGCGATCGGACCATCGTGTCCGATGCTCCCGCCGCCGCGGGCCGGCGACAATCGGACGGGAGGACTAAGCCGACCGACCTTGCGGCGAGCTCGCATCGAGCGCAGGCAGCACCCGCGCCGCGTTCGCGCCGGTCCGGGCGATCGCCGCCTCGAGCGGGATCCCGCGCAGCGCCGCGAACACCGCCGCGATCCGCGGCAGCTCGCCGGGCTCGTTGCGCCGGCGCCAGCGCCACTCGGGCGCGATGTCGGGCGCGTCGGTCTCGAGCACCACCGCCTCGATCGGCACCGCCGCGGCAAGCCGCCGGATCTGCAGCGCGCGCGGATAGGTCATCGCGCCGCCGAAGCCGAGCGCGAAGCCCAGCCCGGCGAACATCTCGGCCTGCTGAGCGCTGCCGTTGAAGGCGTGCGCGATGCCGCCGACGGGCCGCAGGCGGCGCAGCTGCTTGAGCACGGCATCCTGCGAGCGGCGCACGTGCAGGATCACCGGCAGCCCGAACTCCACGGCAATGCGCAACTGCCCGACGAAGAAGCGCTCCATCCGCTCGCGGTCGAGGCCGGGCACGAAGTGATCGAGACCGATCTCCCCGACCCCGACGAAGCACGGATCGCCGACGGCGGCTGCGACCGCGCCGCGCAGCGCCTGGAGGTCGGCGTCGTCCGCGCGATCGACGTACATCGGGTGGATGCCCAGCGCATAGCGCACGCACGCGTGTCGAGCGGCCAGCGCCGCCACCGCGTCGAAATCGAACGCGCCGACAGAGGGCACCACGATCCGCTCGACCCCGCCCGCGACCGCCCGCTCGACCACGGCATCGCGGTCCGCGTCGAATTCGGCGGCATCGAGATGGCAGTGGGTGTCGACGAGCATCGAGCCGCCCCGCACGCGCCGCTCAGGCCGGGCCGAGGCGCCCTTCGCGCAGCGCCAGCATCCGGTCGGCACGGCCGGCGAGCTCGAGGTCGTGCGTGACGACGACGAACGCCGTGGCGCGTTCGCGGCTCAGGCGCTCGATCAGGTCGAACATCTGGCGGGCGGTGCCGCGGTCGAGGTTGCCGGTCGGCTCGTCGGCCAGCACGCAGACCGGGTCGGTGACCAGCGCCCGCGCGAGCGCGACCCGCTGGCGCTCGCCGCCGGACAGCATGCCGGGCAGATGCTCGAGGCGCCCGGACAGCCCGACCTCGGCCAGCATGGCCGCCGCTCGCCCCGCAGCCTCGGCCGGCGGCATGCGGCGGATGCGCAGCGGCATCGCGACGTTCTCGAGTGCGGTGAACTCCGGCAGCAGATGATGGAACTGGTAGACGAAGCCGAGCAGGCGGTTGCGCGCATCGCCGCGCTGCGTCTCGCTCATGCGGTCGAGCCGCGCGCCCATCAGCCGGACCTGCCCCTCGCTCGACGCATCGAGCCCGCCGAGCAGGTGCAGAAGGGTGCTCTTGCCGGACCCGGACGCGCCGACGATCGCGACGCGCTCGCCACGGGCGACGTCGAGGTCCACGCCCTGCAGCACGGTGAGGCTGGCCGCACCGGACTGGTAGCGCTGGACGAGACCGCGGCAGGCCAGCACCGGCCCGCGCTCGTCGGCCTCGGTGACGCCGGCCGCGCTCACGCTCGCCCCGGCCCGGTCATTCATAGCGCAGCGCCTCGGCCGGCCGCACGCTCGCCGCCCGCAGGCTCGGGTAGATCGTCGCCGCGAACGCCAGCACGCTCGAGGTCAGGCCGATGGTGACCACGTCCGACCAGTGCAGGTCGCTCGGCAGGTAGCTGATGAAGTACACGCCCGAGGGCAGCACCTGGAAGCCGAACAGCTGCTCGATCGACCCCACCACCGGCCCCACGTTCAGGGCCAGCAGCGTGCCGAGCGTCACGCCGATCAGCGTGCCGAGCAGGCCGACCAGCGCGCCCTGCACGATGAAGACCGCCATCACCGAGCGTGGCGCGGCACCGAGGGTACGCAGGATCGCGATGTCGCTGCGCTTGTCGGTGACGGTCATCACCAGCATCGACACCAGGTTGAAGGCTGCGACCGCGACGATCAGCGTGAGGATGATGAACATCATCCGCTTCTCGATCTGCACCGCGGCGAACCAGTTGCGGTTCTCCCGCGACCAGTCGCGGGCATACAGGCTCGGGTCGAGCGTGCGCATCAGCTCGCCCGCGATGCGGGGCGCCTGCTGCATGTCGGTCGTGCGCAGGCGCAGGCCCGAGACCCCCTCGACACGGAAGAGCTTGGCGGCGTCGTCGAGCGCGGTCAGCACCAGGGTCGCGTCGTACTCGAAGTGGCCCGACTCGAAGATCGCGACCACGGTGAACTGCCGCACGCGCGGCACGACGCCCGCGGGCGTCACCGTGCCCTGCGGCGCGATCAGCGCGATCCGGTCGCCGAGCGCCACGCCCACCTGGCGGGCGAGCGCCCGTCCGATCGCGATGCCGAACTCGCCCGGCACCAGCGAATCGAGGCGGCCCTGGACGACCTGCGTGCCGAGTTCCGAGACCTTGGGCTCGAGCGCGGGATCGATCCCGCGGACCAGCACGCCGCGCACGCTGTCGTCGCGCGTGAGCATCGCCTGCCCCGACACATAGGGCGCTCCCGCGACGATCCTCGGATCGCGGCGCGTCTGCTCGAGCACCGCTGGCCAGTCGAGCATCGGCTTGTCGGTGGCGATCACCTCGATGTGGGAGAGCACCGACAGCATCCGGTCGCGGACTTCCTTCTGGAAGCCGTTCATCACCGACAGGACGACGATCAGCGCGGCCACCCCGAGCGCGATGCCGGCGACCGACAGCGCGGAGATGAAGGAGATGAAGCCGTTGCGCCGGCCCGCACGCCGTCCGCTGAGCGTGTAGCGCAGGCCGACGGCGAGCTCGAACGGAACGTTCACGAAGAGGGGTGGCGGGTGGGGTCGGAGGGGCCCGCGAACGGGACGGCGCAGTGTGCCACAACCGCTTCGGGCGCCTCTCGAGCCGCCCGCGCCAGCCCGGTAGAATGGGCCGATGGACCCTCGCCACCGCGCGCCGCGGCCGCCGCGATGAGCGCGTCCGCCCCCACGCTGCTGCTGCCCGCCTCGCTCGCCGACCCCGCCTGGCTGGGTGCGGACCGGCTCGCGGCGCTCGCGGCCGCGCCAGGCTGGGCCGCGCTGTCACGCCGGGCGCATGCAGTCGCTCAGGACGGGCCCGAGGACCGGCCGTCCTCCGACCCCGGCCACGAGCGCTGGCTGCACCGGCGGCTCGGACTGTCCGCAGACGCGGCCCTGGCAGCCTGTGCGGCCCTGGCCGACGGCGTGCCGCAGGCCGCCTGGCGCATCGACCCGGTTCATCTTCACGTCGGCCGCGATCACCTGGTGCTGACCGATCCGGGCCTGCTCGCGCTGTCGGACGATGCGGCCGCCGAGCTGGCCACCGCGGTGGCACCGCTGTTCGCCGAGGAGGGCCTCGCGCTCGAGGCCCGCGGCCCGAACCGCTGGTATCTGCGCGAACTCGACCCGGTACGGCCGCTGCGGCTGCGCACCCGACCGCTCGCGGGCGCGGTCGGCCGCAACATCGATGCCTGGCAGCCGACCGGCGAGGACGCGCGGCGCTGGCGCCGGCTCGTCAACGAGGTGCAGATGACCTGGCACACGCATCCGGTCAACGAGCGGCGCGAGGCCGAGCGCCTGCCGACGGTCAACAGCCTCTGGATCGAGGGTCGCGTGCCCCCGGGGGGCACCGGCGCGCAGGCAGCCGCCCGGCTGGCGGTCCGCGACGCCGGCACGCTGCTCGAGGTCGACACCGACGACGGCCCGCTGATCGTCGACGACCGCCTGCTCGCCGCGCAGCTGGCCGGCGACCCGCAGCGCTGGGTCGAGTCCTGGCGGGCGCTCGATGCCTCGGTGTTCCCCGAGATGGCGCGCGCCGAAGGTCGGTGGCACGCCGGCGTACGCCTCGTGCTCGCCGGCGACGCCGGCTGGCGCGAGCTCGTGGTCGCGCGGCGCGCCGGCTGGCGGTTCTGGCGGCGCCCGGATGCGGCCATGCTGCTCGCCGAGCCGGGCGCCACACGATGAACCGCCCCCGCCCCGCATGATCGCCCCGCCTCGCCTCGCGCTTCGCCGTGTCGATCCACGGGCGCTCGCCCGCCTCACCGCGGCCGGCGTCTCGCCGCTGATGGCGCGCCTCTATGCCGGGCGCGGCATCGAGGGCGCCGCCTCGGTCGGCGGCGGCCCGGCGGACCTGATCCCCCCGCAGGCGCTGCTCGGTGCCGCCGATGCGGCCCGCCTGCTCGCCGATGCGATCGCGGCGCGCCGCCGACTGCTGGTCGTCGGCGACTACGACTGCGACGGCGCCACCGGCGTCGCGGTCGGCGTGCTGGGCTTGCGGATGATGGGCGCGGTGGTCGACTACCTCGTGCCGAACCGCTTCGATCACGGCTACGGCCTGACGCCGGAGATCGTCGACGTCGCGCTCGCACATCCGCGGCTCGGCCGTCCTGACGTGCTCATCACCGTCGACAACGGCATCGCGAGCCTCGAAGGCGTGGCCCGGGCGCGGGCCTCCGGGCTGCAGGTCGTCGTGACCGACCACCATCTGCCCGGTCCGACGCTGCCCGCGGCCGACGCGCTGGTCAACCCGAACCAGCCGGGCTGCTCCTTCCCCAGCAAGAACCTCGCGGGCGTGGGCGTGATGTTCTACGTGCTGGTCGCGCTGCGCGCCGAGCTGCGCGCACGGAACGCATGGTCCGGGCGCACCGAGCCGCCGCTCGCCGAGCTGCTCGACCTGGTGGCGCTCGGCACGGTCGCGGACGTCGTCCGGCTGGACCGCAACAACCGGCTGCTGGTCGCGGCCGGCCTCAAGCGGCTGCGCGCCGGCCGTGCACGGCCCGGCCTGCTCGCGCTCCTGCGACTGGCCGGACGCGAGCCCCGCGAGGTCGGCAGCCTCGATCTGGGCTTCGCGCTCGGGCCGCGCATCAACGCCGCCGGCCGCCTCTCCGACATCTCCATGGGCGTCGAGTGCCTGCTGGAGCAGGACGAGGCCCGCGCCGCCGAGCTCGCCAGGCAGCTCGACGAGATGAACCGCGAGCGCCGCGAGATCGAGACCGACATGCGCGACGAGGCGCTCGCCGACGTGGGCGAGCCGGATCCGGCCTGCCGCACGCTCGTGGCCTTTCGTCCCGGCTGGCACCAGGGCGTGATCGGCCTGGTCGCCTCGCGCCTCAAGGAGCGGCACGGGCGCCCGACGCTCGCGCTCGCGCGCGACGAGCGCGTGCCCGGCACCCTGAAGGGGTCTGGGCGATCGATTCCCGGCGTCCATCTGCGCGACGTGCTCGATCTCGTCGATCGCCGGGCCCCCGGGGTGCTGATGCGCTTCGGCGGCCACGCGATGGCCGCCGGCCTGACGATGGCCGAGGACGGGCTCGCCCGGTTCTCGGAGGCCTTCGAGGCCGCGGTGCGCGAACTCGCCGACCCGGCCTCGTTCTCGCCGCTGCTCGAGACCGACGGGCCGCTCGCCCCCGACGAGCTCACTGTCGGTACCGTCGCCGAGATCGACCACGAGGTCTGGGGTCAGGGCTTTCCGGCGCCGCTGTTCGCCGATCGCTTCGAGGTGCTGTCGCAGCGGCTGATCAAGGACCGGCATCTGAAGCTCGAGCTGCGGCTCGGGACCCGCAGGGTGGCGGCGATCGCCTTCGGCCGGACCGAGCCGATCGAGCGCGACGCGCTGCTCGCCTACCAGCTGCAGCGCGACACCTGGCAGGGTGCCGACGGCGTATCGCTGATCGTGAGGCACTTCGACACAATTCCGGGGCCGACGCGCTGAGCCGGCGTGACTTTTCCGATCCGCACACCCGCGGTGCGCCCCTAGACTCGCGGCATGGCTGCTTCGCTCTATCTCAAGCACTTCTCCCTGACAGGCGCCCCGTTCCCGGTGACGCCCGACTCGGAC
Organism: Burkholderiaceae bacterium; assembly: GCA_044342535.1. GTDB lineage: Bacteria > Pseudomonadota > Gammaproteobacteria > Burkholderiales > Burkholderiaceae_E > UBA4615. The sequence continues at coordinate 7,431 of JBIIPQ010000034.1, forward strand.
GCCTACTACACCGGCGGAAGCCGGCGCGCCACGGTCGACGCGGCCCTGCACGTGCTGCGCAACGAGCGCGGGATCGTCAAGATCGTCGGCGAGCCCGGCACCGGCAAGACGACGCTGTGCCGTCACATCGGCCGGGCGCTCGGCCGCCAGTTCACCGTCCTCTACAGCTGCGACCCCACCCTGTCGGGTGACCAGGTCTGGTTCGCCCTCGCGGACGCGATGCGCCTCGAGGTCAGTCGCGAGGACCCCGAGGACGCCGCGCTGCGCGTGCGCCGTCGCCTCGGACAGCTCCACGACGCCGGGCGTCCGGTGGTCTTCCTGCTCGACGAGGCGCATGCGATGGCGCCCGAGACGCTCGAGCAGATCCGCCTGCTGTCGCAGCGCGACGTCGGGCCGGAGACCTTCCGGATCGTGCTGCTCGGCCCCGAGGAGCTCGATCACAACCTGGCGCTGCCGGGCATGGATGCACTGCGCTCGCGGATCGCGCACAGCGTGCGCCTGAAGCGCCTGACGACCCGCGACGTCGCCGAGTACCTGAACTTCAAGATGCGGGCCTGCGGCTGGCCGGGCGATCCGGTGTTCGCCGGCACCGGCGTGCGCGCGATCGCCAAGCTCTCGGGCGGCGTGCCCCGTCGCATCAACGTGCTGGCCGACAAGGCCCTGCTGGCGGCCGCGATGGCGCGCCGGCACACCGTGAGCGCGCGCGACGTCGCCACGGCCGCAGCCGAGGTGCGCCTGTCGCGCAACGCCAGCGCGCCCTCGCCCTGGCTGATCGGCGCCGGCGCGTTCGCCGCCGGCGTGATCGCGACCGTGCTGATCGGCGCAGTCGCCGCCAAGGCCGGCTGGCGGCCGCTGTCGTCGGGGCCGCAGGTCGTCGCGGTGCCCGCCGCCGCACCCCCGGCACCGGCGGCACAGCCGACGAGCGCGCTGCCGCAGACCGGCGGCGGCGTGCTGCAGCCGCTGCGCCCGGCCCCGACCTCCGGTTCACCCGCTGCCACCGGCCTGCCCGGCCGGGACCCCGGCGACCTGTCGCTCACCACCGCCCCCGCGGCCGAGCTGTCGGCCCCGCGCTGGCGCCAGGACGCCCGCCCGCCCGCGCCGACGCGCTGAGCCCGGGCCGGCGCGGCGGGCCGCCCCGACGCCTCGGCTACAATCATGGGTTGCCCCGCGCGCCCACGCGCGACGCGCGCGCCTGCCTCCTGAAGGCGGCCGCGCCCGCCCACCCGATGCGAGCCCTTCGATGGATGCAGAACGCCTCAACCAGACCCAGTCGCTGATCGACGACCTCCGCGCGCGCCTCGGCGAGCTCCGGAGGTATCTTTGACTACGATCTGAAGAAGGAGCGGCTCGAGGAGGTCAGCGAGCGCCTCGAGGCACCGGACATCTGGAACGACCCGAAGCTCGCCCAGGAGCTGGGTCGCGAGAAGAAGTCGCTCGAGGCCGTGGTCGACGGCATCGCCTCGATCGAGACGGGACTGGTCGACGGCGACGAGCTGTTCGGCATGGCGCGCGAGGAAGGCGACGAGTCGATGCTGCTGTCGGTCGAGTCGGACGTGGCCGGTCTGCGCGAGCGGGTCGAGGCGCTGGAGTTCCGCCGGATGTTCTCCGGCGAGCTCGACGCCAGCCCCTGCTTCGTCGAGATCCAGTCCGGCGCCGGTGGCACCGAGGCCCAGGACTGGGCGCAGATGCTGCTGCGCCAGTACCTGCGCTACTGCGAGCGCAAGGGCTTCACCACCGAGGTGCTCGAGGAGTCGGCCGGCGAGACCGCCGGCATCAAGGGCGCGACCCTCCGCGTCGACGGGGATCACGCGTACGGCCACTTGCGCACCGAGACCGGCGTTCACCGGCTGGTGCGCAAGTCCCCCTTCGGCGCCGGCGACATGCGCCAGACCTCGTTCGCCTCGGTCTACGTCTACCCCGAGGTCGACGACTCGATCGAGATCGACATCAACCCCGCGGACCTGCGCATCGACGTGTTCCGCGCGTCGGGCGCCGGCGGCCAGCACGTCAACAAGACCGAATCGGCCGTCCGGATCACCCACCTGCCGACGAACATCGTCGTGCAGTGCCAGAACGACCGCTCGCAGCACCGCAACAAGGACGAGGCGATGACGATGCTGCGCTCGCGCCTCTACGAGCACGAGCTGCGCAAGCGCCAGGCCGTGGCCGACAAGGCCGAGGCCGCGAAGTCCGACATCGGCTGGGGTCACCAGATCCGCTCGTACATCCTCGACAAGTCGCTGATCAAGGACCTGAGGACGAACGTCGAGATCAGCAACACCCGCGCGGTGCTCGACGGCGACCTCGACGCCTTCATCACCGCCAGCCTGAAACAGGGCGTCTGACCACCGGACGCTTCGACACACGCCCGCGCCCCGTCGCGGGCCTGCAGGGGAACGAGCCTTGGAACAGCAGCCGATCGGCACCGCCGAGCCCGCCGCGACAGCGGTCGACGAGAACCACGTGATGGCCGAGCGCCGCGCGAAGCTCGCGAAGCTGCGCGCCCAGGGCCAGCCGTTCCCGAACGACTTCGTCCCCGCCGACCGTGCGGCGCCCGTGCTGGCCGCGCACGCCGACACCCCGCGCGAGGCGCTCGAGCAGGCGCGTGTCGCGGTCTCGATCGCCGGCCGCATGGTGCTCAAGCGCGTGCAGGGCAAGGCGAGCTTCGCCACCGTTCAGGACGCCACGGGACGGCTGCAGCTCTGGATCAACGACGAGGGCGTGGGCGCCGAAGCGCACGAGGCCTTCAAGCACTGGGATCTCGGCGACATCGTCGCGGCCGAGGGCACGCTGTTCCGCACGATGAAGGGCGAGCTGTCGGTGCGCGTGGCGCGGCTGCGCCTGCTCGCCAAGTCGCTGCGCCCCCTGCCCGACAAGTTCCACGGCCTCGCCGACCAGGAGCAGCGCTACCGCCAGCGCTACGTCGACCTGATCTCGAACGAGGCGGCCCGCGCCACCTTCCGGGCCCGCAGCACCATCGTCTCGGCGATCCGGCGCACGATGACCGAGGCCGACTTCCTCGAGGTCGAGACGCCGATGCTGCAGCCGATCCCGGGGGGCGCCGCGGCCAAGCCCTTCGTCACCCATCACAACGCGCTCGACCAGCAGATGTTCCTGCGGATCGCGCCCGAGCTCTATCTCAAGCGCCTGGTGGTCGGCGGCTTCGAACGCGTCTTCGAGATCAACAGGAACTTCCGCAACGAGGGGATCAGCCCGCGGCACAACCCCGAGTTCACGATGATGGAGTTCTACGCGGCGTATACCGACTACCGCTGGATCATGGACTTCACCGAGCAGGTGATCCGCGATGCGGCGCGTGCGGCCACCGGCGGCACCACCGTGAGCTACCAGGGCCGCGAGCTCGACCTCGGCACCCCGTTCGCGCGGATGACCATCGTCGAGGCGATCCGGGCACACGCGCCCGAGTACACCGACACGCAGCTCTCCGACGCGGCCTTCGTGCGCGGCGCGCTGAAGGGCTTCGGCGTGAACGTCGACGACCCGCGCCATCGCAACGCCGGGCTCGGTGCGCTGCAGCTCGCCCTCTTCGAGGAGACCGCGGAGTCGAAGCTGTGGGCACCGACCTTCATCGTCGACTATCCGGTCGAGGTCTCCCCGCTCGCACGCGAGTCCGATTCCCGTCCCGGCATCACCGAGCGCTTCGAGCTGTTCTGCACCGGCCGCGAGATCGCCAACGGCTTCTCCGAGCTGAACGACCCCGAGGACCAGGCCGCGCGCTTCCGGGCGCAGGTCGAGGCCAAGGAAGCCGGTGACGACGAGGCGATGTTCTACGATGGCGACTACGTCCGCGCGCTCGAGCACGGCATGCCGCCCACCGGCGGCTGCGGCATCGGCATCGACCGGCTGGTGATGCTGCTCACCGACAGCCCGAGCATCCGCGACGTCATCCTGTTCCCCGCGCTCAAGCGCGAATCCTGAGAGAGTCCGACGACGTCATGGATGCGCTCAGACACGTCCGCCTGATGGCCGACTACAACCGCTGGATGAACCAGCGGCTCTACGCCACCGCCGCCGGCCTCGACACGCAGGTCCTGCGCGCCGAGCGCGGCGCGTTCTTCGGCTCGATCCTCGGCACGCTGAACCACCTCGCCGTCACCGACAGCCTGTGGCTGCGCCGCTTCCAGTCGGCCTTCGACTGGGACCGGCTGCGCGAGGCGGACGACTGGCTGCCCCGGCCGACGACGCTGCGCGACATGCTCGCCGACACCTTGCCCGACCTGCAGGCCCTGCGCGAGCGGCTCGACGCGCTGACCGTCGCGTGGAGCGAGGAGCTGATCTTCAACGACCTCGATCGCGTGATCGGGTACCGCAACATGGGCGGCGAGCTGTTCCAGCGCCAGGTCGGCCCGCTGCTGTCGCACTGGTTCAACCACCAGACGCACCACCGCGGCCAGGTGACGACCCTGCTGTTCCAGGCGGGCGTGGACGTCGGCATCACCGACCTGATCGCGATGCCGGGCTTCGATCCGTTCACCGCCGTCGCCGACGACGACGACAGCGACATCCCGCCGATGCCCGCTTCGCTGATGCCGCCGGCCTAGCCTAGTACTTCTGCGCCCGGAACACCTGCACGTCCGACAAGTACAGCGCCACCGCGTAGTTCGGGGCGTACTGCGCGAGTACGTGCTCGGCGATGCGCTCGGCGACCTCCGCCGAGCACACCACCTGGAGCTCGATCGAGCGGTCGGCCTCCCAGGCCCCTTCGCGCTCGCCGCCCGGTCCGCCGCCGCGGACGTCGAGCACGGTGTAGCCGTTGGCACCGAAGCGTCGGGCATCCGCGATCAGCGCCCGCTCGATGGCCGCCTCGGTGATGATGGTGAGCAGCTTGCGCTCGTGGGTCTGCATCTCGTGTCCTCCTGCCCGGCCCGGGCTCAGCCCGCTGCTCGCCGCGCGAGCTCGATGTAGAGCGGAATGCCGACCAGCACGTTGAACGGGAAGGTCACCCCGAGCGCCAGTCCGATCGACAGCGACGGATTGGCCTGCGGCACCGCGATCCGCATCGCGGTCGGTGCCGCGATGTAGGACGCGCTCGCCGCCAGCGTCGCGAGCGTCGCGACGCCCGCGACCGACAGCCCGAGCGCGAGGCCCAGCGCACCGCCCACCAGTGCCAGCAGCGGCGGCGCGATCAGCCCGAACGCCAGCAGCCGGGGCCCGGCGCGCCGCAGGTCCTGCAGCCGGCCACCGGCCACCAGCCCGAGCTCGAGCAGGAACAGCGCGAGCACGCCCTTGAAGAGGCCGACGAACACCGGATCGATCGGCGCGAGCCCGGCGGGCCCGGCGATCCAGCCGATCGCGATGCCGCCGAGCAGCAGCACCACCGCCTTGCCGAACAGCACCTCGTGCAGCAGCGTGCTCCAGCTCGAGGTGCCGACGCCCGGTCGGCCCGCCTCGCGCGCCATGCCGCGACGCGCGAGCAGCACGCCGACGACGATGCCCGGCGCTTCCATCAGCGCGACCAGCATCGCGAGAAAGGCCTCGGGTTCGATCCCAGCCCGGGCGAGCGCGCTCTGCGCGACCGCGAAGGTGACGACGCTCACCGATCCGTAGTGCGCGGCGATCGACGCGGCATCCGCCGCCCCCAGCCGCACGCCCGCACGCAGCACCGGATAGAGCACCAGCGGCACCGCCGCCGACAGCGCCACCGCGGCGAGCGCCACCGGCCACAGCGCGGCCAGCGGTTGCACCGCGATCTGAGCGCCGCCCTTCAGGCCGATCGCGATCAGCAGGTAGATCGACAGCGTCTCGTAGAGCGCCTCGGGCAGGCGCAGGTCCGAGCGCGCGAGGCGGGCGAGGACCCCGAGGGCGAAAAAGAGGATGACGGGGTCGAGGCTCACCTTTCCTCGATCCACGCTTGCTGGATCGCCTCGAGGATCTTCTCGCCGCTGCGCTTCGGATCGTCGTCGAACTCCGGCAGCGCGAGCACCCAGGCGTGCAGCTCGGTGAAGCGCACGCGGGTCGGGTCGACGTCGGGATGCGCCTCGTCGAGGGCGATCGCGATCTCGAGGGTGTCGGTCCACTTCATGGCGGCGGCCTCGGGGAAAGGGTGCGGCGAGCCCGTGTCACTCGCGGGCGTGGTTGATCGTGTACTTGGGCAGTTCGATCGTGAGGTCGGTCGTCACCGGATCCAGCTGGCAGGACAGGCGCGAGGACGCGGTCAGGCCCCAGGCCTTGTCGAGCATGTCGTCCTCCTCGTCGCTCGACGGAGGCAGCTGGTTGAAGCCGTCCCTGACGATGACGTGACAGGTGGTGCACGCCGCGACCATGCCACAGGCGTGCTCGATGTCGATGTGGTGGTCGAGCAGCTGCTGGCACAGGCTCTTGCCGGGTTCGGCCTCGAACTTCGCGCCCTCGGGCGTGAGGCTCTCGTGGGGCAGGACGGTGATGGTGGGCATGGGGTGTCAGCCGATCTCGTCGAGGCGGCGACCGGACAGGGCCTGGCGCACCGCGCGGTCCATCCGGAGGGCCGCGAAGGTCTCGGTCTCGCGCGCGAGGTCGGTGATCCGGGCCTCGATGACGCGTGGGTCCTTGCCCTGCGAGACCGCACGCAGGTCGCGCATCGCCACCGCGATCGTCTCGCGCACGGCGGCATCGAGCAGGTCGCCGTCGGCCTCGAGCGCGACCTGGGTCGCCTGCAGCAGGCGATCGGCGTCGACCTGCTGCTCGCGCAGCGCACGCGCCTTCATGTCGATCTCGGCGGTTCCGAACGACTCCTGCAGCATCCGCGCGATCTCGTCGTCGGACAGCCCGTACGAAGGCTTGACCGCGATCGAGGCCTCGATGCCCTGCGACTGCTCGCGCGCGGTCACCGACAGCAGTCCGTCGGCATCGACCTGGAAGGTCACTCGGATGCGGCCCGCACCCGCGGCCATCGGCGGAATGCCGCGCAGCTCGAATCGGGCGAGCGAGCGGCAGTCGGCGACCATCTCGCGCTCGCCCTGCACCACGTGCAGGGCCATCGCCGTCTGGCCGTCCTTGTAGGTGGTGAACTCCTGCGCACGGGCGACCGGGATCGTCGCATTGCGCGGGATGATCTTCTCGACCAGCCCGCCCATCGTCTCGATGCCGAGCGACAGCGGGATCACGTCGAGCAGCAGCCAGTCGTCACCGTCTGCGCCGCGGTTGCCGGCGAGCAGGTTCGCCTGCACCGCCGCCCCCAGCGCCACGACCTTGTCCGGATCGAGATCGATCAGGGCGGGCCGGCCGAACACCGCGCCCACCGCCTCGCGCACCTGCGGCATGCGGGTCGCACCGCCGACCATCACCACGCCCTCGATCTGCGAGGCGGCGAGCGCCGCGTCGCGCAGCGTGCGCCGGACGGTGTCGAGCGTGCGATCGAGCAGGTCGCGCGTCATCGCATGGAACTGCGCCGCCGTCACCGGCACCGAGACCAGCCCGCGGCCCGCGATCCGCGCCTCGATGTGCGCTTCCGGATGATCGCTCAGTGATTCCTTGGCGAGTCGCGCGGCCTTGAGCACCCGCCGCAGGTCGTCCGGCGCGAGCACGCCCAGGCCGCCCTCGGCGACGAAATGCTCGCCGAGCCGCCGGTCGAAGTCGTCGCCGCCGAGCGCGGTGTCGCCGCCGGTGGCGATCACTTCGAAGACACCGCGGGTCAGGCGCAGCACCGAGATGTCGAAGGTGCCGCCGCCGAGGTCGTAGACCGCGTAGATGCCTTCGGAGCCGTGATCGAGTCCGTAGGCGATCGCCGCCGCGGTCGGCTCGTTGAGCAGGCGCAGCACCTCCAGACCGGCGAGGCGGGCGGCGTCCTTGGTCGCCTGCCGTTGGGCGTCATCGAAGTAGGCGGGCACGGTGATGACCGCACCGACCAGCTCGCCGCCGAGCGAGGCCTCGGCCCGCGCGCGCAGCACGCGCAGGATCTCGGCCGACACCTCGACCGGACTGCGCTCGCCCCGATCGGTGCGGATGCGCACCATGCCCGGCGCGTCGACGAAGGTGTACGGTGACGGATGCCGCGTCGCATCGGCCAGACCGCGGCCCATGTAGCGCTTGACCGAGACGATCGTGTTGCGGGGATCCTCGGAGGCGCACTCCCAGGCGACGTGGCCGACCTCGACGACGCCGTCGTCGCGGTAGCGCACCACCGAGGGCAGCAGCGGCCGCCCGAGTTCGTCGGGCAGCGCCTCGGCCACGCCCGAGCGCACCGCGGCGACCAGCGAGTTGGTGGTACCGAGGTCGATGCCTACCGCGAGCCGTCGCTGGTGCGGCTCGGGCGACATGCCCGGTTCGGAGATCTGGAGCAGGGCCATGGGTTCCTCAGGCGGCGAGGCCGTCTTCGGCGGCGGCCACCTCTGCGCCGAACTTGTCGACGAACATCCAGCGGCGGACCGCGTCGGCGGCCCGCGTGTAATCGTGTTCCCGGTCGATCGCGGCGGCGATTTCGGCCAGCAGCCGGTCTCGATGATCGCACAGCAGACGGGCCAGCCCGGCGAGCGCTTCGGCGTCTCGGCCGATCCGTGCGTCCTCGAGCGCCTCGCGCCACGCCATCTGCTGCATCAGGAACGGCCTCGACATCGCCGTGTTCGTCTCGGCCTGCAAGGGCACGCCATGGCGCTCGCACAGGTAGGCGGCGCGTCGCCCCGGTTCGAGCAGCGTGCGGTACGCCTCGTTGGCCCGCGTCGCGAGCTGCATCGCGATCCGGCGCTCGGTCGCGCCGGCCGAGGCGAAGCGGTCCGGATGCACTGCCCCCTGCAGCCGGCGATAGGCCTGCTGCAGCTCGGCGGTGTCGATCCCGAACCGCTCGGGCAGGCCCAGCAGCTCGAAATGACTCTTGGTCAGGATGTCCATCGGATCCGGGAGCGGCTGAATGCAGAAGGCGGCCGGGGGCCGCCTCCTGGGTCGGTACGCGTGTCGTTCAGACCTTGAACGACTCGCCGCAGCCGCACTCGCTCTTCACGTTGGGGTTGTTGAAGCGGAACCCCTCGTTGAGCCCCTCGCGCGCGAAGTCGAGCTCCGTGCCATCGATGTAAGACAGGCTGCGCGGATCGACGAGGACCCGCACGCCATGGCTCTCGAACATCACGTCCTCGGGCAGCGGATCGTCCGCGTACTCGAGCTTGTAGGCGAGGCCCGAACAGCCGGTGGTCTTGACGCCGAGCCGCAGCCCGATGCCCTTGCCCCGACGCTCGAGGTAGCTCGACACGTGCCGTGCCGCGGCTTCGGTGAGCGTGATTGCCATCGCAGCCTCCTTCAGGCGGCCCGGGGCTGCTGGTCGGCCTGCTCCGCGTGCTTGGTCCGGTAGTCCTCGATGGCCGCCTTGATCGCGTCCTCGGCCAGGATCGAGCAGTGGATCTTGACCGGAGGCAACGCGAGCTCCTCGGCGATCTGGGTGTTCTTGATCCCCATCGCCTCGTCGAGCGTCTTGCCCTTGACCCACTCGGTGACCAGCGACGACGACGCGATCGCCGAGCCGCAGCCGTAGGTCTTGAACTTCGCGTCCTCGATCAGGCCGTTCGCACCGACCTTGATCTGCAGCTTCATCACGTCGCCGCAGGCCGGCGCGCCGACCATGCCGGTCCCGACGGTGGGATCGCCCTTGTCCATCGCGCCCACGTTGCGCGGGTTCTCGTAATGATCGATGACCTTGTCGCTGTATGCCATGTCATGCCTCTCGTTCTTTGTACTGAACTGCCACTACGTCCCTGTGCCGCGCGTGAAGCTCAGTGGGCGGCCCACTGCACCGTGTTGAGGTCGATGCCTTCCTTGTACATGTCCCAGAGCGGCGACATCTCGCGCAGCTTGCCGACCTTGTCCTGCAGCAGCTTCACCGCGAAGTCGATCTCCTCCTCGGTCGTGAAGCGGCCGACGGAGAAGCGGATCGAGCTGTGCGCGAGTTCGTCGCTGCGGCCGAGCGCACGCAGCACGTACGACGGCTCGAGGCTCGCCGACGTGCAGGCCGAACCCGACGACACCGCGAGGTCCTTGATCGCCATGATCAGCGACTCGCCCTCGACGTAGTTGAAGCTCACGTTGAGGTTGTGCGGCACACGCCGCTCCATGTCGCCGTTGACGTAGACCTCCTCGATCCGGGACAGGCCGCGCCACAGCTTGTCGCGCAGCATGCGGATGCGCTCGTTCTCGGTCTTCATCTCGAGCTTCGCGAGCCGGAACGCCTCGCCCATGCCGACGATCTGGTGCGTCGGGAGCGTGCCGGAGCGCATGCCCCGCTCATGCCCGCCGCCATGGATCTGCGCTTCGATACGCACGCGCGGCTTGCGCCGGACGTACAGCGCGCCCATGCCCTTGGGGCCGTAGGTCTTGTGGGCCGAGAAGCTCATCAGGTCGACCTTCAGCGCGCCGAGGTCGATGTCGACCTTGCCGGTGGCCTGCGCGCTGTCGACGTGGAACAGGATGCTCCGCTCGCGGCACAGCTCGCCGAGCGCGGGAATGTCCTGGATGACGCCGATCTCGTTGTTCACGTACATGACCGACAGCAGGATGGTGTCGGGCCGCAGCGCGGCCTTGAGCGCATCCATGTCGATCAGGCCGTCCTCGCGGACGTCGAGGTAGGTGACCTCGAAACCCTCGCGCTCGAGCTCGCGCATCGTGTCGAGGGTGGCCTTGTGCTCGGTCTTGACCGTGATCAGGTGCTTGCCGCGCTCCTTGTAGAAGTGCGCCGCGCCCTTGACCGCGAGATTGATCGACTCGGTCGCGCCCGAGGTCCAGACGATTTCCTTCGGATCGCACCCGACGAGCGCGGCGACGTGCTCGCGCGCCTCCTCGACCGCCTCTTCGGCCGCCCAGCCGTACGCATGGCTGCGCGAGGCGGGGTTGCCGAAGTTCTGGCCGAGCCAGGGCACCATGCGGTCGACCACGCGGGGGTCGACTGGCGTAGTGGCCGAGTAGTCGAGATAGATCGGAAGAAACATCGAACGGACTCCCTGTCGTGTGTCTAGTCTGCCGGTCGCGTCATGACGCCGTCGTCACGCGCGAACCGTGCATGTTGATCGGCTGCAGCGTCGAGGTCGGGAACTCGAGCGCGGCGCGATGCTCGCGCAGTACCGAGATCTGCTTCGGCGGCGCCTTGATCTCGCGGCCGCGCTGCTGCTCGACGAGTTCCTGCAGCGTCACGCCATCGAGGAACTCGATCATCTTCTTGTTCAGGTTGCTCCACAGTTCGTGCGTCATGCACGGACCGTCGTCGTGGCAGTTCTCCTTGCCGCCGCAGCTGGTGGCGTCGAGCGGCTCGTCCACGGCGAAGATGATGTCGGCGACCGAGACGTCGCGCATCGGGCGGGCGAGCGTATAGCCGCCGCCGGGGCCGCGGGTGCTCTCGACCAGCTCGTGCCGGCGAAGCTTGCCGAACAGCTGCTCGAGGTAGGACAGCGAGATCTTCTGGCGCTGGCTGATGCCCGCGAGCGTGACGGGGCCATTGTGCTGGCGCATCGCCAGATCGATCATGGCGGTCACTGCGAAGCGGCCTTTGGTGGTCAGTCTCATCACGAAGCTCCGGTAAACCCGACTAAGCGACTCAAGAATACCAATAACCTACCGGGTTGGTCGAGTATCCGTACAGGCGTCGGGGAATTTGTCCTGGACAAACGAGCAACCAGACATGACGGTAGGGATACCCGACTATTTTGTCAAGGCTTTGCTCAGGACGAGGCGGTCGATTCGGCCCGACAAACGGTCTTCGACCGACAGCCGGACGCACGAAGACCCCATACCGGACAGGGTCCGGGGTGAGGTCGTCCCAAGTCGGAACAGCGTGGAAGCGAGCGCGCCCGTCGGAACGGGAGCCCAGAGCACGGCTTCTACGCGGCGGCCACCTGGGTGGCGCGCCGGCGGGCGACCTCGAGCAGCCCGGCGCAGGCGTCCTCGATGAAGTCGAGCGACTGGTCGAAGCCCGGCTGCGCACCGTAATAAGGGTCGGGGATGGTCGCCGACTCGTGCTCGGTCGCGAAGCGCATCAGCAGCTGCAGCTTGTGGTGCGCCTTCTTGGGGCCCGTCTGCTGGAGCAGCGACAGGTTGTCCCAGTCCATCGCGAGGATCAGGTCGAAGCGCTCGAAGTCGATGTCCTCGACCTGGCGCGCGCGCAGGTCGGAGATGTCGTAGCCGCGCTTGGCCGCCGTCGCCTGGGCGCGCTTGTCCGGCGCCTCGCCCGCATGGAAGGCGTGGGTGCCCGCCGACTCGACCTTGACGACGTCGTCGAGGCCGGCCTGCCGGATCATGTGGCGGAACACGCCCTCGGCCATCGGGGAGCGGCAGATGTTGCCCATGCAGACGAACAGCACCCGGGTGTTCATCGCCATCGTGAGGGGTTCTCGTTTTGCCATGTCTTCTTCCGCGCTGGAAACAATTGTCTTGGGTCGGCGGCGCTAGGCCGCCCTGTCGGTCGGGAACGGCACGACGTTGTCGGCGCCGCCGGCGCCGAACACCTGCTCCTTGAGCAGGGTCAGCTGGTCGCGCACCTGGGCCGCCTTCTCGAATTCGAGGTTGCGCGCGTGGTCGAGCATCAGCTTCTCCAGGCGCTTGATTTCCTTGGCGGCGCCCTTCTCGCCCAGCGACTCGTACTGCGCGCGATCTTCGGCCGCCTTCAGTTCCTTCTTCTCCTGCGACGGGTCGTAGACCCCGTCGATGAGCTCGCGCACCTGCTTGATGACACCGCGCGGCACGATGCCGTGCTCGGTGTTGAATTCGACCTGCTTCGTGCGGCGCCGATCGGTCTCGTCGATCGCCCGCCGCATCGAATCGGTGATCCGGTCGGCGTACAGGATCGCGGTGCCGTGCAGGTTGCGCGCCGCGCGCCCGATCGTCTGGATCAGGCTGCGCTCGGAGCGCAGGAAACCTTCCTTGTCCGCATCGAGGATGGCGACCAGCGACACCTCGGGGATGTCCAGACCCTCGCGCAGCAGGTTGATGCCGACGAGCACGTCGAACACGCCCAGCCTGAGGTCCCGGATGATCTCGACACGCTCGACCGTGTCGATGTCGGAGTGCAGGTAGCGGACCTTGACACCGTGCTCTGTCAGGTAGTCGGTCAGGTCCTCGGCCATCCGCTTGGTCAGCGTCGTCACGAGCACCCGCTCGTGGCGGGCCGCACGCAGGCGGATCTCGCCCAGCACGTCGTCGACCTGCGCGCCGGCCGGGCGCACGATCACCGTCGGATCGATCAGTCCGGTCGGGCGCACCACCTGCTCGACGACCTGGCCGCTCTGGCGCTTCTCGTAGTCGGACGGCGTGGCCGACACGAACACGCACTGGCGCAGCTTGCCCTCGAACTCCTCGAACTTCAGCGGCCGGTTGTCCAGCGCCGACGGCAGCCGGAAGCCGTACTCGACCAGCGTCTCCTTGCGGGCGCGGTCACCGCGGTACATGCCGCCGAGCTGGCCGACGGTCACGTGCGACTCGTCGATGATCATCAGCGAGTCCTGCGGCAGGTAGTCCACCAGCGTCGACGGAGGCATGCCGGGCGCGACGCCCGACAGGTGACGCGTGTAGTTCTCGATGCCCTTGCAGAAGCCGATCTCGGCGAGCATCTCCAGGTCGAAGCGAGTGCGCTGCTCGAGGCGCTGCGCCTCGACGAGCTTGCCGTTCGTG
>JBIIPQ010000213.1:0-7393 GCA_044342535.1 Burkholderiaceae bacterium
CGAGCTCGGTCGCCCCGCCGGTCGCGACCACCACTGCCCGCGCCTGCCCCTGCGTGACCAGCGTGCCGGCGTAGCCCATGCACAGCCGGTCGCCGATGGCGGCGGCCGCGTCCACCGGGTCGGCGGCCTTGTCCACCGGCACCGACTCGCCGGTCAGCGCCGACTCGTCCACCCGCAGGTTGCGGGCGTGCAGCAGCCGCACGTCGGCGGGCAGGCTGTCGCCCGAGGCGAGCAGCACCACGTCGCCCGGCACCAGTCCGGCCGCGTCGACGTCGTGCTGCCGGCCGTCGCGCAGCACCACCGCACGCGGGGCGAGCAGGTGGCGGATCGCCTGCAGCGCGCGCTCGGCCTTGCCCTCCTGCACGAAGCCGATGAGCGCGTTGAGCAGCACCACCGCGGCGATGACGCCGCTGTCGATCCAGTGGCCCATCGCGGCCGTCACCGCGGCCGCCACCATCAGCACGATCAGCAGCAGGTTGTTGAACTGGCGGGCGAGGCGGGTCAGCAGGCCGGGGGCGGGCGCCTCGGCCAGGCGGTTGGGGCCGTGCGCCTTCAGGCGGCGTGCGACTTCGGTGGTGTCGAGGCCGTGAGGGGCGGTACCCAGGTCCTGCAGCACGGTCGATGCGTCGGACGCGTGCCAGGGAGGTGGCGCAGCGGTCATGGGGTCCTTGGGTGGCACGCGCGGCCGGGAGCATCGCGCAGGGTCCGTGGGGCCGGCGTCAGGTTGCACGATGCGCGGGCCGCCCGCTTGATCCTGCGCAAGCGGCTGCGTCGGAGCACGCCGGGCAGCGCAGTGATCGGTGCGCTGCAGGGCGCGCCCACGGTGGGGATGGTGCTGGGCTGACCTTGCCCGCGCGAGGGGGGTTGCCCTTCGGCGCGGGTCGAGACTTGCAAGTAACACATAATTGACCAAAAAATCCAAGAAAACTATATTTATAGAATGCCAAAGTCCTCCCTGGTCGCCATGACCCTGCCTCCGATCGCCGAGTCCGCGCTGCGCCAGCTCGGCGAGCACCTCGCGATCGCACGCTCGCGCCGCAAGGAATCGCAGCGTGCCTGGGCGGCCCGGATCGGCGTGTCCGTGCCGACCCTCATCCGGATGGAGCGGGGCGATCCCACGGTCGGGATGGGCGTCTACGCGAGCGCGCTCTGGCTGATGGGCCGGATCCAGGCCCTGCCCGAGGTGGCGGCCCCGGTCCATGACTTCGGTGCCCTGGAGCGCGATGTCCGGCTTGCCAGGCGTCGTGCCGTGCGGGCGCCCGAGTCCGTCGCCGGGCGGCTGGCATCGGTACCGGCATCAGTGCCGGCATCGGTGCCTTCGCCGGACGACGGCGGCGAGCGCGCCGCACCGCGGGCGTAGCGTCGATGGCCGACCGACTCCCCGACGAGGCCTGGCTCTGGTACCTGGGCGATCCGGCGGTGCCGGTGCGCGTGGGCACGCTGCGTCTGGTCATGCAGGGGCGGGGCGTGTCGCTGCAGTACGACTCCCAATGGCTGGGGCGCGGCTTCGCGCTGAGCGAAGACCTGCCCCTCGTCGACATCGAGCACCTGCCGTCGACCCGCGACGAGGCGGTGGGCGCCGTCGAGGACGCGCGGCCCGACCGCTGGGGCGAGCGGGTCATCCGCTGCCTCGAGCGGCCCGCGCGCCTGTCGGTGCTCGACTGTCTGTACTTCGCCGGCGACGAGCGGTTCGGCGCCCTGAGCGTGTCCCGGTCCCCCGATCGGCACGCGCCCCATCAGGCCGATGCGCTCCCCGTGCTCGGCGACGTCAGGAGGATCCACGAACTCGTCCGCCGCGTGATGGCCGACGAGCCGATCCCCGAGCACGAGCGGCGCCTGCTCGCACCGGGCAGCACGCTGGGCGGGGCGCGACCGAAGGCGCTCGTCGACATCGACGGCGAGACCTGGGTCGTGAAGTTCGCCGAGTTCGACGATCCGATCGACACCGGCCTCGTCGAGCATGCGGCGATGACGCTGGCCGCGAAGGCCGGGATCCGGGTCGCCCCCACCATGCCGGTCGAGGCGCTCGGCGGGCATGCCCTCGCCGTGAAGCGGTTCGATCGCGCACCGGGGCGCCGGCTGCCGGCGCAGTCGGCCTACGTGGCGCTGCGCGCCGAAGGCAGCGAGTACGGCTATCCCGAGCTCGCGCAGCTGCTGCGGCGGCGCGGTCCGGTCGACGTGGCCCCGGCCCACATGCGCGAGCTGTTCCGTCGCATGGTCTTCAACCTCCTCATCGACAACACCGACGACCACGAGAAGAACCACGCGCTGCTGATGGACGATTCGCAGCACCTGCACCTGTCCCCGGCCTTCGACGTGCTGCCGACCGCGCAGGGCCTGGGCTATCAGCAGATGCGCATCGGCACGGAGGGGGCGGTGTCGACGGCGCGCAACGCGCTGTCGATGGCGGCGTCGTTCCGGCTGTCGGCGGCCGAGGCGCGGCGCGAGGCGAGGTCGGTGGCGCAGGTGTGCGCCGGGTGGCGGGCGCATTGTGCGCAGGTCGGCGTGCGGGCCGCTGATCTCGAGCTGCTCGGGCGGTTCATCGATCGGCCGGCGCTGGTGGGGGAGCGGGCGGCGCTGCTCTAGGCGCCTCTCGGTTGCCGGAGTGTGTCGCCGGGCCGCTTCGGATCCTCAGCGAACCCTCCTGATCGCGCGATTCGCATCGTTGAGGCTGAATGCGGTCGGATCGAACGGACCGGCGTTCCATTGCCAGCGATCCAGGTGCTCCACGTGGGCCGGATCGTGCATTGCCTCCAGGAAATCGAGGTACCCGGGCGGGCCGCCGACGTCCTCGGGAGGGCAGGCGTTCGCACCGGCGATGCACATCGGCCACGTATTGCGTTCGGGATCGGCCGGCAGCCGCTTCTCGATGGCGATCCGATGCCGCCAGCCGTCGCCGAAGTCGTACTCGTAGCCGAACTCGTCGATATGCTCACCCAGCACCTCGCCCACCTTGAACTTGCGCTCGTCGAACAACGCGCCCGGCTCGTCCCATTCGGGATCGACCATCCCGTAGCGCTTGCCGCCGATGCGCCAGTCGTGCAGGTGACTGCCGGTCCAGCCCATGGCCGCCTGCACCACGCGGTCGAGACGGGAGAGCGTCAGCGTGTCGGGCACGAGGATCGTCCGCCAGATCGCGGGTTCGAGGTCGAGCAGCTCGATGCGCAGCTGGTAGACGCGCAAGGGGGCGTTGCGGGGAGCGGGCTTGGCCTTGGGCATGTCGGGTGCTTCTGGTGTCGGGTGGAACCGATGGGCCTCAACGCCCGCGCGGCGTCTCGAACGGATTCAGCAGCGGCACGTCGAACGCCCGGAAGTCGGCGACGTTCCGGGTCACGACCGTCAGGCCATGGATGCGGGCGGTGGCCGCGATCATCGCGTCCTCGTAGAGCGTGTCCGACCGCCGGTGCATCAGTCGCGCCCACTCCCGGAAGGTCCGCGCGTCCATCGGAAGCACCGCGTACTGACCCTCGAGCGCGTCCAGCCACCGTTGGAGCTCGGCCGCCTTCTCTGGGGCCTGCGCCCGCGTCAGCTCGATGCCGGCCTGCAGCTCGCCGAGCGTGACGGCCGACAGATGCAGGTCGGTCTCGTCCGCGGCGCGCACCCACTCGAGCACAGCGCCATGGGGCCGCGGACGGCGCAGTTCAGAGACGACGTTGGTGTCGAGCAGGAACATCGTCAGTCCGCGGCGATCGGCGGCCTGCGCCGCGCGCGGCCCCGTGCCGGAACCTTGAACTCCACCCGTGCATCCTCGGCGAGCAGCAGCGCCTTCAGGGACGGCCGGGCCTGCGCCTGCAGGCGTCGCCACTGCTCGATGGGCACCAGCACCGCGGCCTCCGAGCCTCGCCGGGTGACGAGCTGCGGACCCTCGGACAGGCAGGTGTCGAGGAACTCGCTGAATCGCGCCTTGGCGTCCTGCACGGGCCATGCTTTCATGATCGGGTATGACGGGTCAGGTGACTGGTCAGCATACGCGGGCTTCGCAGTGGCGGCAATCGCCTGCGGTCATCGCCATCCGACCCTCCGCGGCGAGCCTGCGCGCTGCTGCATCATGTCGCCTCCAGCCGCCGTCGAGCTGGCATCCGCCGAGTACCCCGCCCCACCCATGACGCCGACCCCCGCCCCCACCGGCGCCCCCGCCACCCTGCTCACCCGCCTGCTCGACTACATCCTCGAGCAGTCGCGTGATGTCGACCCGCGCAGCTTCGACCTCGCGAAGGCCACCGACCTCGTCATCCGCCGCGCGGCCGTCTCGGGGCTGCCGGGCGTGCTGCTGCAGGCGGTCGCGGGCGAGGACGGCGACCCGGTGTGGATGCGCGTGGAGCGGCTGCAGGAGGGGCGCCCTCCGGCGCCCGGCGATGCGGAGATCGCGGCGCTGCTGAAGGTGCCGAACGATCCGTCGAACGCGGGTCCGGCGGTGGACGAGCAGGCGATCGCGGCGCGGGTCGCCACGACAGCGCGGACGACGGGGCAGGCGGGCCCGCAGGCGCCGGGCGGCGTCTCGCCGGGCCGTGCCGATGCGTCGGCCGCGGCCCCGTACGCCTTCGCGACCGAACTCCGAACCCGCGCCGACGCCCTGCTCGCCGCCTACACCCCGCTGTGGCGCGCCTGGGCCGAGACCGAGCGCCCGCGCCGCCGCAGCATCGCCCTCTATGCCGAGCTCTTCGCGCTGATGCAGCGCCTGCGGCAGGGCGAGAGCGCGAACCCCACCGAGCTGGTGTGGGGCGTGGGCGTGTCGACCTGGCAGCTCGCGCACTCGGGCGCCACCGTGCCCTTCGAGTACCCGCTGATCACGCAGCAGCTCGAGATCGCCGTCGATGCCGTCACGCTCGCGATCGAGCTGCGCCCGCGGATCGCGCGGCCGCGCCTCGAGGTCGATGCCTTCGTCGCCTGCGGCGTGGCCGCGGCCGTACCGGCCGAGCAGACCGTGCGTGCGTCGTGGAGCGCGCCCGATGCACCGCCGCTCTCGCCCTTCGACGCCGCGTCCTACGAGCCCGCGCTGCGCCTCGTCGCCGGCAACCTGCAGGCCGAGGGCCGCTACGAGCCGGTGCGCGCCGCCGACGCCCCGGTGCCGCGCCCCTCCGATCGCCTGGTGGTCACCGACGACTGGGTGCTCGTCGCGCGGCCGCGTCGCGCCAACTACCTGCAGGACGACATCGAGCGCCTGCGTGCCTGGCTCAAGGACCATCCCGAGGTGCCCGGCGGCCCGGCCGCGCTGGTGACACCCGCCTCGTCCGAGCCGATCGGCTTCACGCCGGTCGCGTTCCGCGGCCTGTCGTCGGGCGGTGCGCGCACCGGCGGCGGCGAGGTCAAGGAGCTGTTCTTCCCGCTGCCCTACAACGACGAGCAGGTGACGATCGTCCAGCAGCTCGAGCGCGCGCCCGGCGTGACCGTGCAGGGCCCGCCCGGCACCGGCAAGACCCACACCATCGCCAACATCGTCTGCCACTACCTCGCCACCGGCCGGCGCGTGCTGGTGACCTCCGCCGGCGAGCCCGCGCTGCGCGTGCTGCAGGACAAGATCCCCGAGGCCGTGCGGCCGCTGACGGTGTCGCTGCTGGCCAGCGATCGCGAGGGGCTCAAGCAGTTCGAGGCCTCGATCCGCGCGATCCAGCAAGGTGTCACGCAGCTCGACGAGCAGGCCACGCGCGAGGGCATCGCGCGCACGCTCGCCGCCATCGACCGCGCGCACGCCGGGCTGCATGCGATCGACCGCCGCGTCGACGCCATCGCCACCGCGCAGCGCTCCGACGTCGAGGTGGACGGGGTGCCGATGCGCGCCGCGAAGATGGCCGAGCTCGTGGTCGCGGGCACCGGGCGCTTCGGCTGGTTCACCGACACGCCGACACTTGCGCCCGGGCACGCGCCCCCGCTCGCCGAGGACGCCGTCGCGCAGCTCCGCGCCGCGCGCCGCACGCTGGGCGCCGACCTCGTCTACGTCGGCCACGCGCTGCCCGCCGCCGACAGCTGTCCCACGCCCGCGCGCATCGCCGAGCTGCACGGCGTACTGGTGCGCCTGCGCGCGCTCGACGAGCAGGCGCGCGCCGCCGGCACGTCCGCGCTGCGCCGCGATGACGCCGCGACGCTGGCCGCCGCGCGCACGCTGCACGGGCGCCTCGCCGAGGCGCAGGCGCTCGCCGCCGAGCTCGAGGCCCACGAGGACGACTGGCCGGTGAAGCTGCGCGCCAAGTGTCGCCATCCGTCGTTCGCCGCCGAACGCAACGCGCTCGCCGCGCTGTTCGCCGAGCTCGACGCGCTGGCCGCCGAGCGCGAGGGCTTCCTGATGCGGCCGGTCGAGGTGTCCGCCGAGGCGCTCGCCTGCGCCCGCACCCGCGAGGCCGTCGAGCGTGGCGCGCGGACCGGCAAGCCCTTCGGCCTGCTGCCCTTCGGCGGCGGCGACGCGCGCCGCCACGTGCCCGCCATCCGCGTGTCCGCCCTCGAGCCCCGGTCCGCCGACGACTGGGTCCATGTCCAGCGCTGGTATGGGCTGCACGAGAAGGTCACGGTCGTGACGGCCCGCTGGAACCAGTTCGCCGACGAGCTGGGCGTGCCCGCGCTGCAGGGTGGCGTGACGGCGTTGAAGCGCATCGAGCACGCCGGCCGCGCGGCGCGCCTCGCGCACCGCCTGGCCACCGAGTTCGACGCCGAGCTGCCCATCGCCGCGCGCGAGGTGCTCGCCCAGCCCGAGGAGAGCGACTTCCGCGGCGCCGCTGCGTCGCTCGCACGCGCCGCCGGCGTGCTCGCGCTGCACCTGTCGCGTGCAGAGCTCGGGGCCGCGGCCGTCGCCCGCAGTGACCTGCGGGCCTCGCTCGAGCGTATGCCCGGCCCGCTGGGCGAGCGGCTGCGCGGCTTCGTCGACACCTTGCTGGGCGATGCGCGCGTGAGCCCCGAGGACGCCGCCCAGGCCTTCGAGCGCAGCCTCGCCGAGCTGCGTCGCCTGGGCGCGCTCGCCGCACCGCTCGGCACCGTCTCGGACGCGTGCGCGCGCATCGAGGCCGCCGGCGCCCCCGCCTGGGCCGCGCGCCTGCGCACCGAGCCCGCGCCCGCCGCCGGCGACGACCCCGCCGTGCCCGCCGACTGGCGCGATGCCTGGACCCGCGCCCGCCTCGCCGCCCACCTCGACGCCATCGAGTCGCGCACCGAGCTCGTCGGGCTCGCCGAGCAGCGGCGCGAGACCGAGGCCGGCCTCGCACGCCTGTACCGCGAGGCCGCCGCCCAGTCGGCATGGCTCGCCACCCGCGCCAACACCACCGGCGCGGTGATGGCCGCGCTCAACGGCTACGCCACCGCCATGAGACGGCTCGGCAAGGGCACCGGCACCAACGCCGCCCGCTATCGCCAGGACGCGCGCGAGGCCATGCTCGATGCCGCCGACGCCGTGCCGTGCTGGATCATG
>JBIIPQ010000035.1:0-20954 GCA_044342535.1 Burkholderiaceae bacterium
GCGAAGACCGGGAAGAAGGTCGCGGTGATCGGCTCGGGCCCGGCCGGCATGGCCGCCGCGCAGCAGCTCGCGCGCGCCGGCCACGACGTGACGCTGTTCGAGAAGAACGACCGCATCGGCGGGCTGCTGCGCTACGGCATCCCCGACTTCAAGATGGAGAAGACGCACATCGACCGGCGCGTCGAGCAGATGAAGGCCGAGGGCGTGACCTTCCGGACCGGCGTGTTCGTCGGCACCACGCCGCCGGCCTCGCACATTCCCAACCTCGCCAAGCAGACCGTCTCGCCCGAGGCGCTGGCCCGCGAATTCGACGCGGTGCTGCTGACCGGCGGCGCCGAGCAGCCGCGCGACCTGCCGGTGCCGGGCCGCGAGCTCGAGGGCATCCACTTCGCGATGGAGTTCCTGCCCCAGCAGAACCGTACCGTCGCCGGCGACACGGTGTCGGGTCAGATCATGGCCACCGGCAAGCATGTCGTCGTGATCGGCGGCGGCGACACCGGCAGCGACTGCGTGGGCACCAGCAACCGGCACGGCGCGAGCACCGTCACCCAGTACGAGCTGATGCCCCAGCCGCCCGAGCACGAGAACAAGGCGCTGACCTGGCCGTACTGGCCGAGCAAGATGCGCACCTCGTCCTCGCACGAGGAAGGCTGCGAGCGCGACTGGGCGATCACCACGAAGGAATTCCGCGGCGACGAGCAGGGCAAGGTCCGCGCGCTGGTGACCGCGCGTGTCGAATGGAAGCGCGACGAGGCCACTGGCCAGATGCGGATGGTCGAGGTGCCGGGCAGCGAGCAGGAAGTGCCCGCCGACCTGGTGCTGTTCGCGATGGGCTTCGTGGCGCCGGTGTCCTCGGTGCTCGACGCGTTCGGCGTGGAGCGCGACGGCCGCGGCAACGCGCGCGCGACCACCGACGGCGAGAAGAGCTACGCGACCAACGTGCCCAAGGTCTTCGCCGCCGGCGACATGCGCCGCGGCCAGTCGCTGGTGGTGTGGGCGATCCGCGAGGGCCGGCAGGCGGCGCATTCGGTGGATGCGTTCCTGATGGGGGCCAGCGACCTGCCGCGCTGAGAGACCCCCACGGCTTCCGAGGCGCACGGCACCTTCCGGACGAGGCGACATGCGGATCGCGGTGATGGGCACCGGCGGCCTGGGCGGCTACTTCGGCGCGCGGCTCGCGCTCGGCGGCCTCGCCGACGTGCACTTCGTCGCGCGCGGCGCGCACCTCGCGGCGCTGCGTGCCGACGGCCTGCGCATCGAGGGCCCGGAGCCGAAACACCTGCCGCGCGTGCAGGCCACCGACGAGCCGGCCTCGATCGGCCCGGTCGACCTGGTGATGCTCTGCGTCAAGCTCTGGGACACCGATGCGGCGATCGAGCGGATCCGGCCGCTGATGGGGCGGCACAGCGCGGTGGTGTCGTTCCAGAACGGCGTGCTCAAGGACCCGCCGCTGCGCGCCGCGTTCGGCGACGCGCGGGTGATGGGCGGGGTCGGCTACATCGCGGCGACCATCGACCGGCCGGGCGTCATCCGTCAGACCGGCCCGATGCAGCGGCTGGTGTTCGGCGAGTTCGACGGCGCGCGCTCGCCGCGCGCGCAGGCGTTTCTCGACGCGTGCACGGCGGGCGGCATCAAGGCCGAGCTGTCGACGTCGATCCTGCGCGAGATCTGGCAGAAGTTCGTCTTCCTCGCCGGCCTGTCGGGCACCACGACCACCATCCGCCGCACCATCGGCCCGATCCGCGAGCATCCGCAGACACGCGCCTTCCTGCGTGACGTGATGGCCGAGGTGGTCGCGGTCGGGCGCGCGCAGGGCGTGGACCTGCCCGAGGACTATGCGGACGTGCGCCTGGCGCTCGCCGACGACGTGTCGCCGGCCATGACCTCGTCGATGCACCACGACCTCGAGCGCGGCAACCGGCTCGAGGTGCGCTGGCTCGCGGGCGCGGTGGTCGAGCTCGGACGCACCGCGGGCGTGCCGACGCCGCTCAACCGCGCGATCGCCGACATCCTCGCGCTGCACGCGGACGGCCGTCCGGCGTGAGGCCGGAGCCGGATCCGCGGCTGGTCCGTCGCGAGGCTGTGCCGTGAGTGGCGTCGAACCCGGCGCCGCCTGGCCGTGGATCCTGCTGGGCTACCTCGTGGCCAGCGCGATCACCTTCGCGGTCTATGCGCTCGACAAGCGGGCCGCCGTGCAGGGCGCCCGCCGCGTGTCCGAGCGCACGCTGCACTGGCTCGCGCTGGTCGGCGGCTGGCCGGGCGCGCTGCTCGCGCAGCGGCTGCTGCGCCACAAGACGCGCAAGCCCTTCTTCCGCAGCATGCTGCGGCTGACGATCGGGCTGCATGTCGTGCTGCTCGCCGCGCTCATGGCGGGCGTGCCGCTCGGGATTCGCTGACCCGCAGCGCCGCGCCGCGCCGCGCTGTGCGCGACCCCTGTGCCGGACGCGTCGCGTCGGCGCCCCGTGCGCCGTCCGTCGGCCACCCGCCTCCGAAGCCCCCGCGCGGCGCGGGGCTTCGTTGACGCCGCGTACCGGCTCGCGCTTCAATCCAGATTCCTCTCCCGGGGAGTAGCCGGCAGGGACCCCGCGTGGTCCCTCCCGCGGCATCGTCAATACGGTGCCGGTCGACGTGGCGGTCGATCGGACATCCGGTGCCCGCGTTCCGTCGCGCCTCGTGCACGCCGGACGGCAAGACCAGCGGAGGACCTTCGTCCAACGCATGCCGCCCGCCATGGCGGCCGAAAAGGTCCTTCCTGTTGATTTCCATCGGCACGCCGCTGCTGTGGTCGCTGTTCGCGATCTTCGTCGTCATCGCGCTCGCGATCGACTTCTTCGCCCTCAACAAGCAGGGCGCCCACACCGTCACGATGCGCGAGGCCGGCATCTGGTCGCTCCTCTGGGTCGGGGTGTCCTTCGTCTTCGTCGGCTGGCTGTGGTGGTACCTCGGCGGCACTTCCAGCGATGCGGCCGCGTCCGCGATGGCCGATGCCAAGGCGCTCGAGTTCGTCACCGGCTACCTGGTCGAGAAGGCGCTCGCGGTCGACAACATCTTCGTGTTCCTGATGGTGTTCACCTACTTCGCGGTGCCCGCGGCCTACCAGAAGCGCGTGCTGATGATCGGCATCCTCGGCGCGCTGGTGATGCGCGCCGGCATGATCCTGATCGGTGCGTGGCTGATCACGCAGTTCCACTGGGTGCTGTACGTGTTCGGCGCGTTCCTGGTCTTCACCGGCGTGAAGATGTGGTGGGCGGCCGGGCAGGAGCCCGACCTCGGCTCGAACCCCGCGCTGAAGTGGATCAACCGCAAGTTCAAGATCGCGCCGGGCTACGACGGCGAGCGCTTCTTCACGGTGGTGAACGGCGTGAAGATGGCCACGCCGCTGCTGGTGGTGATCGTACTGATCGGCATCGTCGACCTGGTGTTCGCGGTCGACTCGATCCCGGCGATCTTCGCGATCACCACCGACCCGTTCATCGTGCTGACCTCGAACGTGTTCGCGATCCTCGGCCTGCGCGCGATGTACTTCCTGCTCGCGGGCATGCACGAGCGCTTCCACCTGCTGTCCTACGGCCTGGCGATCGTGCTGGTGTTCATCGGCACGAAGATGCTGCTGATCGACATCTACAAGATCCCGGTCGCCTGGTCGCTGGTCTTCACCGTGGTCACGCTCGCCGCGACGATGCTGATCTCGCTGAAGGTGCCGCCCAAGGGCAAGGGACCGAGCGGTGGCGCCTATCCGTTCGGTGCGAAGAAGCCGCGGCGCGAGGCCGACGCGGGCTGACGCGACGCGAAGCGTGCCGCGCGAGGGCGCGGCACGCTTCGCTCAGTCCACGATGAACAGCGTCGCGCCCGCGTCGGTCGACGAGCGGTGCGGCTCCGCACCGTCGGCCACCTGGTAGCTCGTCCCCGGGGTCAGCACGAAGGTCCGGCCGTCGGCGAGCTCGGTGTCGAGCCGGCCCGCGAGGCACAGCAGGATGTGGCCCTTCTCGCACCAGTGGTCGGCGAGGTAGCCCGCCGAGTACTCGACCATCCGCACGCGGATGTCGCCGAAGTGCCGGGTGCGCCAGTGCGCGACGCCGCGCTCGCCGCGGTGCTCGGTACGCTCGACCGTCGACCAGTCGGTGGTGCCGAAGGGGATGCCGGAGAGCTTCATGCCACCTCGAACAGACCCGCCGCCCCCATCCCGCCGGCGATGCACATCGTCACCACCACGTACTTCACGCCGCGGCGCTTGCCCTCGACCAGCGCATGGCCGACCAGCCGCGCGCCGGACATGCCGAAGGGATGGCCGACCGCGATGCCGCCGCCGTCGACGTTGAGGCGGTCGTCCGGAATGCCGAGCTTGTCTCGGCAGTAGAGCACCTGGACGGCGAAGGCCTCGTTCAGCTCCCACAGGCCGATGTCGGCGACCTTCAGGCCCGCGCGCTCGAGCAGGCGCGGCACGGCGAACACCGGGCCGATGCCCATCTCGTCGGGCTCGCAGCCGGCGGTCGCGAAGCCGCGGAAGATGCCCAGCGGCTGCAGGCCGCGCTGCTCGGCCAGCTTGCGGTCCATCACCACGCAGGCCGACGCGCCGTCGGACAGCTGGCTCGCGTTGCCGGCGGTGATGCTGCCGCCCTCCATCACCGGCTTGAGCTTGGCGACGCCTTCGTAGGTGGTGTCGCCGCGGATGCCCTCGTCGTGCTGCAGGGTGACCTCCTGCATCAGCGTCTCGTTGGTGTCCTTGTTGGTGATCGCCTTCATCGTGGTCAGCGGCACCACCTCGGCGTCGAAGCGGCCGGCGGCGAGCGCCGCGGCCACGCGCTGCTGGCTGCGCGCGCCGTACTGGTCCTGGACCTCGCGCGAGATGCCGTAGCGCTTCGCGACCGTCTCGGCGGTCTGGATCATGGTGTCGTACAGCGAGGGCTTGTGCTCGAGCACCCAGGGGTCGCGGGCCATGAAGGTGTTGGTCTTGTCGTTGACCGTGAGGCTGATCGACTCCATGCCGCCGGCCACCACGATCGGTACGCGGTCGACGATCACGCGGTGGGCGGCCGCCGCGATGGCGTTCAGGCCGGAGCCGCAGGCGCGGCTGATCACCGAGCCGGTGGAGCCGACCGACAGGCCGGCCTTGATGGCGCTCTGGCGCGCGACGTTGCCGCCGGTGCTGCCCTCGGGGCGGCCCACGCCGAGGATCACCTCCTCGACCTCGGCCGGGTCGACGCCGGCGCGCTTCACGGCGTGCGCGATCACGTGCGCGCCCAGCGTGGGGCCGGTGGTGGCGTTGAAGGCGCCGCGATGGGCCTTGCCGATCGGGGTGCGGGCGGTCGAGACGATCACTGCGTCGGTCATGGTCATGCCTTGTCGTTGAAGCCGCGGCCTGCGGCGGCGCGTTCGAGGAGCAGGGGTGCCGGGGTCCACCAGTCGCCGTGCGCGGCGTGGAACTGCACGACGCGTTCGGCCACTTCGGCGAGGCCGATCGTGTCCGCGAAGTGCATCGGACCGCCGCGGTACGCCGGGAAGCCGTAGCCGTTCACGTAGACGAGGTCGATGTCCGAGGCGCGCAGCGCGACGCCCTCGGCGAGGATCTTGGCGCCTTCGTTGGCCAGCGCGTACATCGTGCGCTCGACGATCTCCTGGTCGGCGATCGTGCGGCGCGCGATGCCGGCCTCGGCCGCGCATTCGGCGATGATGCGCTCGACCTCGGGATCCGGGATCGGCGTGCGGCTGCCGGCCTCGTAGCGGTACCAGCCTGCGCCGGTCTTCTGGCCGAAGCGCCCGAGTTCGCAGATGCGGTCGGCGACGCGGCTGTAGCGCAGGTGCTTCGGGCGTGTCGCGGCCTGCCGCTTGCGGCCCGCCCAGCCGATGTCGAGGCCGGCGAGGTCGCCCATGCGGAACGGGCCCATCGCCAGCCCGAAGCGCTGCAGCGCGCCGTCGACCTGTGCCGGGCTCGCGCCCTCCTCGAGCAGGAAGCCGGCCTCGCGGCCGTAGGCCGACAGCATCCGGTTGCCGACGAAGCCGTCGCAGTTGCCCACCAGCACCGGCAGCTTCGCGGTCGCGCGACCGAAGGCCATCGAGGTCGCGATCACGTCGGGCGCGGTCTGCGTGCCGCGCACGACCTCCAGCAGCCGCATCACGTGGGCCGGCGAGAAGTAGTGCAGGCCCACCACGTCCTGCGGGCGCGAGGTGCTGCGCGCGATCTCGTCGATGTCGAGCCGCGAGGTATTCGACGCGAGGATGGCGCCGGGGCGGCAGACCGCGTCGAGGCGTCCGAACACCGCGCGCTTGACCGCCATGTCCTCGAAGACCGCCTCGATCACCATGTCGACGTCGGCCAGGTCCTCGTAGCGCAGCGTGCCGCGCACGCGGGCGAGGCGCCGGTCCATCTCGTCCTGCGACAGCTTGCCCTTGGCGACGGTGCCGGCCCAGTTGCGGGTCATCGTGGCGCGGCCGCGGTCGAGCGCGGCCTGCTCGGTCTCGAGCTGGACGACGTCGAGCCCGGCGTTGGCCAGGCTCATCGCGATGCCCCCGCCCATGGTGCCCGCGCCGATCACGCCGACGGTGCGCACCGGGCGGGCGGCCTGGTCCTCGGCGATGCCGGGGATGCGCGCGGCGGCGCGCTCGGCGAAGAACAGGTGGCGCAGCGCCTTGGACTGCGTGCCCTCGACCAGCACCCGGAAGCGCGCGCGCTCGAAGGCCAGGCCTTCGTCGAAGGGCAGCCGGGTCGCGGCCTCCACGCAGGCGAGGCATTCGAGCGGCGCCTCGAGACCGCGCGCCTCGGCCTTGACGCGCGTGCGCTCGGCGGCGAAGAAGGCGTCGGCGTCGGCGTCGGCGATGCGCGCCTCGCGGCTCGAGGCCACCGGATGGTGCCCGCCGCGGGCGGCGGCGGCGCGGGCGAAGGCGATCGCGGCGGTGCGCACGTCGCTGGTCGCCACCTCGTCGACCAGCCCGATCGCCTTCGCGCCGGCTGCATCGACCGTATCGCCCGTGACGATCATGCGCAGCGCGGTCGCCACGCCCACCATCCGCGGCAGGCGCTGCGTGCCGCCGCCGCCGGGCAGCAGCCCGCGCTTGACCTCGGGCAGTCCGAGCTGGGTGCCCGCGGCCGCGACGCGGTAGTGGCAGGCCAGCGCCATCTCGAGGCCGCCGCCGAGCGCGCTGCCGTGGATGGCGGCCACGATCGGCTTGGGCGAGCGGTCCATGCGCGTGCGCAGCTCGCCGGTGAACGGGGGCTGCGCGGCCGCGGGCGTGTTGAACTCGCGCAGATCCGCGCCGCCGCAGAACATGCGTCCGGCGCCGGCCAGCACGATGGCCACGATCGAGGGGTCGCCGAGCGCCGCTTCCAGGCTGGCTTCGAGCCCGACGCGCAGTCCGAGGGCGAGCGCGTTGACGGGCGGGTTGTCGAGCTCGATCACGCCGACGTCGTCGTGGCGGATCAGGCGGGCGGTGGCGGTCATCGGGGATCGGTCTCCTGCGCGCGGCCCGGGTCCGGGGACGCGTCGACCCCCGATGATAGGCGCAGGGGCCTCCCGCGCGGGCGGAGCCGCTGCCATAATCGGCGCCTTCGCGGCCGTCCCGGCCGCTCCGATCCCGCCAGGAGATCCCCCGATGCGCACCGCCTCGAGCCCGTTTTTCGCCGCCGCACTCGCCGCCGGGCTACTGCTCGCCGGGCCGGCCGCCGCCGCCGACAAGGTCAAGGTCGGCTTCGTCAGCACGCTGTCCGGACCGTCCGCCGCGCTCGGCGTCGACATCCGCGACGCGTTCCTGCTGGCCGTGAAGCTCAATGGCGGCAAGCTCGGCGGCCTGCCCGCCGAGGTGCTGGTCGCCGACGACCAGTTCAAGCCCGACGTCGCCAAGCAGCTGTTCGAGAAGAACATCAAGCGCGACCGCGTCGACTTCATGACCGGCGTGGTGTTCTCCAACATCATGCTGGCCGCAGTGCCCGAGGCCTTCGACAGCAAGACCTTCTACATCTCGCCGAATGCCGCGCCCTCGCCGCTCGCCGGCAAGGAGTGCAACCCGTACTTCTTCGCGGTGTCCTGGCCCAACGACGCGTACCACGAGGCCGCCGGCCAGAACGCGACCAACAAGGGCTTCAAGAAGGTCTACCTGATCGCGCCGAACTACCAGGCCGGCAAGGACTCGCTCGCGGGCTTCAAGCGCTACTTCAAGGGCCAGGTCGCCGGCGAGGTCTACACCAAGCTCGGCCAGCTCGACTACTCGGCCGAGCTCGCCGAGGTGCGCGCCGCCAAGCCCGATGCGGTCTACACCTTCCTGCCGGGCGGCATGGGCATCAACTTCATCAAGCAGTTCGTCGGCGCCGGCCTGTCCAAGGACATGTCCCTGCTGCAGCCGGGCTTCGGTGCGGACCAGGACATCATCCGCCCGGTCGGCGACGCGATGCTCGGCACCTTCGACACCGCCCACTGGGCGCTCGACCTGCCGAACGCGGCCAACAAGAAGTTCGTCGCCGAGTTCGAGAAGGAGTACAAGCGGCTGCCGAGCGTGTACGCCTCGCAGGGCTACGACGCCGCGCAGCTGATCGACTCGGCGGTGCGCGAGGTCAAGGGCAAGATCGAGGACAAGGACGCGGTGCGCCGCGCGCTCAAGGCCGCCAAGTTCCAGTCCGTCCGCGGCGACTTCAAGTTCAACACCAACCAGTACCCGATCCAGAACTACTACCTGCGGGTGGTGGGCAAGGACGCGCAGGGCCGGCTGGTGAACAAGACGCTGGGCGAGCCGATCTTCAGGAACCACGGCGACGCGTATGTGCAGGACTGCGGGATGAAGTGATCGGGGAGGATCGTGTCCGGTCTCCTCCTCCTCGAGCAGTCACTGAACGGCCTGCAGTTCGGCCTGATGCTGTTCCTGCTCGCCGCCGGCCTGACGCTGGTGTTCGGGATCATGGACATGATCAACCTCGCGCACGGCTCGCTGTACATGGTCGGCGCGTTCCTCGCGGCCTGGTTCGTGCAGCTCACCGGCTCGTTCGTGGCCGGCGTGCTGCTGGCGATCCCCGCGGCGGCGGTCTTCGGGATGGTGCTGGAGATGACGCTGCTGCGCTCGCTCTACGCGCGCGACCACCTGTCGCAGGTGCTCGCCACCTTCGCGCTGATCCTGATCATCAACGAGGGCGTGCGCATGGTCTGGGGCAGCGACCTGCCGCTGTCGGCGCCGGCGGCGCTGTCCGGGCCGGTGGAGCTGCTGCCGGGCCTGTACTACCCGGCCTATCGGCTGCTGATCATCGGCGTGGGCCTGGCGCTCGCGCTGCTGCTGTACCTGCTGGTGACCCAGACCCGCATGGGCGCACTGGTGCGCGCGGGTGCGTCGAACCGCGAGATGGCGATGGCGATGGGCGTCGACATCCGGCGCTTGTTCACCGCGGTGTTCGGCATCGGCGCGGCGCTGTGCGCGGTGGCGGGCGCGATGCTCGGGCCGCTGCTGGCGGTGCAGGTGGGCATGGGCGAGGGCATCCTGATCCTCGCCTTCGTGGTGATCGTGATCGGCGGCATCGGCTCGATCCGCGGCGCGCTGGTCGGCTCGCTGCTGGTGGGCTTCGTCGACACCGCCGGGCGCACGGTGCTGCCCCACCTGTTCCGCGAGTTCCTGCCGCCGCAGTTCGCCAGTGCCGCGGGGCCGGCGGTCGCCTCGATCGCGGTCTACCTGCTGATGGCGGTGGTGCTGTTCGTCAGGCCGCAGGGCCTGTTCCCGGCGCGTGGGTAGCCAGCTTCCGATGACACCTGCCGCCTCTGCCGCCTCTGCCGCCTCCGCCACCGCCACCGCCTCGACCGGCCCGTCGCCGGCCGCGCGCGTCGCCCTGCTCGCGTTGGCCTTCGCCGCGATCGCCTTCCCGTTCGCGATGCAGGCGCTCGACGCGAGCTTCTACGTCAGCGTCGCCAGCCGGATGATGATCTATGCGATCGCCGCCACCAGCCTGAACCTCGTGCTGGGCTACGGCGGCCTGGTGTCCTTCGGGCATGCGGCCTTCTTCGGCATCGGCGCGTACACGGTCGGCATCCTGATCACCGAGGGCGTGGTCAGCGGCTGGATCGGCATCCCGCTGGCGATGGGCATCGCCGCGCTGTTCGCCACGGTGATCGGCGCGGTGTCGCTGCGCACCCGCGGCGTGTACTTCATCATGATCACGCTCGCCTTCGCGCAGATGCTGTTCTACCTGGTCAACAGCGTGAAGGCCTACGGCGGCGACGAGGGCCTGAACCTCAAGCTGCGCTCCTCGCTCGGCTTCGGGCTGAACCTCAAGGACGACGCGACCTTCTACTTCGTCGTGCTCGCCTGCCTCGCCGGCACGCTGCTGGCGGTGCACCGGATCATGGGCTCGCGCTTCGGGCGCATCGTGCTCGCGATGCGCGACGACGACGTGCGTGCCGAGGCGATCGGCGTGCCGACCTTCCGCTACAAGCTGGTGCTGTTCGTGATCGCAGCGGCCTTGGGCGGGCTGTCCGGCGCGCTGATGGTGAACCAGCAGAACTACGTGAACCCGAACGTGCTGCACTGGACGCAGTCGGGCACGCTGATGGTGATGGTGATCCTCGGCGGCGTGGGCACGCTGTGGGGCGGCGTGCTCGGCGCCTTCGTGCTGCTGCTGCTCGAGGAGGTCATCTCGGCCTACACCGTGCACTGGCAGTTCTGGGTCGGCTGGATCCTGCTCGCGATCGTGCTGTACGCGCCGCGCGGGCTGGTGGGGCTGGTGTCGCGCGCGCTCGGGCGCGGGGCGGGGCGCAAGTGAGCGCGGTGCCGGCCTCGGCGCGCGGGTCCGCCGGCGCGGCCGCCGCGACGCTGCTCGCGGTGCGCGGCCTGCGCAAGCGCTTCGGTGGCGTCGTCGCCACCGACGACGTGACGCTGGCGGTCGCCGAGGGCGAGGTCCATGCGCTGATCGGCCCCAACGGCGCCGGCAAGACCAGCCTGATCGCGCAGCTCTCGGGCACGCTGATGCCCGACCACGGCGAGATCCGCTTCGCCGGCGTGGACATCACCCGCCTGGTGCAGCATCGGCGCGTGAAGCTCGGCCTCGCCCGCTCGTTCCAGATCACCCGGCTCTTTCGCAGCTTCAGCGCCGTCGAGAACCTCGCGATCGCGGTGCAGGCGCGCGACGGCCGCAACCTGTCGTTCTGGCGCCCGGTGTCGCGCGACACCGCCATCGCTGACGAGGCCCGCGCGCTGCTCGGCGAGATCGGCCTGGCCGCGCGCGCCGACATGCCCGCCGCGGCGCTGTCGCACGGCGAGCAACGCGCGCTCGAGGTCGGCGTCGCGCTCGCCACGCGCCCGCGGCTGCTGCTGCTCGACGAGCCGATGGCCGGCACCGGGCCCGAGGAGTCGGCGCGGATGGTCGAGCTGATCGAGCGCGTGCGCACGAAGGCGACGGTGCTGCTGGTCGAGCACGACGTCGACGCGGTGTTCCGGCTCGCCGACCGGGTGTCGGTGCTGGTCAACGGCCGCGTGATCGCCTCGGGGCTGCCGGACGCGGTGCGCAACGACCCCGAGGTGGTCACCGCCTACCTCGGCGACGAGGTGCACCGGTGAGCGCCGCGCCGCTGCTCGCGGTCGAGCGGCTCGAGACCGCGTACGGCGCGAGCCAGGTGCTGTTCGGCATCGATCTCGAGGTGCGTGCCGGCGAAGTGGTCGGCCTGCTCGGGCGCAACGGCATGGGCAAGACCACGCTGGTGCGTTCGATCCTGGGCCTGGTGGCCTCGCGCGCCGGACGGGTCGCCTTCGACGGCGCCGAGGTGCGCGGCCTGCCCGCGGACCGCATCGCGCGCATGGGCCTGGCGGTGGTGCCCGAGGGCCGGCAGGTCTTCCCCAACCTGTCGGTCGACGAGCACCTGACCGCGTTCGCCGCGCGCCGCGGCGGCGAGGCGCGCGGCGGCGTGTGGGACGCGACGCGCGTCTACGCGCTGTTCCCGCGGCTGGCCGAGCGTCGCGACAACCTCGGCAACCAGCTCTCCGGCGGCGAGCAGCAGATGCTCGCGATCGGCCGCGCGCTGGTCACCAACCCGCGGCTGCTGATCCTCGATGAGGCCACCGAGGGCCTGGCGCCGCTGATCCGCGAGGAGATCTGGCGCTGCCTGCGCGAGCTGCGCGAGGCCGGCCAGACCATCCTCGTCATCGACAAGTACGTGAACCGCCTGATCCAGATCGCCGACCGCCATGTGATCGTCGAGCGCGGCACGATCGCCTGGCGCGGCAGCTCGGCCGAGCTCGATGCGGACCGCGGGGTGTGGCAGCGTTATCTGGGCGTCTGACTCAGCGCCCGCCGCGCAGACTGCCCAGTCGCGGCGCCACCCCGCGCAACGCCGCGGCGAGCGCCGCCGCCGCCGGCGAGAGCCGCCCGCGCCGCCGCCGCGTGAGGCCCACCGCGCGCGACCACTGCGGTGCGGCCACCGGCACCGGCCGCAGCAGGCCCGCGCGCTCCTCCCAGTGGATCAGCTCGCGCGGCAGGAAGCTCAGGTGCCGGCCCTGCAGCACCACCGCCTTCATCAGCCCGGCCGAGGTCGTCTCCACCTCGGCGTCGATCGGCACCAGACCCGCCTGCAGGAAGAGGTCGTCGAGCGCGCGGCGCTCGAGCTCGTGGCGGCGCGCCAGCACCCAGCGCTGGCCGGCCAGCTCGGCGGGCTTCACGCTGCGCCGCGCGGCGAGCGGATGGTCGGCATGCGCGACCACCACCGCGGTGTCGGCGTGCAGTGTCTCGTGCTGCAGCTCGGGAGCGGAGGCGGTGCGCGGCACCGAGGACAGCGCGAAGTCCACCTCGCCCCGTCGCACCATCGGCATCAGCGCCTCGTTCAGGCCGTAGAGCACGGTCACCCGCAGCCCGGGGTCGGCCGCATGCAGCGCGTCGAGCGCCATCGGCAGCAGCCGGGTCGCCTCCGACGGCCCGCAGCCGACGACCACCCGGCCGCTGTGCGCGCCGCGGATCGCGTCGATCTCGTCGGCGGCCGCGCGCAACTCCGCCTCGATCGCGCGGTGACGCGCCACCAGCGCATCGCCGGCCTCGGTCGGGGCGACCCCGAAGCGTCCGCGCTCGAGCACGCGCACGCCGAGCGCGCGCTCGAGCTCGCGGATCGACTTGGACAGCGCCGGCTGCGTGAGGCCGAGCTCGGTCGCAGCGGCGGTGAGGCTGCCGCAGCGCACGGCCGCGGCGAGCTGCGCGATGCGGCGGGGATCGATGTCGGACGGCATGGCCCATACATAACCTGCGAACATGGATCAGGCAAGTCGATTCATGCACCGCCGACTCGGGCGCTGGTTAAGATCGATGCGTTCCCGCCCGGCCGAGCCGCCGATGCGGGCCCCGCACGGAGACACCGCCATGAACGTGAACGACCTCGTCGAGCCCGACCGAGTCCACCGCAGCGTCTACACCGACCCCGCGATCTTCGATCTCGAGATGGAACACATCTGGGAGAAGACCTGGGTGTACTGCGGCCACGAGTCCCAGGTGCCGAAGGTCGGCGACTACTGGACGCTGCAGATCGGCCGCCAGCCGATGGTGATGGTGCGCGACCAGGACGGCTCGGTGCGCGTGCTCTACAACCGCTGCCCGCACCGCGGCGTGGAGCTCTGCGGCAACCAGAAGGGCAACACCGGAAAGGCGTTCGTCTGCTCGTACCACGCCTGGACCTTCCATCTCGACGGCCGCGTGCGCGCGATCCCGCTGATGAAGGGCTACGAGGGCACGCGCCTGACCACCGACAACCCCGACTGCAGCATGAAGGCCGCCGCGCGCGTCGACAGCTACCGCGGCTTCGTGTTCGCGAGCCTGTCGGCCGAGGGCCCGTCGCTCGCCGAATTCCTGGGCGAGGCGAAGGTCGCCTTCGACGACATGTGCGACCGCTCGCCGGTCGGCGAGGTCGAGGTGGTGCCGGTCTGCCACCGCGTGATCCAGCACTCGAACTGGAAGTTCTTCATGGAGAACCAGCTCGATGCGCTGCATCCGTCGGTCACCCACCAGAGCACCGGGGTGCCGGCGCGGCGCATCGAGAACCGGGTGAAGGCCGAGCAGGGCAGTGCGCCGCTGTTCTTCCACTACCTGTCGACCTTCGCGTCGAGCTTCGACCAGTGGGACTCGGTGCAGACGGTCAACTTCCCCAAGGGCCACGGCATCCTCAAGGGCTACATGGGGCTGCGCCCGACCGACCCGGACACGCTCGAGCACGAGGCGCAGCTCAAGGCCGCCTACGGCGAGGAGAAGACCGAGGAATACCTGTCGCGCAGCATCCACCACGTGCTGGTGTACCCGTACCTGTCGGTGCAGTCGCCGCTGCAGCAGCTGCGCTGCCTGCGCCCGATGGCCGCCAACAAGACCCTGTCCGAGATCTGGCACTTCCGCCTCAAGGGTGCCCCCGAGGCCATCTACCGTCGCTCGCTCTGGTACTACAACCTGGTGAACTCGCCGGCGACGATGATCAACGCCGACGACCTGGAGAACTGGACCAAGGGCCAGTGGGGCCTGGAGTCCAAGGGCGGCGAGTGGGTCAGCTTCCACCGCAACTACGGTGGCGACACCGAGCGCGACGGCGTGATCTATTCGAACAACGGCACGTCCGAGGCGGTGATGCGCAGCCAGTTCCGCGCGTGGGCCGAGTACATGGCCCCCGCGCTCGCGCAGACCGTGGTCGCCTGAGGAGAACGACGATGAGCAAAGACCAGGTCAGCAAGGCCCTCGGCACCGGTGTCGTGATCGAGGCGCTCGGCGTCGAGTCGATGACCGGCGCGGAGTCGATCGCACCCGAGCACATGGGGCGCGGCGCGCGTCCGTCCACGCAGTACGTGCCCGACGTCACGCACGCCTCGGTGGCGCTGCAGCGCGAGGTCGAGACCTTCCTGTTCCGGCAGGCGGCGCTGCTCGACGCCCGCCGCTGGCAGGAATGGACCGAGCTGTTCGCCGACGACGGCGTCTACTGGATGCCGGTCATGCCGGAGCAGACCGACTGGCTGGGCGAGCCGTCGATCTTCGCCGAGGACCGGCTGCTGATGGAGGTCCGCATGGGCCGCCTCGGGCATCCGAACGCCTGGTCGCAGGCGGCCGCCTGGGGCACCAACCACCTGGTGGGCAACGTCGTGATCGAGTCGGTCGAGGCCGACACGGTTCGGGTGTACTCGCGCTTCCAGATGATGGAGCTGCGGCGCGACACGGTGCGGCACTTCGGCGGCTCGTACCGCCACACGCTGCGGCGCGGGGCGAACGGCGTGTTCGCGATCGTGCTGCAGCGGGTGGACATGATGAACGGGCAGGCGGCGTACGACTACGTGCTGCAGGCTTGGGTGTGAGTGGGACCCGTGGAGAGGGCGACGCAGTCGCCCGGTTCCACGGCAGGCCGGACCACTGGTCCGGCCGTCCCACGAACGGCGCAGCGCGCGGAGCGCGCGAGCATTGAGGTCGCGGTAGCGCCGCCTAACCCCGGCGCTCCATCACCAGCCTGATCCCCAGCCCCAGCATCACCAGCCCGCTGCACCGGTACACCCATACCAGCACCCTCGGGCGGCGGCGCAGCCACGCGGACAGCATCCCCGCCGCCGCGCCCACCGGCCCCTTGACCGCGAAGGTCAGCAGCGCGAACACCGTGCCGAGCACCGCGATCGCGAGCGTCGGATGGTCTGCGTCGCGGGCGACGAACTGCGGCAGGAACGCGAAGTAGAAGACCGCGATCTTCGGGTTCGACAGGTTCGACAGCGCACCGTCCGCGAACAGCCGGGGCAGCGAGCGCGGCGGCGCCCGGTCGACCTCGATCGAGGCGCTGCGCGTGCGCAGCAGCCCAATGCCCAGCCACACCAGGTAGGCTGCGCCGACGACCTTCAGCGCGACGAACGCCCACTCCGAAGCGGTCAGCACCGCGCCGAGGCCGAGCGTCGCGAGCACGGTATGGCCGAGCAGCCCGGTGCCGACGCCAGCCGCGGTGACCACGCCCGCGGCCGGCCCCTGCGCGATCGAGCGCGACATCACCAGCAGCATGTCCTGGCCGGGCGTGGCGATCACCACCAGCGAGGTGACGACGAACAGCGACCAGGCGACGTCGATCATCGCGGGCTCAGGCCAGACCCGCGAGCACGTCGGCCAGCTCGCTCGGCATGTCGACCATCACGTCATGGCTGCACGCAAGCTTCACGACCGACCACCCCGCGCGCCCCTCGCACTGTTTCGCGAAATGCCGGAACGGGCTGGGATCCCAGCCGTCGGCGAGCACGTAGACCCGCTGACTCACCGACGCGAGGCCGCCGCCGGACAGCAGCACCGGCATCTCGAAGGTCGCGAGCGCCTGCGCCACGCAGCGCCGGTTCACCCACGCGCGGTTCGCCTCGGCGATGTTGAAGACCTCCGCGGGAATGGGCGCCATCATGCCGGTGTGATCGGTCTGCGCCGAGCCGCGAAAGCCCCCGATGAACACCTGCGCGACCTCGGGCGGCAGCGCCACGTCGAGGAGCTGGATCAGCGACTGGCCGTGCTCGGGCACGAACGCGTCGAGGTAGACCAGTGCCTTGACGCGACCCGGCAGCCGGTCGGCCACCGCGGTGATCACCATGCCGCCGTACGAGTGGCCGCAGAGGATCACGTCGTGCAGCTCCTCGGCCTCGATCGCGCCGACGACGTCGCGCACGTGGGTCTCGAGCGTGATCGCCTCGTTCGCCTGGTGGGCACGCTCGCCGACGCCGGTGTGCGTCGGGGTGATCACGGTGTGGCCTTGGGCGCGCAGCATCCGCGCGGTGTCGCGGTAGCACCAGCCGCCGTGCCAGGCGCCGTGGACCAGAACGAAGCTCGCCATGTCGTCTCCTCCTCGTGGGGTTGGTTCGCGTCGGTCGCGGGCCGGAGCGGCCGCGCTGCGCGAAGGCCGATCCTGCGGCCCGGCAGGCCGCCGGTCAACGCCGGGCAGCGCCGGTCAGCGCCAGGCGGCAGCGAGCTGCGCTGGGCAGCGCCGGTCAGCGCCGGATGCCGCGGAGGCGGCGCGCAGCGGGCGACGCGTGCGCAGCGGACGGGATCGTGGTCCGGGCCGCGCGGCGCGCCGGCGCGGGCGCGGCTCCCGATGCTCCGGCACCCGAGGCCGCATCGAGCAGCGCGCCGAGCTCGGCGGCGACTTCGCGCATCGGCTCGATCGAGCGCTGCGCGCGGCACAGGCCCACTGCGCCTTCCAGCGCCGAGATCGACAGCCGCGCGAGCGGCACGGCGCGCGCGGCATCGATGCCGCCGTCGCCGTAGACCGCCGCGAGCGCCTCGACCCATCCCGCGAAGGCCTCGGCACAGGCCTCGCGGGTGAGCGGCGTGTCGGGGCCGAGCG
Organism: Burkholderiaceae bacterium; assembly: GCA_044342535.1. GTDB lineage: Bacteria > Pseudomonadota > Gammaproteobacteria > Burkholderiales > Burkholderiaceae_E > UBA4615. Next base: position 17,265 of record JBIIPQ010000035.1, read on the forward strand.
CAAGCGCGGCGCCCACCACCGGGCAGCCCTCGTCGAAGCCCGAGCGCTGCAGCCAGCCCGAGAGCTGCGCGGCGATCACGCCGAGCGCCTCGCGCGGCGTGCGGCCTGCGGCGTGGGGCGTGTCGCCCCCGTGCGCGCCGCCGCCCAGCGCCCGCAGCACGCCCGAGCCAACCAGCCGCACCGCGGCCGCACCGATCGCGTCCTTGCCCTGCGGATAGTGGTGATAGACCGAGCCGCGCGGTGCGCCGCTCTCGGCCACCACCTCGTTGAGCCCGGCGCCGTGGTAGCCGCGCCGGCGCAGGAGCGTCGCCATCGCGACGGCGATCGCGCGGGCCGGGCTGTCGGGATGCTCGCGGTCGATGCGGGGACGGGCCATGGCGGGGATCGTAACGCGTGGTGCGGGGCATTGACATGCCCGGGGGACCGGTTGTTAGTATACAGACCGGTCTACAAATAAAAGGTCTCCCGATGAGCCACGACCAGCCCGTTCCCGAGCCGATCGGACGCGACGTTCCCGCCGCCGACGGCCATCCGATCGCCGCCCGCTTCCGGGTGCCCACGCACGCGCCGCGTGCCGCCGTCCTCGTGGTCCCCGCGATGGGCGTGCCGCAGTCGTACTACGAGGACTTCGCGAGATGGCTGGTCGGGGAGGGCTTCGCGGTCGCGACCTTCGACTACCGCGGCATGGGCGACTCGCGCCGCGGCGGGCTGCGCGGGTTCCGCACCGACATCCTGGACTGGGCGAGGCTCGACTGCGCGGCGATGGTGGATGCGGCGGCGGCGCTCGCGCCCGGCCGCCCGCTCCACTGGATCGGCCACAGCCTCGGCGGCCAGATCCTGCCCTTCGTGCCGAACCGCGACCGCATCGAGCGCATCGTCACGGTGGCCTCCGGCAGCGGCTACTGGCGCGACAACGTGCCGGCGCTGCGCCGCAAGGTGTGGCTGCTGTGGTGGGTGGCGGCGCCGCTCCTCACCCCGGTGTTCGGCTATTTCCCGGGCCGCCGGCTCGGCATGGTCGGCGACCTGCCCGAGGGCGTGATCCGGCAGTGGCGGCGCTGGTGCCTGTCGCCGGACTACGTCGCGAGCGCCGAGGGCGCCATCGCGCGCGAGCGGTTCGACGCGGTGCGCACCCCGATCGTGTCGCTGTCCTTCACCGACGACGAGATGATGTCGGCGCGCAGCATCGCGTCGCTGCACGCGCTGTACACGAATGCGCCGATGCGGCTCGACCGGATCGCGCCGCGCGAGGTCGGCCTGCGCCGCATCGGTCACTTCGGCTTCTTCCGCGCGGCGCATGCGCAGGCGCTGTGGGCCGCGCGGCTGCTGCCCGCGCTCGGCTGACCGGCGGGCATCGCCTCGGTGATCCCCGCAGCGCGCACACCCTCCGCCGCCGGACGGGCCGCGCGCCCGACCGGCGGCCATGGCGGAGAGCGGTCGCGCCCCTACCATGGATCCCATGTCGGACCGGGGGTTCGGACCGGCGCCCTCCGATGGATCCGTTCGCAGCGGATCGAACGCCATGCCGCTCCAGCTCGACTTCTTCGAACCCGCCTCCAGCGGACAGGACCCCGACCGGATGGTCCGCCTTCGCGGCTTCCTGGAGCGCGTCCTGCATCTCGCCGAGCGACAGGTGCTGCCGTTGCTGCCGCTCTCGCACCGCGTCGTGGTCGCGGTCGGCGTGGACCCGGCCCGCACCATCCGCGAGACCGGCATCGGTGCCCGCGCCTGGGCGGCCGATCGCATCGACGTGTGGATCGATCCTGTGCATCCCTGGGTCGAGGCCGCGGGCGAGGAGGAGCTGATCGCGATGCTCGCGCACGAGCTGCACCACTGTGCACGCTGGACGCGTCCGGGCTACGGCCTGACGCTCGGCGAGGCGCTGGTGAGCGAAGGCCTCGCCTGCGTGTTCGAGACCGGCTTTCGCGGCGGCGTGCCGCCGTTCTGGGCGCGTGCGCTCGACGCGACCGAGCTGGCCGATGTCGAGGCCACGGCGCGCCGGCGTCTCGATGCGCGCGACTACGACCATCGTTCGTGGTTCTTCGGCGCGCCCGAGCGCGGGCTGCCGAGGCATGCGGGCTACTCGCTGGGCTTCGAGCTGGTCGCGCGTCACGTGCGGGCCAGCGGACGCACCGCGGCGCAACTGGTCCATGTGCCGTCGAGCGCCTTCTGGGCCGTGCAGCCCGCGATGGCCGCCGCCGCCTGAGCGAGCGTCGCCTGCCCAGCGCGCAACGCCTGCCCAGCGTGCGCCGGCGGCCTGCGGAACGGAACGGCCCGGTCGATCCGGGCGTTCCGCGCCCCTTCCGTGCGCCTGACGCGCCCCGTATCCTCGGCCGCTCCGGCGCCCTCGCGGCGCCGGTCGCCTGATGAAAGCCACCGACCTCACCCGCGCGCAGTCCGCCACGATCCTGGGCGGCGCTGCCCTGATGCTCAGCCTCGCGATGGGCATGCGCCAGAGCCTCGGCCTGCTGCAGCCCCACGTGATCCGCGACCTCGGCATCACCGCGGCCGACTACTCGCTCGCGCTCGCGATCCAGAACATCGTCTGGGGCATCACGCAGCCCTTCGTGGGCCTCCTGGTGGATCGCATCGGCGCGCGACCGGTGGCCGTCACCGGGGTGATCGTCTACGCGCTGGGCCTGGCGGTCATGGCGCTCGCGCCGTCGGCGCTGGTGCTCACGCTCGGCGCGGGGCTGTGCATCGGGCTGGCGCTGTCATGCACCGCATCGAACCTCGCGATGAACGTCACCGCGCGCACGGTGACGCCGGCGCGCCGCAGCGTCGCGATGGGCGCGGTGTCGGCGGCGGGCTCGCTCGGTCTGGTCGTCGCCTCGCCGCTGGCCCAGGCGATGATCGTCACCGGCGGCTGGCAGCTCGCGCTCGTCGCCTTCCTCGGCCTGGCCGCGGTGATGTTGCCCGCCGCGCTCGCGGCGGGGCGCGCCGACGCGATCGAGCTTCCGACCTCGCAGGCGGCCGAGCAGTCGGCCACGCAAGCGCTGCGCGAGGCCGCCGCGCACGGCGGCTACGTGACGATGGCGATCGCCTTCTTCGTCTGCGGACTGCAGCTCGTCTTCCTCACCACGCACCTGCCGACCTACCTCGACCTGTGCGGCATCGACCCGTCGGTGACCGCGACCGCGCTCGCGCTGATCGGCCTGTTCAACGTCGCCGGCTCCTACCTGTTCGGATGGCTCGGCCAGCGTTACCCCAAGCACCTGCTGCTCGGCGGCATCTACCTGCTGCGGTCGGCGATCATCGCGGTCTACTTCATCGCGCCGCCCACGCCCACCGGCACGCTGGTGTTCGCGGCGGCGATGGGCTCGCTGTGGCTGGGTGTGGTGCCGCTGGTCAACGGGCTGGTGGTGCACCTGTTCGGCCTGCGCTGGATGGCCACGCTCACCGGCGTCGCGTTCTTCAGCCATCAGGTCGGCTCGTTCGTCGGGGCCTGGGGCGGTGGCGCGATCTACGCCTCGCTCGGCTCGTACGAATGGGCCTGGAAGGGCGCGGTGCTCATCGGCGTGGCGGCCGGCCTCGCCCAGATGGCGATGAACGTGCGCCCGAGCCCGCGCGTGCTCGCCGAGCAGCCGGCGGCGGCGGCCTGAGCGTGTCCACTGCCGCCCGTCGGCCCCGGGCGACCGGCACCGACCGTGGCCCGGGCGCGACGCCGACGCCGGTGGCGCTGTGGCCCGGCTT
>JBIIPQ010000081.1:0-13767 GCA_044342535.1 Burkholderiaceae bacterium
CTGGACGACGTGCGCGAGCCGGCGCCGCCGCCGATGGAGCAGGTCGGCCCGCAGATCAAGCAGGAACTCGAGCGGCGCCGCGTGCAGACGCTGCAGACCGACCTGAAGGCGAAGGCCCGGGTCCAGTAGACCGGACCGCGCCTGCCTTGGACGCCCCGCTTCGCGCGGGGCGTTTTCCTTTCTGATCGAGGTGCTGGCGAGCTGGGGCGCGAGCCTCAGGCCGGATCGATCGGACGGACCGGGTCGTCCGGCTCGACCGAAGGGCCGGGTCCGCCCGGCCCCGACGCAGCGCCCGCTGGGCGGGCCGCTACCCCGCCCAGCCCCCGCCGCGCCCGGGCCCGCGCGCGGCGATCGGCGAAGAACGCCTGCAGCGTCTGCGCGCACTCGGCGGCCATCACGCCGCCGACCGATCGCGCGTGGTGGTTGAGCCGGGGCTCGGCGAACAGGTCGACGACGCTGCCGCAGGCGCCGGTCTTCGGGTCGGCCGCCCCCCAGACGACCCGTGCGATCCGGGCGTGCTGGATCGCGCCGGCGCACATCACGCAGGGCTCGAGCGTCACGTAGAGCTCGCAGCCGGGGAGCCGATAGTTGCCGAGGCGGGCGGCGGCATCGCGCAGCGCGCCGATCTCGGCGTGGGCACTCGGATCGTGGCTGCCGATCGGACGGTTCCAGCCACGACCGAGGATCTCGCCGTTCCGCACCACCACGGCGCCGACCGGGACTTCGCCGGCGGCGTGCGCGCGGGCGGCCGCCTCGAGCGCCGCGCGCATGAAGCGAAGGTCCGGAAGGTCGGCGCCGTCGGGAGTCGCGCCCGACACGCTCGCGTCGTCGCGGTTCATGTGGGCAGCGACGCGTAGCGCGCGGCGAGCGCCTCGAACCCGGCGAGCTGCGGATCGACGCCGGTCTCGGCTTGGAGCACGTCAGCAACCGCGGGGGCCGCCGTCGCGGCGGCGCGCGCATCGAGGAACAGCAGTCGGGAGCGGCGCGCGAGCACGTCCTCGACGGTGCGGGCCCACTCGTGGCGTGCTGCGAAACGCACCATCGCCTCGGTGAGCCCCGGCGCGAGCAGGTGCTCGGCACCGGGCAGCGCGAGGACGGTGGCGGCGTCGGTGCCGTACAGGTGCAGGCCGGCCGGAGCTGCGATGGGGTGCGTGGCGGGCCCGTCGGGCGCTCCGGCCAGGCGCAGCGTCGCGGTCGCCCCGGCGGTCCGGCGCTCGATCAGGCCGGCGGCCGCAGCCTGCTCGAGCACGTCTTCGGCCATCGCGCGATAGGTGGTCCACTTGCCGCCGGTGACGGTCACCAGCCCCGAGGCGCTGACGGCGACGGTGTGCTCGCGGCTGAGCCGCTTCGTGTCGCCGCCGGCATCGCCGCTCGGGCGAACCAGGGGCCGCAGTCCGACCCAGGCGCTGGTCACGTCCTCGGGGCGCGGCGCCCGGGCCAGGTAGCGGCCGGCCTCACGCAGGATGAACGCGACCTCCTCGGCGAAGGGTTCCGGTTCGAGGGTCAGGTCGCGGCGGGGCGTGTCGGTCGTGCCGATGATCGTATGGCCGAGCCACGGGACTGCGAACAGCACACGACCGTCCGCAGTCGAGGGCACCAGCAGTGCCCGGTCGCCGGGGAGGAAGGCACGATCCACGACCAGGTGCACGCCCTGGCTGGGGGCGACCATCGGTTCGGCCGTGCGCCCGAGCGCCTCGCCGTCGCGGGCCCGCAGCGCATCGACCCAGACACCGGTGGCGTTGATCACCGCCCGCGCCCGCACGCGGTGCTCGCGACCGGTCTCGCGATCGCGGGCGAGCGCACCGGCCACCCTCCCCGCCTCGTGCAGCAGGCCGGTGACCTCGACATGGTTGAGCACCAGCGCGCCCTGCTCGGCGGCGGTGCGCGCGATCGCGAGCGCGAGCCGCGCGTCGTCGAACTGCCCGTCCCAGTAGAGCACGCCGCCGCGCAGCCCTTCGGCCCGCGCGCCGGGCAGCTCGCGCAGCGTGCGGGCCCGGTCCAGCCGCTCGGTGCAGCCGAGCGCGTCGCGCCCGGCGAGCCGGTCGTAGACGGCGAGGCCCAGACCGTAGTACCAGGGCTCCCAGCGACGGTAGGCGGGCATCACGAAGGCGATCGGCGACACGAGGTGCGGGGCGTTGCGCAGCAGCGCCGCCCGCTCGTGCAGCGCCTCGCGGACCAGCGCGAGGTTGCCCTGCGCGAGGTAACGCACCCCGCCATGGACGAGCTTGGTCGCGCGCGACGAGGTGCCCTTGGCGAAGTCGTCGGCCTCGAGCAGGATGGTGTCGAAGCCGCGCACGGCCGCGTCCAGCGCGACGCCCAGGCCGGTCGCCCCACCACCGACCACCAGCAGGTCCGCAGGTGGCGCGGACTCCAGGCGGGCGAGGAGCGCGGCGCGGTCGGTGATGGAGACGGGCGTGATCGGCATACAGACCGCAAGTGTCGCATCCCGGCGCGGCGGCGGCCCGGACGGTGCCGGATCGGCGCTCAGGGCCGGACGGCAGGCGCCTCCACCGGGAGCGCCTCGCCGCGCGCCTGCAGGAAGGCTTCGAGCTCGATCCACTCGGGCGCATCGGCCGGCCAGGGCTCGGCCCGCACGCCGTTCATGCAGTTGCGCAGGCGCCGCTGCAGCGAGCCGAGCGCCTGCCATTCGAGCCGATAGAGCGGGTAGCCGTTGGCGTGACCCTGCGGAATGGTGCTGCCGCCGAGACGCCGGCCCCAGCGCGCGTCGTGGCAGTCGGCACAGGACAGGTCGAGCTGTCCCATCCTGCGCTCGAAGAGGTGCCGGCCGCGCTCGCGCACGGCATCGAGCCGCGGGTCCGGGTCGGGCCGCACCGGCAGCCCCCGCGAAGCGTGCGCGACCCAGGCCGACAGCGACAGGCGTTCGACACCTTCGGGCGCTCCGCCCGGCACCTGCTGGTGACGCGCCCGACAGAGCGCGATCCGCTGCGAGAGCCCGACTGCGCGACCGAGCGTCTCGTCCCATCGGGGATGACGGGCCGCCGCGCCGCGCATCGACAGGCGGGCGTCGCCGTGACAGTCGGCGCAGGCGCGTCCGGCAGGGCCCTCGGCCCGCCCCCACCTCGCCGCGCCGTCGCTGACCGACAGCATGCCGGGGTTGGCGGCGTCGTCGCGCTGCATCGCCTGCGTCGCGGGCCCCATCGACTCGAAGCCGGAGCGGCGCTGCTCGGGCGCCAGGCCCCCGGCGCCGGCAGCACCTGCGAGCCACGTCGCGCAGGCCAGCACGACTCCGACGCGCCGCTTCACTCGACGACGATCGTCGCGGTGGCGACGATCGCCTCGCCCCGGTCGTCCTCCCAGCGGAACTCGAGCGGACCGCTGCGGGTCGCGACGGTGGTGAAGGCGAGGTACGGATTCGCGGTGATCGCCGGGTGCAACTCGGCCCGGAACACCTCGGCGCCGTCGTAGCGGCAGGAAAAGGTGTGGACGATGTTCCGGGGGACCAGACGGCCGTCAGCCCCCGGCCGCACCCCGGTCTCCATCGGATGCGCCGCCATCGCGGTGATCTCGATCACCTCGCCCCTGCGGGCCCGCGGCGGGACCTTGACCAGCGCGCTCGCCGCCATCAGCCGCCCTCGGTCTCGATGCAGGCGGCCAGCGTCACGATGACGTCGATCGCATGCTGGCGGAAGCTGCCGTCGGAGAGTTCGGCGACCGCGACGATGCGTTGCGAGTCGGCCATCCGCATCCGCGTGCCGACCCGCGCTGCGCCGCTTCGCGGTCCGAGCCGGAAGACCGCGACCTGCGGCTGCGGATTGCGCTCGTTGAACACCGCGATCCGCCGCACGTGCGACGCCTCGGTCATCGGGCTGTCGACGGTCACGGACACCGGGACCGAGTTGCCGTTCTCGACCAGCCCGGGCACTTCGAGCCGAAGGCCGCCCTCGCTCGGAACGGTGCCGCCGGTGAACGCCGCGATCGCCTCGCGCATCGCGGCGGGCGTGGCCCCCGCGGGCGGCAGCAGCGCGAGCGAGGCCAGCGTGCCCAGCGCCCGGAGCGCGTTTCGGCGGGGCGTGGCGGACCGCTGCGAGGCCGCTGGCGCAGGGGTGTTCAGGCTCATCGCGCCCCCCGGGCACTGCCGTCCGGCGCCGCAGCCTCGTCACGCAGCGTCGCGAGGAAGGCGACCACGTCCTCCACCTGCTGCGCATCGAGGATCGGGCGGCCGCGCAGCGCGGGCGCCACCCGCTCGAGGCGCTCGCTACGGTGATACGCCGGCATGATCGAGCCCGGGTCCAGGCGTCGCCCGTCGACGATTCGCAACCGCAGCTGCCCTTCGGTCCAGCGACTGCCCGCCCCTGTCAGGTCGGGCGCGAGATCGCCCTGGAAGCGCACGTCCGGAAACGGGCCGCTGTGGCAGAGCAGGCACAGGCCGCGGCCGCGATCGGCCACGATCGCGCGCCCCCGGGCGGCGTCGCCGCGCAGCCCGTCGAGCGGCGCCTCGATCGCATCGCCCGCCGCGTGCGCACCCGACACGCCCGGCGCACCCGACACGCCCGGCGCACCTGCCGCGCACGCCAGCGCAAGCCCCGCCGCGGCCAGCCTCCGGTTCATGCGGGACCGCCCCGTCAGACCCGCTTCAGGTCGGTGCGGCCGAGCGGCAGCTGCCGGACCCGCTTGCCGGTCGCCGCGAAAACGGCGTTGAGCACCGCGGGCGCCGCCACCGCGATCGTCGGCTCGCCGACCCCGCCCCAGAAGCCGCCCGAAGGCATGACGATGGTCTCCACCTTCGGCATGTCGGCGAGCCGCATCACCTCGTAGGTGTTGAAGTTCTCCTGCTCGATGCGGCCGTCCTTCACCGTGCATTCGCCGTAGAGGCAGGCCGACAGCCCGTAGGCGAACGAGCCTTCGACCTGCGCGGCGATCTGCTGCGGATTCACCGCGTGGCCGCTGTCGGTGGCGGCGACGATCCGGTGGATCTTCAGCGCGCCATCCTTGGACACCGACACCTCGGCGACCGCGGCGGTGTAACTGCCGAAGCCCATGTGCTGCGCCAGCCCCCTGAACACGCCGGGTGCGGCCGGCTTGCCCCAGCCCGCCCGCGCGGCAGCGGCCTCGAGCACCGCGAGGTGCTTCGGATGCTTCTGCATGTGCCGACGCCGGAACTCGAGCGGATCGAGGCCCGCCGCGTGGGCGAGCTCGTCCATGAAGCACTCGAGGTAGATGGCGTTCTGGTTGTGGTTGACCCCGCGCCAGAAGCCCGGCGGCACGTGCGGATTGCGCATCGCGTGGTCGACCAGCAGGTTCGGCACGTCGTAGCCGAAGGCACCGTCGCCGCTCTGCGACAGGCCCTGGAAGGCCACCGGATCCCGGCCGTCCTGCAGGTTCTGCGGCGCGACGCCGGCCAGGATCGACTGGCCCGAGATGCGCAGGTGCAGCGCCGTCAGCCGACCGGACGCATCGAGTCCGCCGACCAGCTTCGCCTGCGTGACCGGGTGGTAGCGGCCATGCGTCAGGTCCTCCTCGCGCGACCACAGCAGCTTGACCGGGATACCCGGCATCGCGCGGGCGATCGCCACGGCCTGCGGGATCCAGTCCTGGAAGCCGCGCCGGCCGAAGCCGCCGCCGAGGTGCAGCTTGTAGACCTCGCACTTCGCGATCGGCAGCCCGGAGGCCGCCGCAGTGGCGGCGAGCGACGCCTCGCCGTTCTGCGTCGGTGTCCAGACCTCGCAGCGCTCGGGCGTCCAGCGCGCCGTGGCGTTCATCGGCTCCATGGTGGCGTGGTTCTGGTACGGATAGCCGTAGACCGCCTCGACCCGGCGCGCCGCGCCTGCCAGCCCGGCCTTCACGTCGCCCGCCCGGTTCCCGACGAAGGCCTCGGGTGCGTCCAGTCCGGACTTGAGCGTCGCGGCGATCGTCTCGCTCGACACCTTGGTGTTCGCGCCGCCGTCCCACTCGATGGTCAGCGCGTCGAGTGCGACCTTGGCCTGCCACCAGGTATCCGCGACCACCGCCACCGCGTCGTCGCCGACCTGCAGCACGCGGCGCACGCCAGGCATGCGCTCGACCTTCGGCGCGTCGAACCTGACGACCTTGCCGCCGAACACCGGGCAGGCCCGGATCGCGGCATTGAGCATGCCGGGCAGCTTCAGGTCGGCGCCGTAGACCTGGCTGCCGTCGAGCTTGGGCGCGGTGTCCAGTCGCTTGAGCGGCTTGCCCGCGATCTTCCAGTCCTTGGGGTCCTTGAGCGGCGGGCTGTCGGGCACCGGCAGCTTCGCGGCCGCTGCGCTCACCTGGCCGTAGGTCACGCTGCGCCCGCTGCCCGCATGGGTGATGGTGCCGCGATCCGCGCGGCACTCCGAGACCGGCACGTTCCAGCCCTGCGCCGCCGCCTGGACGAGCATCATCCGGGCCGCGGCGCCGCCCTGGCGCACGTAGTCGTGCGACTCGCGGATGCCGCGGCTGCCGCCGGTCGACATGTTGCGCCAGACCCGATTGCGGGCGAGGTTCTGGCCGGGCGTCGGGTATTCGGTCGTGACGCGGGCCCAGTCGCATTCGAGCTCCTCGGCGACGAGCTGCGCGAGACCGGTCAGCGTGCCCTGCCCCATCTCGGAGCGGGCGATGCGCACGACCACGGTGTCGTCGGGCTTCACGACGACCCAGGCGTTGATCTCGGGGGCGAGCTGCTGCGCGTGAGCCTCGTCGCCGAGCGGCAGCGACAGGCCGAGCGACAGGCCGCCGAACGCGGCGGCCGAGCCGACGACGAATCGGCGCCGTGCGGGCGCCTCGGGGGGAATCGGGTTCGCTGCCATGGATGTGCGCCTCAGGCCTTGGGTGTGCCGCCGTCGGCGGCGACATGAATCGCCGCGCGCACGCGGTTGTAGGTGCCGCAGCGGCAGATGTTCGTCATGGCCTCGTCGATCTCGGCGTCCGTGGGCCGGGGCCTCTCCTTGAGGAGCGCCGCCGCGGCCATGATCATCCCCGACTGGCAGTAGCCGCACTGCGGCACGTCCAGGGCGAGCCAGGCCTTCTGCACCGGATGGCTGACGCCGCGCGACAGCCCCTCGATGGTGATGATCTTCTGGGCGGGCTGCAGGGCCGCCAGGGGCATCACGCAGCTGCGCACCGCCGCGCCGTCGATGTGCACGGTGCACGCTCCGCACTGCGCCACGCCGCAGCCGTACTTGGTGCCGGTCAGCCCGAGCTGCTCGCGCAGGACCCACAGCAGCGGTGTGTTCGGATCGGCCTGGACTTCGAGGTCGCGCCCGTTGACGTTCAGTGTCGGCATCGTCTCCCCCCTTTTAGGGATGCCCTCCGACAGTAACCGCGACCCCCTGTCCGACACCAGTCGAGGCCGCGCAAATCGGGACGGATCGCTCCCGACCTCTGTCCAGGCAACGACCCGTTCCCGTGCAGAAGTGTCCATGACACTTGACATTCATGACTGTAAGACGACAATGACAGGCGCGGCACCCTCGTGCGGGACCAGCACGAACCTGCTTCACTTTCTTAGGAGTTCGCACCATGTCCGATCCGACAGCGTCCGACCCGAACCGGGTCTGGTCGACCGGCTTGACGGAACCCGAGTCCCAGGAACTGCACCGGCACCTGATCCAGGGCACGCAGATCTTCGGCGTCATCGCGGCATTCGCGCACCTGCTCGCCTACATCTACTCGCCCTGGCTCAAGTAGCCCACTAGGAGCCAACCATGATCTACGGAAAGATTTGGCTTCACGTGAAGCCTGGCGTCGGGATTCCCGTGTTCCTCGGGGCGGTCGCGGTCAGCTCGTTTGCGGTCCATGTCGCCCTGGTGACCAACACCACCTGGGTCAAGCGCTTCCTGAACGGCGGCACCGGCGCGAAAGCGGCGATGGTCGAGCAGGCACCGGTCGCGATGGTCCCGGATCCGGGCACCACCGTATTGGTGGCGGCTTCGCCTCAGGCATCGAAGTAGCGAGCGGCTCCGCTCGCGAAGCGATTCGCGGGTGGGATCGACGATCCCGCCCGCAATCGCCTCGCCGCCGCCCCCCATCGTTCGGTCGACGGACCCCAGCGCCTCATCCCGCGCCATGACGACACGATGAACGATCTCGCCCGACAGCTGATGCGAGGCTGGGTCGGCCTCGGCACCCGCTTCCTCCCCTTCGCCGATGCGGCGAGCCCCGACCTGCCGCTGTCCCGGCTGCTGCGCCTCGCGCTGTTCCAGGTCTCCGTCGGCATGGCGCTCGTGCTGCTGGTGGGCACGCTGAATCGCGTGATGATCGTCGAGCTGCAGGTGCCCGCGTCGCTGGTCGCGGTGATGATCTCGTTGCCCGTGCTCTATGCGCCGTTCCGCGCGCTGATCGGTCACCGTTCCGACCACCACCGATCCGAGCTCGGCTGGCGGCGTGTGCCCTACATCTGGATGGGCACGCTGGTGCAGTTCGGAGGCCTGGCCATCATGCCGTTCGCGCTGCTGGTGCTGGGCGGACGCGGGGACGCGACGTCCTGGCCGGCGTGGATCGGACCGATGGCCGCCGGCGTGGCGTTCCTGCTCGTCGGCGCCGGGCTGCATACCGTGCAGACCGCGGGCCTGGCGCTCGCCACCGATCTGTCGCCGCCCGAGTCGCATCCGAAGGTGGTCGGCCTGATGTACGTGATGCTGCTGTTCGGCAGCATCGCCAGCGCGATGGTGTTCGGCTCGCTGCTCGCCGACTTCAGCCCCGGCCGCCTGATCCAGCTGATCCAGGCGTCGGCGGTCGCCACCCTGGTGCTCAACACGACCGCGCTCTGGAAGCAGGAGACCCGGCGTCCGGCGCGGGGGGGCCGCCGCCCCGAGGCGCCCGCCTTCTCCGAAGCGTGGCGCACCTACACGGCCCTGCCGGGCGCGCGCCGGCGCCTGATCGCGATCGGGCTCGGCACCATGGCCTTCGGCATGCAGGACGTGCTGCTCGAGCCCTACGGCGGCCAGGTGCTCGGCATGACGGTCGGCGCGACCACCACCCTCACCGCGAGCCTGGCCTTCGGCGGACTGTGCGGCTTCAGCCTCGCCTCGTGGGTGCTCGGTCGTGGCGCGGATCCTCACCGGATGTCGATCGCCGGCGCGCTGGTCGGCATTCCCGCCTTCGCCCTGGTCATCGCCTCGCCCGCGCTCGGCTCGGTGAACGCCTTCGTGCTCGGTGTCCTGGGCATCGGGCTGGGCGGGGGTCTGTTCGGTCACGGCACGCTCACCGCCACGATGAACCACGCGCCCGCAGACCAGGCCGGCCTCGCGCTCGGGGTCTGGGGCGCCGTGCAGGCGACCACGGCGGGCATCGCGGTCGCGGTCGGCGGGCTGACCAGCGATGCGGTCGGCGCCCTCGCCGCCCACGGGGTCCTCGGCCCCTCGTTCGCGGCCCGAACCACCGGTTACGCGACCGTCTATGCGCTGGAGATCGCGCTCCTGGCCGTGACGATCGCCTTGATGGCGACGCTCGTTCGCGTCCCCCGGGCAGCCCCTTCGGCCCCGGCTGCAGTCGCGCCTGCGCCATGACCCCGTTCCGCCCCTCCCCGAACCGCCGCGTGCCTGCCGGGCCCGCATCACGGATCGTCCGCAGCCCCACGCCTGCCGCTCGCGCGGGCACCTAGGAGTTCATCTTGCCCCTCACCTTCTGGATCTTCATCGCGCTGATGGTCATCGTCGCCGGCGGCATGCTCAACGCCTACTACTGGCGCAACGTGCGCGAGGAGCATCAGTACCGGGTGCGCAAGTGGAAGGAGCGCGGGACGACCTCGCAGCAGTCCTGAGCCGCTGGCGGGGCGGCCGACGCGGGACGTGTCGCGTGCGTGTCGCGCGCTTGTCCCGCGCGTCAGCCCTTGCCGCCGGTGCCGCCCAGTGCCTTGAGCAGCCATTGGATGGCGGAGCCGGCCAACAGCGCCGCGAACGCGGCGCAGTTCAGCGCGGCGACCAGTCCGATCAGCACGCCGCCGACCTCGAGGCCGAAGCGCCAGCCCCATACGCCGGCGAAGACAGCGATTGCCGCCTGTGCCGCCCAGGCCAGGTAGCGCCCCACCGGGCGCTCGAATCGAACGTCGCTCATCGTGTTTCCAGATCGTCGGCGCGGGAGACTTCCGCGACCCGGGCCCAAGCTTAGCAGCGTGTGCTGTCGGCGTCGTACCGACCGCTCGTCGCCGCAAACCCGACTGCATCGCGGGTCTGTCGAAGTCTCCAGCCGGCGCCGAAGGCAGAATGGTGGACCTCTGCCGGCCGTTCGGGCCGGCGTCCCGCTCGCGGGACGCGTCCGAACCGTGCCGTCCCTTCGATCCGTGTCACCGCCCAGGCGGCGACCGCCCTGGAGCACGCCGTGCCCGTTACCTTCTGGATCACGATCTTCCTGTTCGTCGTCGTCGGCTTCATGCTCGTGAACGGCACCTACTGGGGCAACCAGCGCTACGAGGCGCACTACCGCAAGAAGCGCTTCGAGCAGCTCAAGCGCGAGCGCGACCAGGGCTGAGTCGACCCGGCGGACCGCGCTGCCGGCCGTCTACTGCAGGAACCTCCCACGCACGTCCTCGCGCGTCAGCAGCCGCACCTTCACCGGCTCGACCGACCAGATGTGCGAGGCGTACTCGCGGATCGTGCGGTCCGACGAGAAGACGCCCGAGCGCGCACTGTTGAGGATGGACATCCGCGTCCAGTGCTCCGGATCGCGGTAGGCCTCGTCGACCCGCTGCTGGCAGGCGACGTAGTCGTCGAAATCGGCCAGCAGCAGGTACGGGTCGTGGTGGATCAGCGAGTCGACCAGCGGCCGGTAGCGGTCGGCGGCGCCGCCGCTGAAATGGCCCGAGGCGATCATGTCGAGCACGCCGCGCAGCCGCGGATTGTGCTCGTAGAGCTCGACCGGCCGGTAGCCGCGTGCCCAGGTCGCCTGCACCTCGTCCACGGTCATGCCGAACAGGAAGAAGTTCTCGGCGCCGACCGCGTCGCGGATCTCGATGTTCGCGCCGTCCAGGGTGCCGACCGTCAGCGCGCCGTTCATCGTGAACTTCATGTTGCCGGTGCCCGAGGCTTCCTTGCCCGCGGTCGAGATCTGCTCCGACACGTCGGCCGCGGGATAGACCCGCTGGCCGCTGCTGACGTTGAAGTTCGGCAGGAACGCGACCTTCAGCAGGCCGCGCACCGCAGGCTCACGGTTGACCACCGACGCGACGTCGTTGACCAGCTTGATGATCAGCTTCGCCATCCGGTAGCCCGGCGCGGCCTTGCCACCGAACACGAAGGTCCGCGGGGCGACCACGAGCTTCGGGTCGGCGATGATGCGCCGATAGAGATCGACGATGTGCAGCACGCTCAGGTGCTGGCGCTTGTACTCGTGGATCCGCTTGACCTGGATGTCGAACAGCGATGCCGGATCGACGACGATGCTGGTGCGCCGTCGCAGCATCGCCGCGAGCACGCGCTTGTTCTCGAGCTTGGTCTCGCGCCACTCGGCGCGGAACGCCGCATCGTCGGCGAGCGGCTCGAGCCGCTCGAGCTGCTCGAGCTCGTGCAGCCAGCCGTCGCCGATCGCCCGGGTGATCAGGCTCGCCAGCCTGGGGTTGCTCAGTGCGACGAAGCGGCGCGGGCTCACGCCGTTGGTCTTGTTGCTGAACTTGGTCGGCCACAGCGCGTGGAAGTCCTTCAGCACGTCGCGCACCAGCAGTTCGGAGTGCAGCTTCGCGACACCGTTGACCGAATGGCTGCCGACGCACGCAAGGTGCGCCATGCGCACGTAGCGCTCGCCGTGCTCGTCGATCAGCGAGATCCGCGAGATCAGGGCCTCGTCGCCGGGGAAGCGCGCGCGGACCTCGTCCAGGAACGCGTCGTTGACCTCGTAGATGATCTCGAGGTGGCGCGGCAGGATGCGCCCGAACAACTCGAGCGGCCAGCGCTCGAGCGCCTCGGGCAGCAGCGTGTGGTTCGTGTAGGCGAGCGAGCGCCGGGTGATCTCCCAGGCCTCGTCCCAATCGATGCCCTGCTCGTCGACCAGCAGCCTCATCAGCTCGGCAACGGCGATCGCCGGGTGGGTGTCGTTGAGCTGGATGGCGAACTTCTCGTGGAAGGCCGCGAGCGGCAGGCGCTGCGTCCGCATGATCCTCAGCATGTCCTGCAGTGCGCAGGACACGAAGAAGTACTGCTGCTCGAGGCGCAGCTCCTTGCCCTGGATCGACTCGTCGTTCGGATACAGGATCTTGGTGATGTTCTCGGACACCACCTTGCGGTTCACCGCGCCATGGTAGTCGCCGCGGTTGAACTGCTCGAGGTCGAAGGCCTCGGCGGCCTCCGCGCGGAACAGCCGCAGGGTGTTCGCGGTGTTGTTGCGGTAGCCCAGGATCGGCGTGTCGTACGGCACGCCGTTGACCATCCGCGCCGGCAGCCAGGTCACCCGTTCCACGCCCTGCGCATCGAGGTGTCGCTCGGTGTGGCCGCCGAAGCGGATCTGGACGGTCCACTCCGGGCGCACCAGCTCCCAGGGGTTGCCGTGGCGCAGCCACTTGTCGGTCTTCTCGACCTGCCAGCCGTCGGTGATCTCCTGGTGGAAGATGCCGAACTCGTAGCGGATGCCATACCCGAGCGCCGGGAGCTCCAGGGTCGCCAGCGAGTCGAGGAAGCAGGCCGCGAGGCGGCCGAGTCCGCCGTTGCCGAGTCCCGGCTCCTCCTCCTCGGTGAGCAGCGCGTCGAAGTCCAGCCCGAGCTCGGTCATCGCCTGGCGCGCCTGGCCGAGGATGCCGAGGTTCAGCAGGTTCTGGCCGAGATGCGGCCCCATCAGGAACTCGGCCGACAGGTAGGCGACCGTGCGCGCGCCCTGGCCGGTGTAGGCCGCGGCGGTGCTGATCCAGCGCTGCAGCAGCCGGTCGCGCACCACGTAGGACAGCGCGAGGTGATAGTCGGTGCGTGTGGCGAGTGCCGGGAACTTGCCCTGCACGTAGAACAGGTTGTCGAGGAAGGAGCGCTTGAGGGCTTCCTTGCTCAGGCCGGTGCGATGCTCTTCACGTTCCGGTTCGGCCGCTGCTGGGGCGGCGCCGATGTCGACGATGCTCAAGTTCGTGTCCTCAGGGGGCGAGGGTCCCCCCGACGGGGACTGCAAGGAACGTACCACTTCCGGGGACCTGCAATGCACCGCAGCGGGGCATTCCGAAGGACGGCGGCTCGTGGCGCTCAGGCGGGCCGCGCCAGTGGGTGGGCATGCAACGCCGCCTCGAGCTGTTCGAGCGCGGCCAGAGCGAACGCCCGCATGTTGTCGATCCGTCGGTCCGAGCCGGTCCTCAGCGTGATCACCCGCTCGAACCCGTCACCGGCGACCGCGATGCAGGCATGACCCGCCGGGTCACCATAGCGGTTGCCGTCCGGGCCGCTCGCGCCGGTCTCGGCGAGGCCCCAGTCGGCGCGAAAGCGCATGCGCGCGGTGTTCGCCAGCAGCAGCGCGTACGGTTCGGACGACGAGCGCATCGACGCCATCGCCTCGTCGGTGATCCCCATCAGCCCGACACGCGCCCGGCGCGTGTAGACCACCGCGCCGGCCCGGAAGAAGGCCGAGGCGCCGGGCACCGAGAGCAGCGAGGCGGCGATCAGCCCGCCGGCCGAGGATTCCGACACCGCGAGCGTGCGGCCCGAGTCCTTGAGGAGCCGCGCGATGCGATCGGCGGCGGGCAGCAGCGTCTCCATGAAGCCTCCCATGCGGCCCGGCCGTGCCGGCAGGACCCGAAGCGGAACTTCGCCGAGCCGCCCGGGCGGCGGCGCGGCATCCCGCCCCGGATAATGGCCGCTCCACGGTGAGTTGCGGCATGCCCCCGATCATCGAGCGTGCCGGACC
>JBIIPQ010000222.1:0-7147 GCA_044342535.1 Burkholderiaceae bacterium
CCCAGCCGGCCTGTCGGGCGCCTCCCCGGTCGGCCCAGCCGCCCGTCGGGCGGCGCTCGCCGTGCTTGCGCTGTGCACGACCATCAACGTCGTCTCACGCGGCGTCGGCGAGAGCTTCGCGGTGTTCCTGCTGCCGGTCGCCGAGGCCTTCTCGGCGGACCGCGGCGCGCTGACCGGCATCTACGGGCTGTACATGCTCGCCGTCGGCCTGATGTCGCCGATCGCCGGCACCGCATTCGACCGGCTCGGCCCGCGCCTGACCTATGGCATCGGTCTGGCTGTGTTCGGTGCCGCCTACCTGCTCGCGGGCTCGGTGACCGCGCTGTGGCAGGTCTACCTCCTGGTCGGGCTGGGCGGTGCGGTCGGCGCATCGCTGATCGGCATGCTGCCGGCCTCCGGGCTGGCCAGCCGCTGGTTCCAGGCTGGCCTGCCGGTGGCCATGGGCGTGCTGTCAGCGTCGCTGGGCGTCGGCATCCTGCTGTTCGCGCCGCTCGTGCATGCGCTGATGGACGCCTATGGCTGGCGCGCCGCCTACCGCGCGCTCGGCGGCCTGCTGCTCGCGATGCTCGTGCTGAGCACCGTCCTGCCCTGGCGCCGCATCGCCGCCGGTTCGCCCGCGGTGGTCGCCGCGCGCCGCGACGCGGCCATGGGCACGCGGGCCTGGAGCCTGCGGCGCGCGCTGCGCACGCCGGTGTTCTGGGCGCTGTTCGGCGTGATGTTCTTCACCTCGATGAGCACCTATGCCGTGGCGCCTCAGCTGGTCGCGTATTTCGTCGACGCGGGGCTGCCGCCGCTGCGGGCCGCGTCCCTCTACGGGACCGTCGGGCTGATGTCGATCCTCGGCATGGTCGCCGCCGGCGCACTCGCGCAGCGCTTCGGCGAGCGGCGCGTCGCGATGGGATCGTACGGCTCGACGATCGCCGGGGTGGGTGCGCTCGCCCTGGTGCCGCACGGCAGTCCGATGCTCTTCGCGGGCGCCTTCGTGCTGCTGTTCGGGACGATGCAGGGCTCGCGCGGGCCGCTGGTCGCAGTGCTGTCGGCGCGCCACTTCGCAGGCGGCGCGCAGACCGGCATCTTCGGCGGCATCCTCTTCGGCATGGGCACGGGCGGCGCGCTCGGCGCCTGGGGCAGCGGCGCCCTCTTCGACCTCACCGGCGGCTACGGCGCGAGCTTCGTGCTGTCCGCGGCGGGCGCGGCCTGCGGGCTGGCGCTGTTCCTGCGCGTGCCGGGTCTCGGCGGCCCGCGGGCCCGGCTCGGCGGGAACGGGAACGGGGGCTGAAGGGCCGCCGGGTCGTCCGCTGCCTCAGCCCGCCTCGAAGTGCTGCGGCCGCCGGCCCTTGACGCCGGCATAGAAGCGCTTGATCTCGGCCATGTCCGCGTCGACGTTTCCGGTGGGCACGAACACCGGCCCCAGCCCGGAGACCTTGCGCGCGTAGTCCATGTAGGCGAGGACGATCGGCACGCCCGCCTCCAGCGCGATGTAGTAGAAGCCGGTCTTCCAGTGCGTCGTGCGCCCGCGTGTGCCCTCGGGCGGCACCACCAGCTGCACCGGCCCGTCGGCTGCCTTCAGCGCCATCGCCGAAGCCGACACCAGGTTGGTGCTGCGGCTGCGGTCGACCGCGATGCCGCCCAGCCAGCGCATCACCGGCCCGAAGGGGAAGGCGAACAGACTGTGCTTGCCCATCCAGTAGATGTTCAGGTTCAGCACGAAGGCCACCATCAGCGTGTACGGCAGGTCCCAGTTGCTGGTGTGCGGCGCGGCGATCAGCACGCACTTGCGGGCCTCGACGGGCAGGCTGCCCTCCACCTTCCAGCCGTTCAGGCGAAGGAAGCCCCGCGAGCCGGCACGCAGCACGGTGTTGACGATCGGAGTGTCGAACAGGGTTCGGTGCATGCGCGGGGCCTGCCTCTCAGGGGCGTGCAGGGTAGCGCGCTCCGACCGTTCGCGCGCGGCCTGCGTCGTTTCTCGCCAGCCGGAACCCGATCGTCATCGGCGCGTCATGCACCGCGCCCCCGGTTCGGCCGCTGCGCGAGCGGACGCGCGCCCTTGAGCTGCCGCGCGATCCCGTCCGACAGCGTTGCCCGCAGTGCGTGCACCGCCTCCAGATGGCCGTAGACGCCCGGGAAGCGCAGATCGAGCCACAGCCAGGTGGTGCTGGCACGCAGCGCACGCTCCATCGCGTCGAGCCGGCTGCGGCCGTCGATGCCGTCGAGGAACCAGGGCGTGCCGGCGCGCCCGCCGGCCGCGTGCCGAGCGCTCCAGTCGAGAAACTCCTGGAGCTGCGACTCGGTGCGCACGTCGACCGGCGCCTGCGCGTAGACGAAGCGGTCCTGCAGACTCAGCGCCGCCGCACTGCGGTCGAGCGCATCGGCCAGCGCCAGCATGCCCTCGAGCTCGGCGACCGCGAAGTGTGCGTCGTCGAGCCTGAGCTGCTCGACGAAGACCGCGAGCACGTCCCGCAGCGAGGTCTTGTTCAGCCGTGACGCGATCGTCTTGACGTGCCAGGCGTTCGGTGCGACCGGCGCCTTGAAGTCCACCGGGGCCTTCGCGGGCGTGTGCAGCAGTTCGCGCAATTCGCGCAGCGCTCCGGGCTCGGCCTCCTCGAGGATGCCGGCGAAGCCTTCCTCGTGCATGCCGAAGCGGCCCGCGCGACCGGCGATCTGATGGACCTCCGATTCGCCCAGGCCGCGCATGCCCTCGCCATCGAACTTCACCAGGGTGCTGAAGATCACCCGCCTGATCGGCAGGTTCAGCCCCATGCCGATCGCATCGGTGGCGACCAGCACGGTCGACTCGCCCCCGGCGAAGCGCTCGGCCTCGCGGCGCCGGACCTCGGGCGGCAGTGCCCCGTAGATCACCGATACCGGATGGCCGTCGGCGGCGATGCGGTCCCGCAGCCGCAGCACGTCGCGGCGACTGAAGGCGACGACCGCGTCGCCCGGTCCGAGGGAGCCCACCGGCACCGCTCGCGGCAGCAGCTGCACGTGCTGCTTGCGCTCGAAGCGCCGCACGGTGCAGGCCTCGCCGCACAGTCCGAGCAGCTCCTCGATCGCCGGCACCGCGTAGTCGGAGCAGATGATGATCAGCTCGCGGGCCGGCGCGGCGACGATCGCCTGCGTCCAGGCCCAGCCGCGCGAGCCGTCGAAGATCATCTGCGCCTCGTCGATCACCGCCACGTCGAGCGGGCGCCCGGTGCCGACCATCTCGATGGTGCTCGAGACCACCCGCGCATCCGGCGCCGGCACGTTCTCCTCGCCGGTCAGCAGCGAGCACGGCACGCCGCGGGCGACCAGCCGGTCGCGCCCTTCCAGCGCCAGCAGCCGCAGCGGCGCGAGGTAGGCACCCTTCTGGGCCGTCGCGAGCCGCTCGAAGGCCGCATGGGTCTTGCCGCTGTTCGGCGGACCGACGAACAGAGCGATCGAGCGCGACAGCGAGCGCGCGACCGGGAAGCTGTCCGGATAGCCCTGGAACGCCAGCTCGCTGGCCAGGCCGCGCAGCGTGCCGAGCTCGTCGACGCCCTTCTCCCAGCGGTCCTGCGCACGAGTCAGCACACGCTCGAGGTCGGCCGCCGGCTGCGGACGCGCGCATTCGGCCTGCAGCCGCGCGCGCAGCGCATCGAGGTGGGCGGGATCGCAGGCGTGGCTGCGACGCACGAGCGTCGTGAGGTGCGCCAGCAGCATCGCGGCCTGCGGATGGCCCGGCGGCGAGCCGAGGGCACGCAGCAGCGCCTGCGTGTCGCCGTCGCGGTGAAACGCCCAGATCGGGGCGGCGTCCGGGATCGGCTGGTGGTAGAGCACCGGGATCGGCCACGGCTCGGCGTCCGGAACCGGCACCTGCAGCGTATGGCGGATGAGCCGCGCGAAGGCGCCTTCGAGGCGCGCCACGCCCACTGCCTCCAGGGCCGCGGTGCGCTCGAGCATCTTCGTGCGCGCCTGGGTGCCGACGCCGACCGCCTCGACATGGGCGAGTGCCACGCCGATCAGCGCCGGATCGATCCAGCGTCCCGGGCGCGAGCCGCGCGGCGGCACCAGCAGGACGTGGCCGGCGCCGTCGAGCCGGGCGATCGCCGCGGCGTCCGCGGCGCGCTGCACCTGCGGCACCGACTCGGCAGCCTGCCTCAGGCGCTCGAAGCGCGCGGCATCGAGGTCCGCCGGCAGGCGGGCCGCATGGCGCGGCTCGGGCGGAACGGGGGCCCGGCTGCGGCCTGAGGCCGGGCGGGAGGGATCGGGGGCGGGGTTCGCGCGGATGATTCGGTCTTCGTTCGGGGACGGGTGAAGCTGCGCACTCTAACCGGTCGGCGCACGATCTGCCCGACCTCAAGGCGTCTCGACGAAATCCAGTCGATGCTCGACGAGCACATCGATGAAGCACCGGATCTTCGGCGCCAGCTGCTTCTTGCTGACGTAGGCCGCATAGGTCGAGAAGCCCGCCGCCACGTGCCCCTGCAGCAGCAGCTGCAGCTCGGCTCGGGCCACCATCGGCTTGCACAGGATGCCCGGCAGGCGCGCCACGCCGATGCCCGCGGCCGCCGCAGCGGCCACGGCGGCGAGGTCGTTGACGTTGAGCACGCGCTTGGGCTTGACCTTGGCGCCCGAGGGCAGGTCCCAGATCTCGCCTTCGCGAAACGTGATGGCCGGCGCCTGCGCGTCGTTGTGTCGGGCGTGGGCCGCACGCAGCGCCGGACTGGCGACGAAGTACGACGCCACGCCGCCCAGGCGGCGCACGCTCAGGCTGCCGTCGTCGAGGTCGCTGACCCGAAGCGCGAGGTCCACGCCCTCCTCCACCAGGTTCACCAGGCGATCGGTGAGGCGCAGGTCGAGCTGCACCTTCGGGTAGCGCTGGGTATAGGTGCGGACCGCATTCATCATCCGGGCGCGGCCGTAGAGCACCGGGGCGCTGACCCGAAGGAGGCCGATCGGATCGTCCTGCTCGGTGTGCATCGCCGCATTGGCGTCCTCGATGCGCTCGGCAATCACCGCGCACTCGATGTAGTAGCGCTGGCCGGCATCGGTGGTGTGCAGACGGCGCGTGGTCCGCTGCAGCAGACGCACGCCGAGCGCGGCTTCCAGGCGGCCGATGCGCTCGCTCACAGCCTGCTTGCTGATGCCCTGGCGCTTGGCCGCCGCCGTGAAGCTGGCCTCGCGAACCACGTCCACGAACAGCAGCATGTCGGCGGGGGAGATGCTGGGTACGGCCCTCATGGCCGCTTATTGTCCGGCATTGGATGACGGTCAATCAACCAGTGGCCGGATTGTTCTGCCTCACGGACAAACGTAGCCTCTCGTCCGTCGTCAACCGGATTCGAACGAGGTCCCTCATGAGCATCGCTCCCCTGACCCCTGCCGACTACGCCGAGATCCAGAACCTGGTGGCGCTGTACTGCGTGACAACGGACAACGCCGATGCCGACGCCTTCATGCGCCTGTGGGTCGAGCCTGCCGAGTTCGGCGGCTACGACAGCGGCGCCTTCGGCAAGATGGACACCTGGCAGGCGATGTACGAGTTCGAGAAGCACCACGTCGGCCCAGGCGGCATGGCAAACGGCAAGCGCCACCAGAGCACGAACATCGTGATCGAGGCCATCAGCGCCACCGAGGCCCATGTGACCAACGACATGTTGGTGTTCGAGGTCGCGGACGCGCCGTTTCTCATGGCCACCGGCCGCTACAACCGGAGCGTGGTGGTCAAGACCGCCCAGGGCTGGAAGTTCAAGCGCCGTACGCTGGACATCGACTCGGGCTTCTTCAGGCTGATGGCCAGGAACCAGGCCGCGCCGCAGGCGTTGGGGGCGGCGGTACCCGCAGTAGCCCCTGGGGGCCTGCCCAGCATTGCAGGCTGATCGAGGTCAAGGGGGCCGGCGCCGGACGGTGCACACTACCCTCCGAGGGCACCCTCATGGCGGGTCGGCGCGCCAGTCCGCGCCGTCGCCGTGCCCGCTCGACATTCACCCGACCCGAAGGCTCCCCATGTACGGATTCACCACCACCCTCACCGGCCAGTCGTTCGACGAGGCCATCGTGAACACCACGGCCGCGCTGAAGGCCGAAGGCTTCGGCATCCTCAGCGACATCGACGTCCAGCATGCGATGAAGGAGAAGCTGGGCAAGGACATGCCGCCCTATCGCATCCTCGGGGCCTGCAACCCGCCGCTGGCGCACCAGGCCGTCACGGCTGTGCCGGACATCGGGTTGCTGTTGCCCTGCAACGTGATCGTCCGCGAAGAAGCGCCGGGCCGGGTGGTGGTCGGCTTTCTCGATCCGCAGATCATGGTCGCCCTGGTCGGCAGGCCGGAAGTCCGCGCCGTGGCGGATGCCGCCGAGCAGCGCCTTCGCCGCGCCTGCGAAGCCCTCGGCGGCAGCGCGACGCGAGCGACCTGAGCGCTCTGTTCGCCCTCGCACAGACGGTCTCTTGAAGCGGACTTAGCGTAGCCCCCCTCCGCACGCAACCGGAGCAGGCATGAAGGGCTACGTTCAGGACATCGAGTCCATCGCCACCGTCAACAAGGACTTCCGACGCGTGCTCTACACGGCGCGGCACTGTCAGCTGGTGGTCATGTCGCTCGAGCCCCGGGAAGACATCGGCACGGAGGTCCACATGTTGGACCAGTTCTTCCGTGTCGAGGCCGGGCAAGGCGAAGCGGAGCTCGACGGCGTCCGAACGGCGATTCGGGCCGGCTTCGCGGTGATCGTCCCCGCCGGTGCCCGGCACAACATCATCAACACCGGCGCCGAGCCGCTGAGGCTCTGCACGCTCTACGCGCCGCCGAACCATCGTGACGGGGTGGTCCACCCCACGCGGGCCGACGCACAGGCCGACACCGAGCACTTCGACGGGAAGACATCGGAATGACGCCGCGGAGCCCGCTGAATCGGTGCGGGTCGATCCCCGATCGGCCCGCGCTGAAGTCATTCGACAGCCTGCCCGAAGGGCCCTATCGCGCCGCCCGCGTTACGGCTCTCGGCACCTGCCGACGCTCTACTGAACCCCCTCCATCAGGCTCTCGTACGGGATATTCAACCCGTCGTGCAGCCTCTTGACCATCCGCAGGCTCAACGGGCGCCTCCGGTTCAGCACTTCGGAGACGCGGCCGCTCTGCCCGATGTACGGCTCCAGATCGCGAGGCGTCAGCCCTTCCTGCTCCATGCG
>JBIIPQ010000214.1:0-7348 GCA_044342535.1 Burkholderiaceae bacterium
CGCGTCGACGAAGGGTGCGGCCTTGGAGAAGGTGGACATGTGGGCCGGCGACACGATCGCGAAGTCCACCGCCTTGCCCTGCGCCATGTACTCGAAGTACTGCTTCTCGAGGCCGAGCGAGCTGTTCTTGTGGATGACGAAGTTGATCGGCTTGGCGTAGTACTTCTTGACCAGTTCCTCGAAGCGCACCATGCACTTGGTGAAGGCGTGGTCGTCGTTGAACTGCGAGGCGCCGTTGAGCGTGATCGTCGACTGCGCGCGCGCGGTGGTGTGGACGAACGGGGCCTGAACGGCCGCGGCGGCCGCCATCGAGCCGAGGAAGTGTCTGCGTTGCATCGTGGGTCTCCTCCAGGTTCACGGGCCCGTGCCGGACGGCGCGGGCGTTGCCGGATGCGGCCTGCGCGTCGCCCTCGTCGTCTGGGGCGAACTGCACTAACCGTCTGGTTAAAAGCGTAGCACAGCCGGTGCCGGGCCCGGTGTGGCGGATCGCGGCACCTGCGCGTCCGCGTCGCCCGACGGACGTATGCTCGGGGCCCGACACATTCAGGAAGCGTCGACGATGACTGCGGTTCCGATGCCCGAAGTGCGCCTGCCCGACGGGCGCGTCGTGCCCGCGCTCGGCCTGGGCACCTGGCGGATGGGCGAGCGTCCCGAGGCGCGGCGTGCCGAGGTGGCGGCCATCCGGCGCGCCGTCGAGGCCGGCATGACGCTGATCGACACGGCGGAGATGTACGGCGAGGGCGGCGCCGAGACGGTCGTCGGCGAGGCGATCGCGGGGCAGCACGATCGCGTCTTCGTGGTCTCGAAGGTGCTGCCCTCGAATGCGTCGCCGGCCGGTACCGTGGCGGCCTGCGAGCGCAGCCTCGCCCGCCTGGGGCTCGAGCGCATCGACCTCTACCTGCTGCACTGGCGCGGCCGCTGGGCGTTGGGCGACACCGTGGACGCGTTCGAGCGACTGGTGGCGCAGGGCAAGATCGGCGGCTGGGGCGTGTCGAACTTCGACGTGGGCGACCTCGATGCGCTCGCAGCGCTGCCGGCGGGCGGGCGCTGCGCGACCAACCAGATCTACTACGCGCTGTCGCAGCGCGGCCCGGAGTTCGATCTGCTGCCGCGGATGGCCGCGCTCGGCATGCCGGCGATGGCTTACAGCCCGCTGGACGAGGGGCGCCTGGTCGACCATCCGGCGCTCCGGCCGATCGCCGCGGAGCTGGGCGCGAGCTGCGCGCAGGTGGCGCTCGCCTGGCTGCTGGCGCCGGACGTGCGCGACGCGCAGGTGGTCGCGATCCCGAAGAGCGCATCGGTCGCGCGGGTCGACGAGAACGCGGCGGCCGGCGCGCTGCGGCTCGAGCCCCGGCACCGGGTGGTGCTCGACCGGGCCTTCGCGCCGCCGCGCGGGAAGTCGCCGCTGGCGATGGTCTGAGCCCGGCCCGTCCGGAACCGGCGGGCCCCCAGGCATGCCGGCCGGGCGCCCGCCGCCTCAGCCTCCGGTGTACTTCGGCGGGCGCCGCTCCGCGAACGACTGCATGCCCTCGGCAAAGTCGCCCGTGCGGGTCGCGAGCGCGAACTGGTCGAAGTCCGCGTGGCTGACCGCATGGTCGAGCGCCGACACCGACGCGTCGACCGCCTGCTTGATCATCCGCAGCTGGACCGGCGGCAGCGAGGCCGCGCGCTCGGCGAAGGCCATCGCCGCCGCGAGCGCGCCGCCGGCGGGCGCCACCTCGTCGACCAGCCCCCAGTCGCGCGCGCCCGCCGCGCCGAGCTTCTCGCCCAGCACCGCGATCCGCTTGGCCCGCGCCGGGCCCACGAGGTGGGCCAGCCGCGGCACGGCGTTCCACGACAGGTTCATGCCGCGTTCGATCTCGGGCACGTAGAAGGTCGCGCCGTCGCCGGCCACGCGCAGGTCGCAGGAGACGCCGAGGGCCGCGCCGCCGCCGATGCACCAGCCCTCGACCGCGACGATGGTCATCGCCTCGATCTGCGCCCAGGCGCGGCACATGCGCCCGCCGGTCTGCATCAGCAGCCGCGACTCGGCGAAGCGCGCCTCGCGGGCGCGCTTGAGCTCGGGGTCCTTCAGGTCCGCGCCCATGCTGAAGACCGAGGCCGTGCCGGTGAGCACCACCGCCGACACGTCCGGGTCGTCCTCGAACGAGCGCGCCGCGCGGGTCAGCTGTCGGCAGACGTCCATCGACAAGGTATTGCGGCCGTCGCCGCGGTCCAGGCGAACGATCGCGATGCGGCCGTGCCGCTCGATGCTCACGCTATCCATGTGCAGGCTCCAGGTCAGGCGGCGGTGGTCTCGAACTCGGCGGGCAGCACGATCTCGATCAGCTCGAGGTCGGCCGAGTGCTCGATCTCGCGGTGGCGGATGCCGGGCGGCTGGTGCACGCACGAGCCGGCCTCGAGCCGGACCTCTCCGACGCCCTCGTACTCGAAGCGCACCCAGCCCCGGGTCACGTAGACCAGCTGCAGCTGGACGGCGTGGCGGTGCCACTCGCCGGTCGCCTGGTGGTCGCCGCGCGCGCGGATGACGTGCATCACCGCGCGGCCCGCGGTGGCGTCGCGCACCCCCAGGTCCCGGTACTCGAAGTAGGTGCGCAGCCCGTCGGGAACGAAGGCGCTGGTCGCGGCGTGGCTGACGCCGAAGTGCATGGGGGCAGCGGCAGGGGCAGCGGCCGGGGCGGCCCCGGGGGCCGGCCGGTCGGTGGCGGTCGTCATGGTGTCTCCTCTGGATCCTCGTCGGGATCCCGGGATCGTACCGGTGGCGCGGTCGGCGCGCCTGCCGGCCCGCTACAATGCGGACTTTCCCGCCGCCGTGCCGCGCCCGCCGCGGACCCGCACCGCGTCTGCGGCGCCAGCGGCCCGCGATTGCCACTCCGAACATCCGAAAGCGACCCGCCATGGCCCAGTACGTCTTCACCATGAACCGCGTGGGCAAGATCGTCCCGCCCAAGCGCCAGATCCTGAAGGATGTCTCGCTGTCGTTCTTCCCCGGCGCCAAGATCGGCGTGCTCGGCCTCAACGGCTCGGGCAAGTCGACGCTCCTGAAGATCATGGCCGGCGTCGACACGGACATCGAGGGCGAGGCGACGCCGATGCCGGGCATCAAGATCGGCTACCTGCCGCAGGAGCCGCAGCTCGACCACGAGAAGACCGTCCGCGACGAGGTCGAGACCGCGCTCGGCGACGTGGTCTCGGCCAAGAAGCGGCTCGACGAGGTCTACGCGGCCTACGCCGAGCCGGATGCCGACTTCGACGCGCTCGCCACCGAGCAGGCCGCGCTCGAGGCGCTGATCGCCACCTCCGGCGGCGAGAACACCGACGCCCAGCTCGAGATCGCCGCCGACGCGCTGCGCCTGCCGCCCTGGGATGCCAAGATCGGCCCGCTGTCGGGCGGCGAGAAGCGCCGCGTCGCGCTGTGCAAGCTGCTGCTGTCCAAGCCCGACATGCTGCTGCTCGACGAGCCGACCAACCACCTGGACGCCGAGTCGGTCGACTGGCTCGAGCAGTACCTGCACCGCTTCCCGGGCACCGTGGTCGGCGTGACCCACGACCGCTACTTCCTCGACAACGCCGCCGAGTGGATCCTCGAGCTGGACCGCGGCTCGGGCATCCCCTGGAAGGGCAACTACAGCTCGTGGCTCGAGCAGAAGCAGAACCGGCTCAAGGGCGAGGAGGCGACCGAATCGGCCCGCCAGAAGGCGCTGAAGAAGGAGCTGGAGTGGGTCCGCCAGAATCCGAAGGGCCGGCAGGCCAAGAGCAAGGCGCGCCTGGCCCGCTTCGACGAGCTGTCCTCGCACGAGTACCAGAAGCGCAACGAGACGGCCGAGATCTTCATTCCGGTCGGCGAGCGCCTGGGCCACGAGGTCATCGAGTTCAAGGGCGTGAGCAAGGCCTTCGGTGACCGGCTGCTGATCGACGACCTGAGCTTCAAGGTGCCGGCCGGCGCCAACGTCGGCATCAAAGGTCCGAACGGCGCCGGCAAGTCGACGATCTTCCGGATGATCAGCGGCACCGAGAAGCCCGACTCGGGCGAGGTCACCCTCGGCAAGACCGTGCAGCTCGCGCACGTCGACCAGTCGCGCGACGCGCTCGAGGACAAGAAGAACGTCTGGGAGGCCATGTCGGGCGGCGCCGACATCATCACGGTCGGCCGCTTCGAGATCCAGTCGCGCGCCTACATCGGCCGCTTCAACTTCAAGGGCAGCGACCAGCAGAAGCTCGTCGGTTCGCTGTCGGGCGGCGAGCGCGGCCGGCTGCACCTGGCCAAGACGCTGCTCACCGGCGGCAACGTGCTGCTGCTCGACGAGCCGTCGAACGACCTGGACGTGGAGACGCTGCGTGCGCTCGAGGATGCGCTGCTCGACTTCGCCGGCTGCATCATGGTGATCTCGCACGACCGCTGGTTCCTCGACCGGATCGCGACGCACATCCTCGCGGCCGAGGGCGATTCGCAATGGACGTTCTTCGACGGGAACTACCAGGAGTACGAGGCGGACAAGAAGCGTCGCCTCGGCGAGGAAGCCGCGCGTCCGCACCGGCTGCGCTTCAAGCCGCTGCGGTGAGCACCGGGGCGCTGCGGTGAGCACCGTGGCGGCCGTGAGCGTCGGGCCGGGGCTGCGGGCAGCGCGCGGGGCGGCGATCGCCGCCCGCATGGGCGACGGCTTCGGCGGGCTGCTGCGCGGCGCGGCCGCCGAGCGCTGCCCCCGTGCGATCGACGCGATCCGGGGCCTGCTCGACCGCTGAGGGCGGCCGGTCGCGATGGCTCCCCCCGCGCGCCACCGCCATCACGTGTACGTCGTGCTGCTCGACGATCGCGTGATGAACGACCGGAGCTACGCCCGTTCGAACCCGGGCTGGGACGCGACGCGGCCCTGCCTGTACGTGGGCATGACCGGGCTCACGCCCGAGCTGCGCCTCGCGCGGCACAAGGCCGGCGTCAAGGCGAACCGCTACGTGCGCGAGCACGGTCTGAGGCTGCTGCCCGAGCTGTACGCCTGGGCCAACCCGATGCCGTACGAGGCCGCGCGCGAGATGGAGGTCGAGCTGGCCATCGGGCTGCGCGCCGAGGGCTATGCCGTCTGGCAGGCCTGAGGCGGCCCGGCCCGCGCCCTGACAGGCCGGGACCTTCTCGCTACACTCGGCATCACGGTCGCCCCCCCCGGATCCAGGAATGCCGACGAGCGGATCCCGAACCGTCAGCCTGCAGACGCTGCTCGTCGCCCTCTCGGCGCTGGCGACGCTGCCCCTGCTCGCGTTCGCGCTGTGGCTGCTGCAGCTGGTCTGGCAGAACGGCCGCGACGATGCCCGCCGTGACCTGCAGCAGGTCGCCGCCACGCTCGCGATCGCACTCGACCGCGAGATCGCGGGCTCGGTGCGCGAGCTGCAGCGGCTCGCCGAGTTCCCGACGCTCGAGCCCGGCGGTCTCGCCGAGTTCCACGCCTATGCGCGCTCGCTGATCGCACGCAACGACGGCTGGGACAACATCATCGTCACCGATGCCGAGGGCGTCGTGCTGGTCAATGCGACGCTGCCGTTCGGCGCGGAGCCGCCGACGCGGGTCGACGTGCCGCACCTGCGCGAGGCGGCTCGGACCGGGCAGCCGGCGGTCTCGGACGTCTACGACAGCCGCCTCACCGGCGAGCGCGCCATCGGCGTGTCGGTGCCGGTGTTCCGCGACGGCGTGGTGCGCTGGGTGCTGAGCGCGCGCCTGAGCCCCGATGTGCTGTCGCGCTTCGTCGGCCAGCAGCGCTATCGCGAGGGCGCGATCGCCGCGGTCATCGACCGGCAGCTGCGGGTCGTCGCTCGCAACCGCGACGCCCCTCGCTTCTTCGGCCATCCGGTGACCGAGGACCTGGGTGCCGCGCTCGCCGCGTCGCCGACGCGGGGCATCGGGCGCCTGAGCACGCTCGAAGGCGCCACGGTGCTGGCGGCGTGGCAGCGCCTGCCCTCGGGCTGGACGGTGACGATCGGCGTGCCGGTCGACGTGCTCGACAGCGCGCTGCGCCGCTCGTTCGGCGTGCTGCTGGGTTTCGGCCTGCTGGTGCTCGCCGTCGGGGCCGGGGCGAGCGTGATGCTCGGCCGCTCGATCTCGCGGGCGGTCGAGTCGGTGGCGCTCGATGCGCGCGCGCTCGCCGCAGGGGCGCCGGTCACCACGCGCCGCTCGCCGATCACGCAGGTCGCCGTGCTGTTCGAGTCGCTGCGCGAGGCCAGCCGCGTGCAGGGCGACAAGGAGCACGCCCGCGAGCAGGCGGTGGCGGCGCTGCGCGACGCCGACCGGCGCAAGGACGAGTTCCTCGCGATGCTGGCGCACGAGCTGCGCAACCCGCTCGCGCCGATGCGCAACGCGATCGGCGTGCTCAAGCGCTCGCTCGGCGAGGACGCGGTGCAGCGCCGCACGGTCGAGATGGCCGACCGGCAGCTGCGCCAGCTCACGCGGCTGGTCGACGACCTGCTCGACGTGTCGCGGATCACGCAGGGCAAGATCGCGCTCCACCGCATCCGGGTCGGGGTGTGCGAGGCGGTTCGCGAGGCGGTCGAGACGATCCGGCCCGCCATCGAGCAGCGGGGTCAGCGCATCGCGCTGCGGCTGCCGGCCTCGGCCCCCGTCGTGCAGGCCGACGGCCTGCGGCTCGCGCAGGTGCTGGAGAACCTGCTGTCGAACGCGTCTAAGTACACCGACCCGGGGGGCTTCATCGAGGTCTCGGTCACCGACACCGGCAACGACATCGAGATCCGCGTGCGCGACACCGGCATCGGCCTGCCGCCGGAGCAGCTCGACCGTGTCTTCGACCTCTTCACCCAGGTCGACTCGGGCGCCGACCGCGCGCAGGGGGGGCTGGGCATCGGCCTGTCGCTGGTCAGGCGCCTGGTCGAACTGCACGGCGGGCGCGTGGCCGCCCTCAGCGACGGCCCCGGCCACGGCGCGTGCTTCATCGTATGGCTGCCGCGCGAGACGGACGTCGTCGAGGCCTGATTCCGCGGGCCGGCGCGCCCGGTCGCCAAGCTCGCGGCGCCGAGGCATGATCCGTCTCCACGCACGATCGACGACACACGACAGGAGGATGACGGATGGACTACCGCTGCGCGCATCGCTGGGCGTTCCCGAAATGGGGGGGCGCCCTCGAACCCATCGAGGAGACGCTGCCCGCTCCGGCCGGCCGCGAGGTCACGGTCCGCGTCACCCACTGCGGCATCTGCCATTCCGACCTGCACATCCAGGCTGGCGGCTTCGACATGGGCGGCGGCAAGCTGTCCTCGCTCGAGCGCGCCGGCACCAAGCTGCCGGTGACCATGGGCCACGAGATCGGCGGCGAGGTGGTCGAGGTGGGCCCGGACGTGACCGACACGA
>JBIIPQ010000215.1:0-7318 GCA_044342535.1 Burkholderiaceae bacterium
AGGGCGAGGCCGCGCCGACCACCGTCGCGCTCTGGTATCCGACCGCCGCGATCCGCGGCCCGCGGATCCCGAGCGAGGCACGCGGGCCGCGGATCACGGCGATCGGACACTCGGCGGGCGGCTACACGGTGCTCGCGCTGGCCGGCGGGCGTCCCGATCCCAGGCGGATCCCCGCGCACTGCGCCGCACACGGTGCGGAGGACCCGCTGTTCTGCGCCCAGGGGCGCGGCCCGGGTGCGGGCCAGATCGCGAGCGGCTCCGGGGACGCGCCGGGCGCCGGCAGCGCCGCGCCCGCAGACCCGCTCCCGGACCTCGCGGACGCCCGCGTGCGCGCCGCCGTCGCGCTCGCCCCGGTCGGTGCGGTCTTCGACGAGGCCTCGCTCGCGCGGATCCGCGTCCCGGTCGCGGTCCATGTGCCGGCGCTCGACCGCTGGCTGGTGCCGCGATTCCACGGCATGCGGGTCGCGGCCGCGATCCCGGGCGCGGTGCTCGAGACGGTACCGAACGCCTGGCACTTCGCGTTCCTCGACGCCCCGTCGATGCCGATCCCGTCGCCCGACGGCGACCTGCGCGCCGACCCGCCCGGCTTCGATCGGGCGGCCTACATCGCCGCGCTCGGGCCGCGGATCGCGGACTTCCTCGACGCGGCGATGGCCGGCACCGCCTCGCCATCGCGCTGAAGCACGCGGCTCGCCCGCGCCGCCGGAGCGACCTTCCGACGCGCCGCACGCCGGCCCGAGCGGATCGACCGCCCCGAGCCGCAAGGACCCGCTCGACGGTGCGACGCAGCGGCATCCCTCGCTCCGTCGGGGCCTTAGGAGGCACGATGATGGCCCGCTGGTTCGCTCCGATCGCCGTGTTCGCCGCCGCACTGGGCTGCGCGACCGCCGTCGCCGGCACGGTCTGGACCTGGACCGACGCGTCGGGGCGCGTGCACTACGGCGACCGACCGCCTGCAGAGCGGTCGGCACGCCAGTTGCCGATGGATCCGCCGGCGGCCGACGCGCCCGCGAGACGCCCGGCCGCGGTCCCGCCGGCGACCGGGCGAATGGCCCGCCCTGCCGCTGCGGGCGCCGACGTGCCGCCCCGTGCCGCGGTGCCCCCGCGCATCGGCGAGGGCCCCGAGCCCACGACCTGCGAGGGGCGCTGGCGCCGCTTCAACGACAGCGCCGCCTGCTTCAATCGCTTCCGCGTCGTCGGCGGCGGCGTGAAGTCGGATGCGTACCGGTTCTGCGCCGAGGTGCCGACACCCGAGCGCTGCGACTGACGCGCGCCCGACCTCGCGTCAGAGCACGTAGCGCGCCAGGTCCTCGTTCCGCGACAGCGTCTCGAGGCGCCCGTCGACGAAGGCCGCGTCGACCCG
This sequence comes from Burkholderiaceae bacterium, assembly GCA_044342535.1. Lineage (GTDB taxonomy): Bacteria > Pseudomonadota > Gammaproteobacteria > Burkholderiales > Burkholderiaceae_E > UBA4615. The sequence goes on from JBIIPQ010000215.1 coordinate 1,364, forward strand.
CACCGTCTGGCCCGAGTGCCGGGTCGCGTGGAACGACACCTCCTCGAGCAGCTTCTCCATCACGGTGTAGAGCCGGCGCGCACCGATGTTCTCGGTCGACTCGTTCACCGAGAACGCGATCTCCGCCAGGCGCTTCACACCCTCAGGCAGGAACTCGACGGTCACGCCCTCGGTGGCCAGCAGCGCCTCGTACTGCTTGACGAGGCTGGCGTCGGTCTCGGTCAGGATCCGCTCGAAGTCGGCCGCCGTCAGGGAGTCGAGCTCGACGCGGATCGGGAAGCGGCCCTGCAGCTCGGGGATCAGGTCGCTCGGCTTGGACAGGTGGAAAGCACCCGAGGCGATGAACAGGATGTGGTCGGTCTTCACCATGCCGTAGCGGGTGTTGACCGTCGTGCCCTCGACCAGCGGCAGCAGGTCGCGCTGCACGCCCTGGCGCGAGACGTCGGCGCCGCCGACCTCGCTGCGGGTCGCGATCTTGTCGACCTCGTCGAGGAACACGATGCCGTTCTGCTCGACGTTGGTCATCGCGAGCAGCTTGATCTCCTCGTCGTTGACGAGCTTGGCCGCCTCCTCGTCGCGCAGCACCTTCATCGCCTCGCTGATCTTGAGTCGGCGGGTCTTCTTGCGGCCCCCCATGCCCTGGAACATGCCCTGCAGCTGCTGCGTGAGCTCCTCCATCCCGGCCATCCCGGCCGCGCCGGCAATCGGCAGCTCGGGCATCGGCATCGCGACCTCGAGCTCGATCTCCTTGTCGTCGAGCTCGCCCTCGCGCAGCTTCTTGCGGAACTTCTGGCGGGTGCCCGAGTCGGGCGGCGCGTTGGCGCCGGCCTCGCCCGGCGAGCCGAAGCCGAAGCCGCGCGCCGGCGGCAGCAGCAGGTCGAGCACGCGGTCCTCGGCGGCATCGGTCGCGCGGGTCTCGACCTTGCGCATCTCGGCCTCGCGGGTCTGCTTGATGCCGATCTCGGCCAGGTCGCGGATGATCGCGTCGACGTCCTTGCCGACGTAGCCGACCTCGGTGAACTTGGTCGCCTCGACCTTGATGAACGGCGCCTGGGCGAGCCGCGCGAGCCGCCGCGCGATCTCGGTCTTGCCGACGCCGGTCGGCCCGATCATCAGGATGTTCTTCGGCGTGATCTCGTGACGCAGCGAGGCATCGACCTGCTGGCGCCGCCAGCGGTTGCGCAGCGCGATCGCGACCGCGCGCTTGGCACGCTCCTGCCCGATGATGTGCTTGTCGAGCTCGGAGACGATCTCCTGGGGTGTCATCGTCGTCATGCGACGAGAGTACCGCATCGGACAGGCCGCGCCCGGGGGTGCCCGCGCACGCGCAGCCACGATCGTGGCAACACCGTTTCCGGGCGCCACGGCAAAGTCCCTCGGACATCCAAGCACTGCATTGACTGTCCATCGGGCGCACTATAGTCTTGCGCCCCCGGGCCTCGCTGTCCGGAACAACGACCGACACACCCCTCTCTTCCTACCGGGGCACGGAGACGCATGGCCGCCGATTACATCGTCGAGACCCAGGACCTGTCGATCGACTTCAACGGGTTCTATGCGGTCAAGGGCGTCTCGCTCAAGGTCGCGCGCGGATCGATCCATGCGCTGATCGGCCCGAACGGTGCCGGCAAGACGACCTGCTTCAACCTGATCACGAAGTTCCTGCGCCCCACCGGCGGCAAGATCCTCTACAAGGGCCAGGACATCACGCGCGCGAAGCCGGCCGACGTCGCCCGCCTCGGCATGGTCCGCAGCTTCCAGATCTCGGCCACGTTCCCGCACCTGACGGTGCTCGAGAACGTTCGGATCGCGCTGCAGCGCAAGCTCGGCACGTCCTTCCATTTCTGGAAGAACGAGCGCTCGCTGAACATGCTCGACACCCAGGCGATGGCGCTGCTCGAGGACGTCGGACTCGCGGAGTACGCCGGCCTGCAGGCCGTGGAGCTGTCCTACGGGCGCAAGCGCGCGCTCGAGATCGCGACCACGCTCGCGCTCGACCCGGAGATGATGCTGCTCGACGAACCGACTTCGGGCATGGGCCACGAGGACATCGGGCGGATCGCGGCGCTCATCAAGAAGGTCGCGGCCAAGCGGACGGTGCTGATGGTCGAGCACAACCTGTCGGTCGTCTCCGACCTGTCCGACACGATCACCGTGCTCGCGCGCGGCGAGGTGCTGACCGAGGGTTCTTACGAGACGGTGTCGAAGGACCCGCAGGTGATCGAGGCTTACATGGGGACGGGACATGCCTGAGGCGCTGCTCGAGGTCAAGGACCTCCACGGCTGGTACGGCGAGAGCCATGTGCTGCACGGCATGTCGTTCTCGGTCCCGGCCGGCGAGGTCGTCACGCTGCTCGGTCGCAACGGCGCCGGCAAGACGACGACCATGCGCGCGGTCATGGGCGTGCTCGGCAAGCGCAAGGGGTCGGTGAAGTACGAGGGCGTCGAGACGGTCGGACTGCAGTCGAACGTCATCGCCCGGCACGGCATCGCCTACTGCCCCGAGGAACGCGGCATCTTCTCGAGCCTGTCGGTGCGCGAGAACCTCGAGCTGCCCCCGATCGTCAAGCCGGGCGGCATGACGGTCGACGAGATCTACCAGCTGTTCCCGCGGCTCAAGGAACGCGCGAACAACCAGGGCACGAAACTCTCCGGCGGCGAGCAGCAGATGCTGGCGATCGCCCGCATCCTGCGTACCGGTGCCAAGCTGCTGCTGCTCGACGAGCCGACCGAGGGTCTCGCCCCGGTGATCGTCCAGCAGATCGGCGAGATCATCCGGACGGTCAAGAAGAAGGGCTTCACCGTGCTGCTCGTCGAGCAGAACTTCCACTTCGCCTCGACCGTCGCCGACCGTCACTACGTGGTCGAGCACGGCAAGGTGATCGACACGTTCCTGAACGACGACGTCAAGGCCAACCTCGCCAAGCTCGAGTCCTACCTCGGCGTCTGACCGACTTCCCTCCACGACAACCCACCCGGAGACGACATGACCTTCCGACCCACCTTCGTCAAGACCGCAGTCGCCGGCGCCATCGCGCTGCTGGCCGGCGCGGCATCGGCCCAGTACAGCGACGGCGTCATCAAGATCGGCGTCATGAACGACATGTCCGGCCTGTACGCCGACATCGCCGGCCCCGGCTCGGTCTGGGCCGCCCGCAAGGCGGTCGAGGACTTCGGTGCCGCCGCCAAGGGCATGAAGGTCGAGATCCTGGCCGCCGACCACCAGAACAAGCCGGACATCGGCTCGAACATCGCCCGCCAGTGGATCGACGTCGACAAGGTCGACGCGATCGCCGACGTGCCCACCTCGTCGGTCGGCCTGGCGGTGAACCAGATCATCCGCGAGAAGAACCGGGTCCACCTGAACACCGGTTCGGCGACCTCGGACATGACCAACAAGGCCTGCTCGCCGAACACCGTGCACTGGGCCTACGACACGTACATGCTGTCGAACGGCACGGGCAAGGCGCTGGTCAAGACCGGCGGCGACACCTGGTTCTTCCTGACCGCCGACTACGCATTCGGGCACGCGCTCGAGCGCGACACCGAGGCGGTGGTGCTCGCCAACGGCGGCAAGGTGCTGGGCAAGGTCCGCACGCCGTTCCCGGGCCAGGACTTCTCGTCCTTCCTGCTGCAGGCACAGGCGTCCAAGGCCAAGGTGATCGGCCTGGCGAACGCCGGCGGCGACACCATCAACTCGATCAAGCAGGCCGCCGAATTCGGGATCACCAAGGGCGGCCAGAACCTGGCCGGCCTGCTGGTGTTCATCACCGACGTGCACTCGCTCGGCCTGCCGACCGCGCAGGGCCTGGTGCTGACCGAGTCCTTCTACTGGGACCTGAACGACAGCACGCGCGCCTGGTCGCGTGAATTCGCCGCCGCCCACAAGGGCCGCATGCCGTCGATGGTGCAGGCCGGCGTCTACGCGTCGGTCATCCACTACCTGAAGGCCGTCGAGGCGCTGAAGTCGGATGCCGACGGCGTGAAGGTCGTCGACAAGATGAAGGAGATGCCGACCGACGACAAGCTGTTCGGCAAGGGCACCATCCGGGTCGACGGCCGCAAGATCCACGACGCCTACCTGTTCGAGGTCAAGAAGCCGGCCGAGTCGAAAGGCCCGTGGGACTACTACAAGCTGCGCGCGACGATCCCGGCGGCCGAGGCGTTCCGCCCGCTCGCCCAGTCCGAGTGCTCGCTGGTCAAGAAGTAACTCCCGTCCGGGCCGGCTGACGCCGGCCCTGTTCACCACCCGCTCCGGACCCGGAGCGGGGTCGCCCCACTCCGACGCGCCCGCCCATGTTCGAACTGCTCGGCATCCCGCCCCAGGCCTTCTTCGGGCAACTGCTGCTCGGCCTGATCAACGGCGCCTTCTATGCGCTGCTGTCGCTCGGGCTGGCGGTGATCTTCGGCCTGCTGAACGTCATCAACTTCACGCACGGCGCCCAATACATGATGGGCGCCTTCGGCGCCTGGATGCTGCTCAACTGGGCGGGCATCCCGTTCTGGGCGTCGCTGGTCATCGTCCCGATCGCCGTCGGCGCCTTCGGGGTGCTGCTCGAACGGGTGTTCCTCAAGCACCTGTACCACCTCGACCACCTGTACGGCCTGCTGCTCACCTTCGGCCTGGCCCTGATCATCGAGGGCCTGTACCGGCAGGAGTTCGGGTCGTCGGGCCAGCCCTTCGTGAACCCGATCCCGGGCGGCACGAACCTCGGCTTCATGTTCCTGCCGTACTACCGCGGCTTCATCATCGTGTTCTCGCTGGTGGTCTGCCTGGCGACCTGGTACATGATCGAGCGCACCAAGCTCGGCTCGTACCTGCGCGCGGCCACCGAGCGGCCTGACCTGGTCCAGGCCTTCGGCATCAACGTGCCGCGGATGATCACCCTGACCTACGGCTTCGGCGTCGGACTCGCCGCCCTCGCAGGCGTGCTCGCGGCACCCGCCTACCAGGTGAGCCCCCAGATGGGATCCAGCCTGATCATCGTCGTGTTCGCGGTGGTGGTCATTGGCGGCATGGGCTCGATCCTCGGGTCGATCCTCACCGGGTTCGGGCTGGGCATCGTCGAGGGCCTCACCAAGGTGTTCTACCCCGAGGCCTCGAACACGGTGATCTTCGTGATCATGGTGATCGTCCTGATGATCAAGCCCGCGGGTCTCTTCGGGAAGCAGAAATGAACGCATCGGCCTCCTCCACCGCCGCCGGCGCCGCAGCGCCGGTCACCGCCGCGCCCGCGGTCGCCTCGGGCAACCGCGGCCTGCTGCTGTTCGTCGCGTTCATCGCGGTGATGATGGTCGCGCCGCACGTCGGCGCGTACCCGGTCTTCCTGATGAAGCTGCTGTGCTTCGCGCTGTTCGCCTGCGCATTCAACCTGCTCATCGGCTACGTCGGGCTGCTGTCGTTCGGACATGCGATGTTCTTCGGCATGTCCGCCTACGTCAGCGCACACACGGTGAAGGTGCTCGGCTGGAACCCGGAGTTCGGTATTCTCGCCGGCACGGCGGTCGCGGCGGTGCTGGGACTCATCGTGGGCCTGATCGCCATCCGCCGGCAGGGCATCTACTTCGCGATGGTCACGCTGGCGCTGTCGCAGATGGTGTTCTTCTTCTGTCTGCAGGCGCCTTTCACCGGCGGAGAGGACGGCATCCAGTCGGTACCGAGACGCGCGCTGTTCGGCTTGATCGACACGAAGAACGACCTGACGATGTTCTACGTGGTGCTCGCGATCTTCGTGATCGGCTTCGCGATCATCTACCGGACGATCCACTCCCCGTTCGGGCAGGTGCTGAAGGCGATCCGCGAGAACGAGCCGCGCGCGATCTCGCTCGGCTATCAGGTCGACCGCTACAAGCTGGTCGCCTTCGTGCTGTCGGCCACGCTGGCCGGCGTGGCCGGCGGCACCAAGTCGCTGGTGTTCCAGCTCGCCTCGCTGACCGACGTCACCTGGCAGATGT
>JBIIPQ010000217.1:0-7303 GCA_044342535.1 Burkholderiaceae bacterium
GCAGCCGGCCGAACCTGTCGCGACCGCTCCGACCGTCGCGCCCGGGACAGCATCCCGCCGTGCCACACGCCACCGGACGCGACCGGATCCGCGACCGGGGCGCCGCCAGCCCGTCGTCCGCGTCGATCGTCGCGGCGACGCCGGGCATCCTGCAGGCAGCGATGCGGCCCCGATGCCGCGCGGGCCGCCGGTCACCCGCACCGTCCGGCCGGCGAGGCCCTCGGCGCTCATCGCAGGGGCGGCGGCGGCAGGCCGTCGGCCAGCAGGTCGGCGGTGATCGCGGCGACGGTGGGCGCGCCGCACAGGCGCATCGTGCGCTCGACCTCGTCGCGCAGGATCTCGAGCGCGCGCAGTGCGCCGGCCTGCCCGGCCGCGCAGGCGCCGTAGAGCGTCGCGCGGCCGACCAGCACGCCGTCGGCGCCCATCGCCAGCGCCTTGACCACGTCGGCGCCCCGGCGCACGCCTCCGTCGACCAGCACGCTGGCGCGCCCGGCGACCGCGCGCAGCACGCCGGGCAGGGCGTCGAGCGTGGCGATGCCGCCGTCGAGCTGGCGGCCGCCGTGATTCGAGACGACGATGGCGTCCACCCCGAGCTCGAGCGCGCGCACCGCATCATCGGGCCGCACGATGCCCTTGACGATCAGCGCGCGCGGCCAGGCGTCGCGCACCGCGCGCAGCCCGTCCCAGTCGAAGGACGGGTCGTAGTTGCGCCCGGCGGTGGAGACGATCCCCTTCGCGGTGGTGGCCGCCGGCGCGACGCCGCGCAGGTTCTCCATCACCGGCACGCCGCGGACGAGCATGTTCAGCGACCAGACCGGATGCGTGGCGAAGTCGAGCAGGTTGCGCGGCGTGTAGCGGAACGGGATCGACATGTCGTTGCGGAAGTCGCGCTCGCGCTTGCCGCCGACCGGCAGGTCCACGGTGATCATCACGGCCTCGTAGCCGGCCACGCAGGCCCGCTCGATCAGGCGGAAGGTGAACGACCTGTCCTTGACGATGTAGGCCTGGAACCAGAGCCGCCCGCCCGCCTGATCGGCGACCTGCTCGATGGAGGCGGTGGCCGAGGTCGACAGCGTGTACGGGATGCCGGCATGCGCGGCGGCCCGCGCGATCATCACGTCGGCGCCGTGCCGGCCGAAGCCCGCGGCGCCGGTCGGCGCGACCGCGATCGGCAGCGCGGACGGCGCGCCCAGCAGCCGGGTCGATGGGTCCACCCGCGCGACGTCGACCAGCACCCGCGGCATCAGCCGGCGGCGCGCGAAGGCCTCGCGGTTGTCGCGCAGCGTGGACTCGTCCTCGGCGCCGCCATCGAAGGTCTCGAAGATCGCACGCGGCAGCCGCCTGCAGGCGAGCCCGCGCAGGTCCTCGACCGACCAGGCGCGCAGCGCGGCGCGCCGGCCGTCGGCGGCGCGGCAGGCGGCCTCGACCCGGGCGCGCGCGTCGGGCGGACCGGGCGCCATGCCGGTGCCGCCGCTGCCCACGGCGCCGGCAGACGGCCCTTCAGGCATGGACGGCCCCCCAGGCCGCAGCGCCCGCCGTGCCCCGCGGCAGCATCCGGTCGGCCATCACCTGGCAGCGCTTGATGAGCCGCGGTTCGGTCGGGCCGTAGTCGCCGATCGCCTTGTGGATCGTGCGCAGGTTGTCCCACATCAGCAGGTCGCCCTGCGTCCAGCGGTGCACGTGGACGAAGCGCTCCTGGACCTGATGCTCGAACAGGAAGGCGAGCAGCGCATCGCTCTCGGCACGGTCCATGCCGTCGACGAACATCGCGTAGCCCGGGTTCGCGTACAGCGTGCGCCGGCCCGACAGCGGATGGCGCAGCACCAGCGGATGCGACACCGGCGGCTTGGCGGCGCGCTGCGCGGCCGACAGCGGCGGGCGCGGGCTGTTCTTCTCGCGCCGCATCATCTCCCAGAACTTCTCGAAGTCGTGGGTGGCGGTGCGGCCCTCGATCTTCGCGCGCACGTCCTCGGGCAGCGTGTCGTAGGCGGCGGCCATGTCGGAGAAGCGCGTCTCGCCGAGCGGGCGGCCGTCGCGGTGCGGGACCTCGAGCGCGTACAGCACGTTCGCGAAGGCGACCGTGCCGCTGTACGACATGTCGGTGTGCCAGTCCTGCCCGGCGTCGCCGATGCCGATCGGCTTGCCGTCACGCACCTTGTTCGACAGGATCATCACCTGCGGCAGCCCCGGCTCCTGGAACATCCCGCCGACGTTGATCTCGGGCGTGCCGAAGCGCGACGAGAACTCGAAGAGCTGCTGCGAGGTCAGCCGCTGCGCCGGGAAGCGCAGCACGCCGTGCGCGGCGATCGCGTCGATCACGGCGCGGAACTGCCCGTCGTCGAGCGGGCGCGCGAGGTCCAGGCCCTCGACGCTCGCCGCCAGCCCCGTACCGCTCGGCACCACGCGGATCCCGGTCGCCTCGGTCATGCTCGTGTCTCCCCTTGTGCCCCCGGCGGGGCGATCACATTGGTCGGCCTGCCCGCGGCGTACGCGAGCAGGTTGTCGAAGGCGTCGCCGAACAGCACCTCGTAGCCGTCGCGCGTCACGTAGCCCAGGTGCGGCGAGAGCAGCACGCGGTCCAGCGCGAGCAGCGGGTCGTCGGCGGGCAGCGGCTCGACATCGAACACGTCGAGCGCGGCCATGCCGGGGCGCCCCGCGCGCAGGGCGGCGAGCAGCGCGCCCGGCTCGATCAGGCCGGCACGCGCGGTGTTGACCAGCAGCGCGTCGGGCTTCATCCGCGCGAGGTCGTCGGCACGCACCGCGCCGCGCGTGCCGTCGTTCATCGACAGGTGGATGGACAGCACGTCGCTGCGCTCGAAGAGCTCGGCCTGCGAGCCGGCCAGCGCATGACCGTCGCGCGCGGCCCGCTCGCGCGAGCCCTCGCGCCCGTGCACCAGCACCGTCATGCCGAAGGCGCGGCCGTAGCCGGCGACCTTCGCGCCGATGCGCCCGTAGCCGAGGATGCCGAGCGTCAGGCCGTCGAGCACGCGGCCGATCGTCGTCTGCCAGCGCCCCTCGCGCAGGCGCCGGTCCTCGAGCGCGACGTGGCGGGTCGCGGCCAGCACCAGCGCCCAGGTGAGCTCGGGCGCGGACGCGCCCGAGCCGCGGCCCTGGCAGACGGTGATGCCGCGCTCGCCTGCGGCCGCCATGTCGACGTGCCCGCTCAGCGGGCCGGTGAGGCTGATCAGCTTCAGGCGCGGCGGGAGCCGCTCGATGAGCGCACGGGTGAAGCGCGTGCGCTCGCGGATCGCGACCACCGCGTCGAAGCCCTCGAGGCGGCGCGCGATCGCATCGACCTCGGTGAGCGTGTCCCGGAAGGTCTCGACCTCGTGGGCCGCGAGCCGCGCGAAGCAGGCGAGGCCGCGGGCCGCGTCCTGGTAGTCGTCGAGGATCGCGACGCGCATGCTCATTCGCCCTTGACGCCGGCGGCCTTGATCAGCCGGTCCCAGCGCTCGTAGTCCATCTGCAGCCAGGTGCCGAGTTCGGCGGGCGTGGTGCCGACCGCGATCGCGCCCAGCGCGCGCAGCTTCTCGCGGGTCTCGGGCTTGGCCACCGAGGCGCGGATCGCCGCCGACAGCTTGTCGACGATCGGCGCGGGCGTGCCGGCCGGCGCGAGGAACGGGATGCCGGGCGAGTAGTCCTCGAAGCCCGGATAGCCGAGCTCGGCCATCGTCGGCACGTTCGGGAAGTCCGGATGACGCTTCGCGGTGGTGACGGCGAGCGGCTTGAGCCGCTTGGCCGCGACCTGGTCGGCGATGCCCACCATCGGATAGAACATGAAGCTCACCCGACCGCCGATCACCTCGGTCAGCGCCGGCGCGTTGCCCTTGAACGGCACGTGTGTCATGTCGGTCTTGGTGAGGTTGCCGAGGGCGGCGGCCGCCAGGTGCGCCGAGCCGCCGTGGCCGGCCGATCCGTAGGTGACCGCGCCGGGCTTGGCCTTCGCCTGCGAGACGACGTCGGCGAGCGAGGCGATGTTCGACTCGAAGCCGGTCACCGCGATCATCGGCACGGTCGCCGCCAGGCTCACCGGCACGATGTCCTTGAGCGGGTTGTACTTCGCCTTGTCGGGCATCAGGATCGGGTTGATGTTGTGCGCGAGCGTGGCGGCGATCAGCGTGTAGCCGTCGGGCGCGGCGCGCATCAGCTCCTGCGTGGCGATCAGCGAGTTCGCGCCGGCGCGGTTCTCGACGATCACCGACTGGCCGAGCGACAGCGTCATGTCGGCGGCGACGATCCGCGCGATCACGTCGGTCGGTCCGCCCGGCGCGAAGCCGCAGAGCACCCGGATCGGCCTGGTCGGGAACTCCTGCGCACGCGCGATGCGCTGCGTGGCGAGCAGGCCGCCGGCGGCCAGCGTGAGGACCGCGCGACGGCGGGGCGTCGAGATCGTGCTCATGGGTGTCTCCTCGGGTGCTGCGTGGACGGCGCGCACGGCGCCGCGGGGTTCATGCGATGCCGTGCTCGAGCACGCCGATGCGCTCGACCTCGAGCCGCAGGCGGTCGCCGGCCTTGAGCCACAGCGGCGGCGAGCGGAAGGCGCCGACGCCCGAAGGCGTGCCGGTAGCCAGCACGTCGCCCGGCTCGAGGGTCACGAAGCGGCTCACGTAGGCGATCAGCCGGTCGACGGGAAAGATCATCTCCGCGGTGCTCGCGTGCTGCATGCGCTCGCCGTTCAGGTGCAGCGAGAGCTCGAGGTGCTGCGGGTCGGGCACCTCGTCGGCGGTCACCAGCCACGGGCCCATCGGGCAGAAGCCGTCGAAGCTCTTGGCGAAGGTGGTCTGCGGCGGCGACACGTCGAACTGGAACTCGCGCGCGCTGACGTCGTCGAGCACGGTGTAGCCGGCGACCACCTCGAGGGCGCGCGCCTGCGGGACGTCGCGCGCGAACGCGCCGATCACCACCGCGAGCTCGACTTCGAAGTCGAGCTTGAGCGCGGGCGAGGCCGGCACCGATCCGCCGGGCCCGATCACGCACGAGGGCAGCTTGGAGATGATCCGCGGCTGCTCCTGGGTGGCGCCGCCGGTCTCCTTCGCATGCTCGCCGTAGTTGCGGCCGATGGCGACGATCTTGCCCGGGCGGGGCACCGGCGCCAGCAGCTCGACATCGGCGAGCGCGGGTGCCCGCGCGCACTCGCCCGAGGCGCGCGCGGCGGCCACGCGTGCGGCGACCGCGGCGAGCCCCTGCGGCCCGGCCGCCAGCAGCCGCAACATGCCGGGGTCGCGCAGCGAGACGCTGCGCAGACCGAGCACGTCCGCGGCCTGGGCCGACAGCCCGGTCGAGGCGACGAGGTCGCCGACGTCGAGCACCCGGCCGTCGACGACGGCGCCGACGCGGGGCACGCGGTCCGGGCCGCGATGGCTGACCAGCTTCATGCGATCTCCCGCGGCCGGAACTCGAACTCGGGCAGCGCGCGCTGATCGGCGATCCACCAGCGGCCGTCGGCCTGCACGAAGCGCGTCTCGACGACCAGGAAGCGCAGCGGGCCGTCGATGGTCTGCGGCGGCGGCCGGCTGACGCCCTCGTCGGCGCGGTAGCCGATCATGTAGGCGATCATCCGCGCCGCGCCCGCCGACTGCTCGGCGATGAACGGGTTGCTGATGACATGGCGGATGCGCTGCGAGCGCGGGCGCTCGTCGAGCGCGGCCCGGATCTGCGCGCGGCCCGACAGCACCTTGCCCTGCCGGTGCCAGACGGCGTCCTCGCGCATCAGCCCGAGCAGCTCGTCGTAGCGGAACTCGTCGAGGCACCAGAAGAAGCGGTGCGTGAGCTGGACCAGGGACTCGAAGGTGGTTTCGGTTGCCATTCGGGAAACATCCATGGCGCGTCGAAGGCTCGGGCCGCGGTGCCGGAGCGCCTCGGAGAGGGGCCCGGGTCCGCTCTTTCGGCGGCATCGGGCGTCTCCTCCACCCGGGATGCCGCGATTCTAGGAGCCCGGCACGGGAAGGGCTAGAATCCGCTGGAAAATTGACCGTTTCCGATCTGGAAACAATCACCGGGTTCGGGGCATGGATCGGCTGCGCTGCATGGAGGTGTTCATCGAGGTCGCGCGCACTGGCTCGTTCGCAGCGTCGGCGCGCAACCTCGGGATGTCGCGGGCCGCGGTGACCAAGCACGTCGCGCGGCTCGAGGACCTGCTGGGTGCGCGGCTGCTCAACCGCACGACCAAGCAGGTGGGGCTGACCGAGGCCGGGCTGATGGCGAGCGCGGGCGGGCGCCAGCTCCTCGAGCGCTACGACGCGATCGAGGCCGACGTGCGCGAGTCGACCCGCACGCCCCGCGGCGTGGTGCGCGTCGGCACGCCGCCGGCCTTCGGCACCTACCACATGGTCCCGCTGGTGGCGGCCTTCGCCGAACGCCATCCGGACATCCAGGTGGTGCTCTCGCTCGACACCGGCGACGCGAACCTGGTCGCGCAGGGCCTGGACCTGTCGGTGCGCATCACGCTCGAGCTCGAGGACGCGAGCCACGTCGCGCAGCCGCTGGCCAAGGCGCCGCAGCTGCTGGTGGCCTCGCCCGAGTACCTGGCGCGGCACGGCACGCCGCGCACCCTCGCCGACCTCGCCGAGCACAACTGCCTGGTTCACGTCATCAAGTCGCCGACCGGCATCTGGCGCTTCGCCGGACCGCAGGGGTCGGCCTCGGTGCGGGTGCGCGGCACGATCGCATCGAACTTCGGCGATGCGCTGATGCAGGCGGCCCTGCGCGGCTACGGCATCTCGATGCATCCGTACTACATGGTCTCGCAGTCGCTCGACGAGGGCCGCCTCGTGGCGGTGCTGCCCGAGTACGCGCCCGACGCGCACGACGTCTACGTCATCTACTCCAGCCGGCAGAACCTGCCCGAGCGGGTGCGGCGCTTCGTCACCTTCCTGCGCGACTGGGCGCGCACCCCGCCGCTGTGGTCGATGCCTCGGCCCGCCACGCCGCCCGCGCGTCCCCCGGCACGCCGCGCCAAGGCCTAGCGGCCGGCGGACACCCGGCGATCGCGCCGGATCGGCGTAGCCACCGATGCGCCGAGGGCGGTCGAGGTGCGTGCACGGCGCGCGACCCGAACGGCCCTGCGGCCGGCACCGCCATCCTGCTGATCATCGGCTGAGCGACCACCCTTCCCCTCGGGGAAGCGCACGACGCCCGAGGGGGCCGGCGCCGAACACGCACCTTGACTGCACCGGCGCGCCGGCGGCATCGTCCGGCGTCCGTTCCGCCGGTACTGCCCATGTCGCGTCGTTCGTCCGTCGCCCTGCCCGTCGCCCTGCTCTGCGCGACGTTCGCGGTCCTCATGCTTGGCAGCGCCCGCGCG
>JBIIPQ010000218.1:0-7278 GCA_044342535.1 Burkholderiaceae bacterium
TTCTTCGGCAGGTTTCGGCACAGGTCGAGCGCGGCGCTCGTCTGGCCCACGCCCGAGATGTCGTCGAGTTCGCCCTCGATCGAGAACAGCGCGACGCGGCGGATGTCCTCGGGCGCCACGCGCATCGTGTGGCCCTCGAAGGGCATCTCCCAGGTTCCGAGCGGCAGCCGGTGCTCCTGGAACACCGTCTTGATGGTGTCCAGGTAGTACTCGGCCGGCAGGTCCAGCACCGCGTTGTACTCGTCGTAGAACTTGCGGTGGCTCTCGGCGTCCTCGTCGCCGCCGCGCACCAGGTTCATGTAGAAGTCCCAGTGCGACTCGGCATGGCGGTCAGGGTTCATCGCCACGAAGCCCGCGTGCTGCAGGAAGCCCGGGTAGACCGAGCGTCCGGCGCCGGGGTACTTGCCCGGCACGCGGTAGATCACGGTCCGCTCGAACCAGGTGAACGACTTCTCGGTCGCGAGGTTGTTCACCTGCGTGGGGCTCTTGCGGGTGTCGATGGGCCCGCCCATCATCGTCATCGTCTTCGGCAGCTTCGGGTCGTCGAGCGTCGACATCAGCGACACCGCGGCCATGACCGGCACCGTCGGCTGGCACACCGAGATCAGGTGCACGTCAGGCCCGAGGTGACGGATGAACTGGGCGACGTAGGCGACGTAGTCGTGCAGGTGGAACGGACCCTGCGAGACCGACACCATCCGCGCGTCGAGCCAGTCGGTGACGTAGACGTTGTGGTCCGGCAGCAGGGCCCGCACGGTATCGCGCAGCAGCGTGGCGTGGTGGCCGGACAGCGGTGCGACCACCAGCACGACCGGGTCGGCCTTGCGGGCCTCGAGTGCCTTGGGCAGCAGGCGATCGAAGCGGATGAGGTTGCAGAACGGCCTGCTCAGCTCGATCCGCTCGACGATGGTGACCTCTTGGCCGTCCATCGGCGTGGTCTTCAGGTCCCAGCCGGGCTTCTCGTATTCCTTGCCGAGCCGATGCAGCAGCTCGAAGCCGGCCGCCATCCGGGGCGCGAAGGCCGTGTAGGCGTACGGGCTGTACGGATTGCTGTACAGCTGGCTCATGGCCTCGGCCCAGCTGGACAGGGGGTTGAGGACAGCGCGCTGCGCTTCACGAACCTGGTAGAGCACGGGGACGGCTCCGATTGACGAAACGGCGCGATTATCGTCCGCGCACTGCCCTGTCGCAATGCAACATTCAACACTTTGGCCGCATTCTGTTCCGATCGGACCGTGCCGCACGCCGGGCGGTGGGCCGACGTTGCGCAATGCACCACGGGTTTCCCCGCGGATGGGGACAGCCCGGGCAAGCGCCGGGCCCGGTCCGGCGGTCAGTCGGTCGCCAGGGCCGCCATGCACTCGGCGATCCAGCGTGCGGTCAGTTTCTCCTGCACGGAGTTCTGGCGCAGACGGGCGTCCAGCGCGCCGAAGTCCACCACATCCAGCGGTTGGTCCTGGTCGAAGCAGGAGAACACGTAGCGCGTGCGTCCGGTCACGGGGTCGACCTGGGGCTGCAGGCACTGGGCGCAGATCTCCTTCATCATGCATTGCATGGGCGAGTTGATCGAGCCGATCGCCCGGTGCCCGGGCTTGACGTGCGGCGCGAGCACGCCGTGCCGGGCGAGCGCCACCGCGGCCATCATCCGGTCGGACCCGATCGCGACGATGCGGTCGCCGTCGGCGAGCCGCAGCGGCCGCACGCCGTCGTCGACGCTGGCCGCGGGCGCGCGCAGCGGCGCGCCGGTGGCCCAGGCCAGCATCGCCTGCACGATGTTCCCGTCGAAGGCGCGGTCCTGGGCCCGCGTCGGCTCGAAGCCCGGCGACTCGTCGCAGCACCAGACGACCACGTCGGCGGCGGCCTCGATCTCGGCGACCTTGTAGCGGTCGACGCGCTTCTTGTAGCCGGCGAAGTACAGCACCTTCGAGCCTGCCGCGCGAAAGGCCGCGCCGATCGAGAACAGCACCGCGTTGCCCAGGCCGCCGCCGGCGAGCACGACGGTCTCGCCGGCCGCGATGTGTGTCGGCGCGCCCGTCGGGCCCATCAGCACCACCGGTTCGCCCGGCTCGAGTCGGCGGCACAGGTCGGAAGAGCCGCCCATCTCCAGCACGATGGTGGAGACCAGCCCGCGCGCCCGGTCGACCCAGGCGCCGGTGAGCGCCAGGCCCTCCATCGCGAGGCGTGTGGGCGCGAGGCCGGGCGCGACCACCCGCGGCGCGTGGGCGTCGAAGTTCTGCAGCCGGTAGAACTGGCCGGGCTGGAACTGCGCGGCGGCCAGCGGCGCGTGCACCACCACCTCGACGATGTTCGGCGCGAGTCGTTCGACGCTCACCACGCGCGCGCGCAGCAGGCCGTTCAGGCGCGCGGCGAAGACCTGCGGCGATTCGTCGGACGCGGGCGCACGCTGCGCGAGCACCCGGGCGATCACCGGCCAGCCCTGCTTGGCCGAGCCCATCGCCTTGACCACGTTGCCGAACCAGCTCGGATGCACGTCGCCGAAGTACGAGATCCAGCGCTCGCCGGGCGCCCCCGACATCAGTACCCGGGCCTGCGCGGGCTTGGCGCGCTGGTGCTCGGGCCTGACCGGTCGTCCTTGCTCGTCGAGCGCGCGGAAATAGCGCCCGTCGAGAGAGAAGTGGTTCGGGTCCTCGCGCGCGAGCACGGTGTTCGGCTGCGTGCCGGCGGCGACGAAGACGCTGCGCGCGGGCAGCACGGTCTCGCCCTCGGCGCGCCAGCCGCCCTCGGCGTCGCGGTGCTGGCGCGCCAGCGTGATCGAGCGCACGGCGCCCCGCGCGTCGACGTCGATGCGCCGCGGGTCGAGGCACTCGGCGAAGCGGATGCCTTCCTCGAGCGCCTTCTCCACCTCCTCGTGGTTGAGCGTGTACGAGGGTGCGTCGATCAGTCGCTTGCGGTACGCGAGGGTCACGCCGCCCCAGCCGTCGAGCAGCTCGACGATCCGCGCCGGCCGGCCCTCCGCGCGCGCCGCCTCGCGCTCGGCGCGGATCGCCCGCCCGTGCACGATGAACTCGTCGGCGAGCTCGCGCTCCTCCTCGCTCCAGCCGGCTCGCACCGCCGCTTCGCCCAGGCGCGCGGCGAGCGCCTCGTGGCGCAGCAGGAACTTGTCGACCTGCACGACGTAGTAGGCGAGCGACTCGGTGGCGGTGTCGATCGCAGTGAGGCCGCCGCCGATCACCACGACCGGCAAGCGCAGCTGCATGTTCGCGATCGACTCGGCCTTGGCCGCGCCGGTCAGCTGCAGCGCCATCAGGAAGTCGCTCGCGGTGCGCACGCCGCGTGCCAGGCCGTTCGGGATGTCGAGCGTGGTCGGGCGCCCGGCGCCGATGGCGAGCGCGATGTGGTCGAAGCCCAGACGCCAGGCATCGTCGACGCCGAGCGTGCCGCCGAAGCGCACGCCGCCGATCAGCGAGAACCGGTCGCGCCGCTCGAGCAGCAGCCGGATCAGCTTGAGGAAGTTCTTGTCCCAGCGCACGGTGATGCCGTACTCCGCCACGCCGCCGAAGCCGGCGAGCCTGCGGTCGTCGAGCGGCTCGCGCAGCGCGGCGACGTCGCGCACCGGCCCGAAGGGCACGCGCGAGCCGTCCTCGGCCACGCCCGACAGCGCGGCCGGCAGCGGCTCGATCTTGAGCCCGTCGACCGCGACCACCTGGTGGCCGTCGTTCATCAGGTGGTGCGCGAGCGTGAAGCCCGCGGGGCCGGTGCCGACCACCAGCACGCGGCGGCCGCTGTCGGCGGCGGGCAGCGGGCGCCTGAGGTTCAGCGGGTTCCAGCGCGACAGCAGCGCATAGACCTCGAAGCCCCAGGGCAGCTCGAGGATGTCCTTCAGGGTGCGGGTCTCGGCCTGCGGGATGTCGACCGGGGTCTGCTTCTGGTAGATGCAGCCCTTCATGCAGTCGTTGCAGATGCGGTGGCCGGTGGCCGCGAGCATCGGGTTGTCGATGACGATCATCGCCAGCGCCGCGATCGCATGGCCGTCGTTCTTGAGCGTGTGGAACTCGGAGATCCGCTCCTCGAGCGGGCAGCCGGCGAGCTCGTTGCCGAAGGCCGAGCGCTTGTACACCACCTCGCCGTCCGAGCCCGGCTTGTCGCGCAGGCCCTTCGAGCACGAGTCCTTGCCCTGCTTGTGGCAGAGGATGCAGTAGTTCGTCTGGTCGAGCGCGCCGGCGAGGTCGGTGCCCGGGTCGGTCAGCGCGAACGGCGCGCGGGTAGGGTCGAGCCGGCGCCGGATGTGCTCGGGGCGGATCGTCGTGACCTGCACGCCGTCGCGCGCGTCGGTGCGCGCATGCACCAGCAGCTCGTACGGATCGACCTTGCCGGGCTGGCGGAACAGCACGCCGCGTTCGTGGCGGTGCTGGCCGGCGGGCGTGGTGACCGCCCAGGCGGCATACCGCTTGGCGAGTTCGAGCAGTGCGTCGTGTGCGGGCGCAGCGGCCTGCCAGGCGAGCACGGCGTTCGCGAATCCGAGCTCGTCGCGGCCGGAACCGGGCGCGGTCCAGGCCGCGCCGTCACCACCGTGTGCCGCGACCGCCTCGGCGAGTCGGGCGCGCGCCGCATCGGCGTCGAAGGCCGCGAGCTGCTCGGGCGTGACGGACAGCAGCGCCTGGCGCTTGACGAACTTCCACTTCACGCGCCACAGCGGGTCGAGCCCCGCGTGCGAGGCGCGCAGCTCGGCGAACTCGGCCTCGATGCCGAACAGGCGGGCGACGAAGGCATCGACGACAGGGCCCGCCTCGATGAGCAGCGCGGCCTCGGCCTTGGCGTCGAGTGCGTCGGGCGCGGCGCGCGCGCTCGCGTAGCGTTCGGCCAGCGCCGGCGTCGTGTCGGTCAGGAAGTCGAGCCACCGGGCGTCCAGGCGCAGCAGGCCCGGGCGGTGGTGGAGGTCGTCGAAGGCGAGCCCGAAGGCCAGGGCCAGCAGGGCGCCGGACGCGCCTCCCGGGACCGCGGTCAGGGGATCGCCGGTACCCGGGGTCGCGTCAGCCATCGGTCACTTGTCCAGGTACTGCAGCTTGTCCTTGACGTCCTTCCAGGCGTCGGCGTCCGCGAGCTGGGGCTTGGTACGCGTGATGCTCGGCCAGAGCTTGGCGAGCTCGGCGTTGATCGCGACGAACTTCTGCTGGTCGGTGGGCACGTCTTCCTCGGCCTTGATCGCCTCGACCGGGCACTCGGGGATGCAGACCGCGCAGTCGATGCATTCGTCCGGGTCGATGACCAGCATGTTCGGCCCCTCCCGGAAACAGTCGACGGGACACACGTCGACGCAGTCGGTGAATTTGCAGCGGATGCAGGACTCGGTGACGATGTGGGGCATGGCCGTCCGTGCCGGAAAGGGCGCTGGGCGGAGCGCGGAACGCGTTCCGATTGACGGGGGATTCTAGCCCGGTTACCGTTGTCGTCCAAGCGCAATGAAGCGTTCGCTTCATTCAGGGGGCAGCGGGTGTACGGTCGTCCGGACGATCTCGGCAAGGCCTTGGAACGACTCGCTGCGGGGCGCCCCGCGGTGGTCGCGGGTGGCACCGACTTCTACCCGGCGCGGGTCGGTCGGGCCCTCGAGCCCGACGTGCTGGACCTCTCGCGGATCGCCGCGCTGCGCGGCATCGAGGCCGCGCCCGATCACTGGCGGATCGGCGCGCTCACCACCTGGACCGATCTCGTGCGTGCGCCGCTGCCGCCCGCGCTGGCCGCGCTCGCGCAGGCCGCGATCGAGGTCGGCGGCCCGCAGGTCCAGAACCGCGGCACGCTCGGCGGCAACCTGTGCAACGCGTCGCCCGCGGCCGATGGCGTGCCGGCCCTGCTGGCGCTGGATGCCCGGGTCGAGCTGGCCAGCCTGCGCGGTACCCGTACGCTGGCGCTGGCCGACTTCGTGCTCGGTGCGCGCCGCACCGCGCTCGCACCCGACGAGTTGCTGGTCGCGGTCCGCCTGCAGCGCGGTACGCCCGCCGCACGCTCGCGCTTCCTCAAGCTCGGCCACCGCCGGTACCTCGTGATCTCGATCGCGATGGTCGCGGTCTCGCTCGACGTGGATGCCGCCGGCCGCGCGGTGCGAGTCGGCGCCGCGGTCGGTTCGTGCTCGGCCGCTGCGCGCCGGCTGCCCGCGCTCGAGGCGGCCCTCGAGGGCACGCCCCGCGAGGCGATCGCCGAGACCGTCGCCCGTGCGCTGCGCGACCCCGCGGTGCTCGCGCCGCTCGCCCCGATCGACGACGTGCGCGGCACGGCCGCCTACCGGCTGGACGCGGTCGCGACGCTGCTGCGCCGTGCGTTCGGAGACCTCGCCGCATGAACCATCCGTCCGATCCGCTGCCCGGCCTGCGCGAGCCGATCGCGCCCGCCGAGCCCGCTGAGCCCGCCGAGCCCGCCGAGCCCGCTGAGGCGCTCGCGCCTGTCCGTGTCAATGGCGTCGAGCACGCGCTCGGCGCGGCGCCCGCCAGGCGCCTCGCCGACTGGCTGCGCGACGACCTGGGCCTGCCCGGCACCAAGCTCGGATGCAGTGCCGGCGACTGCGGCGCCTGCACGGTGCTGGTCGATGGCGAGCAGGCCTGCGCCTGCATCGTGCCGCTCGGGCAGTGCGCGGGCGCCGAGGTGCTCACCGTCGAGGGCCTCGCCGGCCCGGACGGCACGCTCTCGCCGCTGCAGCAGGCCTTCGTGGCGCACGGCGCGGCGCAGTGCGGCATCTGCACGCCCGGCATGCTGATGGCCGCGACCGACCTGCTGCGCCGCGTGCCGGCGCCCACCGAGGCGCAGGTGCTCGACGGGCTCGCCGGCGTGCTGTGCCGCTGCACCGGCTACCGCAAGATCGTCGAGGCGGTGCTGTCGGTCGCGCACGGTGACGCCGCCCCGGTCGCCGACACCGCGCCGCGCGCCGGTGCCGCCGTGGGCGCGCGCCTGCCGCGGCTGGACGCGCCCGCGAAGGTGCTGGGCACCGAACGCTTCGGCGCCGACGAGGCGCCCGCCGACGCCCTGTGGCTCCGGGTCGTCCGCTCGCCGCATCCGCATGCGCGCTTCGCGTTCGGCGACCTCGGCGCCTTCGTGCGCGCCCACCCCGGCGTGGCGGGCGTCGTGCTGGCCTCGGACGTCCCGAACAACCGCTTCGCCATCTTCGCCGACCTGCGCGACCAGCCGGCGGTGGCCGACGGCGTGGCCCGGTTCCGCGGCGAGGCGGTGCTGGTGCTGGCCGGCGAGCGCGACGCGATCGAGGCCGTCGATCCGGCCGCGATCCCGATCGACTGGACGGTGCTGCCGGCGCTCGAGTCGCCCGGCGACGCG
>JBIIPQ010000219.1:0-7270 GCA_044342535.1 Burkholderiaceae bacterium
GTCTGTTCGGCGTCGCGTTCGCGATCAACTCCTCGGTCCACTCGTACCTGATCCTCGCCTACGCGGGCTCGGAGAAGGCCGCCGAGGACGTCGGCTTCTACTACGCGGCCAATGCGCTCGGCCGCTTCCTCGGCACCTTGCTGTCCGGCGTGCTCTACCAGTGGGGCGGTCTCGCGGCGTCGCTCGGCGGCTCGGCCGCGATGCTCGTCGCCTGCTGGCTGGTCACGCTGGCGCTGCCGGTCGCGATGCCGCCCAGAACCGGTTTGCCGGTCCGCACAACCCCTCTGTCGGAGCCTTGAAATGGACACCTCGATCCGCAGCGCACTCTTCGTCTGCTCGCACAACTCGGCCCGCTCGATCATGGCCGAGGGCATCCTGAACAGCCTCGCCGGCGGGCGCTTCATCGCTTACTCCGCGGGGAGCCACCCGTCCGGAGCGGTGCATCCGCTGGCGCTCGCCACGCTCGAGTCGTTGCGGATCCCCAATGCCGGCTACCGTAGCAAGGACTGGTCGGAGTTCGCCGCACCCGGAGCGCCCGCGCTCGACTTCGTCTTCACCGTCTGCGACACCGCGGCCGGCGAGGTCTGTCCGGTCTGGCCCGGACAGCCGCTGACGGCGCACTGGGGGGTCGCCGATCCCGCGGCCTTCCGCGGGTCGGAGGCCGAGACCCGGCAGTGCTTCCGCGACACCGCGATCGTGCTCAAGCGGCGCATCGAGTTCCTGCTCGCGCTGCCGATCGCCTCGCTCGATCGGCTCTCGATCCAGCGGGCGGTCGACGACATCGGGCGACGGTGAGCGTCCCGCGCACCGCGGCGACGGCGGTTCATCCGGGCGCTTGCAGCGGCGGTACATTTCGAGGAAACTAGAAACATGGAAGAGAACGACGCGGTCGCGATGCTCGGCGCCATGGCCCAGGGAATGCGGCTGCGCGTGTTCCGCGCGCTGGTGGGCGCCGCGCCCGGGGGCATGACGCCCGGCGCGCTGTCGGCGCTGCTCGACGTACCGGCCTCGACGCTGTCGTTCCATCTCAAGGAACTCCTCAACGCCGGACTGGTGAGCCAGGAGCGCGACGGGCGCCACCTGATCTACCGCCCGTCGGTCGAGCGCATGAACGCGCTGCTCGCCTACCTGACCGACCACTGCTGCCAGGGGGCGGGGGGCTGCGGGCCGGTGCGGGTGCAGGGGCGCCGCGCCAAGGCGTCGGTATGAGCACGACCCCGGCGCGGGCCGACGTGCCGCCGCCTGCCGCGCGTGCGTCGATGAGTCTCTTCGAGCGCTGGCTGACGCTGTGGGTGGCGCTGTGCATCGTCGCCGGCATCGCGCTCGGCCAGCTCGCGCCCGCTCCGGTGCAGGCGATCGGGCGCATGGAGATCGCGCGGGTCAACCTGCCGGTGGGGCTGCTGATCTGGGTGATGATCGTGCCGATGCTGCTGAGGGTCGACTTCGGCGCGCTGCGCGAGGTCGCCTCGCACTGGCGCGGCATCGGCGTGACGCTGTTCGTCAACTGGGCGGTCAAGCCGTTCTCGATGGCGCTCCTCGGCTGGCTGTTCGTGCGCCACGTGTTCGCACCGTACCTGCCTGCCGACCAGCTCGACAGCTACGTCGCCGGGCTGATCCTGCTGGCCGCGGCGCCGTGCACCGCGATGGTCTTCGTCTGGAGCCGGCTGGTGGGCGGGCATCCGCTCTTCACGCTGTCGCAGGTCGCGCTCAACGACGCGATCATGGTGTTCGCGTTCGCGCCCATCGTCGCGCTGCTGCTCGGGCTGTCCTCGATCGTCGTGCCCTGGGACACGCTGCTCGCCTCGGTCGTGCTCTACATCGTGGTGCCTGTGGGGCTCGCGCAGTTCTGGCGCCGGCGGCTGCTGGCGCGTGGGCCGGGTGCGCTCGAGGCGACGCTCGCGCGCCTGGGCCCCGCGTCGATCGCGGCGCTGCTCGCCACGCTGGTGCTGCTGTTCGCGTTCCAGGGCGAGGCGATCCTGCGCCAGCCCCTGGTGATCGCGATGCTCGCCGTGCCGATCCTGATCCAGGTGGTCTTCAACGCGGCGCTCGCGTACTGGCTGAACCGGCGGCTCGGCGAGTCGCACGCGGTCGCCTGCCCGTCGGCCCTGATCGGCGCGAGCAACTTCTTCGAGCTCGCGGTGGCCGCGGCGATCAGCCTGTTCGGTTTCGAGTCGGGTGCGGCGCTGGCGACCGTCGTCGGCGTGCTGGTCGAGGTGCCGGTGATGCTGGCGGTCGTGTACGCGGTGACCCGCAGCAGGCGGTGGTACGAGTCGGGCCTGCGGAACGGCTGAACCGGATCGAAGCGGCCGGCGCGTGCCGGCGAAGGAGCGTCGTCATGTCGGATACCCTCGGATCGTTCTCGCTGCGGCAGGCTGCGCCGGCCGACTGGCCCGCCGTCGCGCGGCTGCTGTCCTCGCACGGGCTGCCGTTGGCAGGCGCCGAGGCCAATCTGCCGACCACCGTGCTGGCCGTCGTGGGCGGCGAGGTCGTCGGCTGCGCCGCCGCCGAGGTCCACGGCGCGGCCGCACTGCTGCGCTCGGTCGCGGTGGCGCCCGGCCTGCATGAGCGCGGCATCGGTCGCGCGCTCGTCGGCACCGTGCTCGACGAGGCCCGCCGACGCGGCCTGGACACGGTGCACCTGCTGACGACGACCGCGCCCGACTGGTTCGCGCGCTTCGGCTTCGGGCACGAACCGATCGGACGGGCGCCCGCGTCGCTGTCGGCTTCTGCCGAGTTCCAGGGCGCGTGTCCGGCGTCGGCCGCCTTCATGTCGCTCGCGCTGCGCGAGCCGCGCACCGCGAACGCAGCCGACCTGCCGGTCGCCGTGATCGGCGCCGGACCGGTCGGGCTGGGGGCGCTCGCGCGGCTGCTCGAGCGCGGCATCGACGCGGTCGTGATCGAGGCCGGCGAGTCGGTCGGCGCGAACCTGCTCGACTACGGGCATGTGCGGCTGTTCTCGCCCTGGCGCCACGACGTCGATCCGGCGGTGGCCGCGCGCCTCGAGGCCGCGGGCTGGCAGGCCCCGCCCGGCGACGAGCTGCCGCTCGCGCGGGAGGTCGTCGAACGCGTGCTGCGGCCGTTCGCCGCGCTGCCCGAGGTGGCGTCCCGCCTGCGGCTCGGCACGCGGGTCACGGCCATCGCCCGCGAGGGCTTCGACAAGGTGAGGCACGCCGGCCGCGAGACCGCGCCGTTCGTGATCCGCGCGCTGCAGGAAGGCCACCCGATCGAGCTGAGGGCCCGCGCGGTGATCGACGCGAGCGGCACGTGGTCGACGCCGAACCCGCTCGGCGCGAACGGACTGCCGGCGCTCGGCGAGGCCGAGCAGGGCGCCTCGATCGCGCACGGCCTGCCCGACGTGCTCGGACGCGACCGCGCGCGCTATGCCGGCCGGCGCACGCTGGTCGTCGGCGCCGGGCACTCTGCGGCCAACGTGCTCCTCGACCTCGCGACACTTGCGCACGAGGTGCCCGGCACGCGACTGGCGTGGGCGGTGCGATCGCGCTCGCTCGCGCGCGTGTTCGGCGGCGGCGACGCCGACGGGCTGCCGGCGCGCGGCCGGCTCGGCGCGTCGCTCGCGGCGCTGCACGCGGGCGGTGGCCTCGAGTTCGTCGGCGGGTTCCAGCTGGGCGCGGTGACGCGGGAGCGGGACGGGCTGACGGTCACCGGCACGCTGCCCGACGGCCGCACGCATCGCATCGAGGGGCTCGACGAGATCGTCTGCGCGACCGGGCAGCGGCCCGACCTGGCGACGACCCGCGAGCTGCGCGTGGCGCTCGATCCCGCGCTCGAGTCGGTGGCCGCGCTCGGGCCGCTGATCGACCCGAACCTGCACAGCTGCGGCACGGTCCGTCCGCACGGACATCGCGAGCTCGGCCATCCCGAGCCGGACTTCTACACCGTCGGCGTCAAGAGCTACGGGCGCGCGCCGACCTTCCTGATGGCGACCGGCTTCGAGCAGGTGCGCTCGGTGGTGGCGGCGATCGCGGGCGACCTCGCGGCCGCCGACCGGGTCGAGCTCGAGCTGCCGCAGACCGGCGTGTGCAGCGTCGGCGATACGGTGGCCGCTGCGGTGGGTGCGGCCGGAGCGGAGGGTGCGGCCGCTGCGGTGGGTGCGGCCGGAGCGGCCGGAGCGGCCGGAGCGGCCGCTGCAGCGTGCTGCGGGCCGTCCGTCGGCATCGCCGCCGCGCCGAAGGCGGTCGAGCCCGCGTGCCGCGCGCCCGCGAAGGCCGTCCGGGTCGTCCCGGTCGCCGCACCGCGCTGCTGCGGCTGACCGATCCGCGTCAGACCTTGCTCGCGCGCCCCGCCCAGAACGGTTCGCGCAGCACCTTCTTCAGGATCTTGCCCGAGGCATTGCGCGGGATCTCGGCGGCGAAGCCCACCGAGCGCGGCAGCTTGAAGCCGGCCAGGTGCTCGCGTGCCCAGGCGAGCAGCGTCGCCTCGTCGAGCGCAGCGCCCGTGCGCGGCACGACGATCGCGTGCACGGTCTCGCCCCATGCTTCGCTCGGCACGCCGATCACCGCAACGTCGTGCACGTCCGGATGTGCGTCGAGCACCGCCTCGATCTCGGCCGGATAGACGTTCACGCCGCCGGAGATGATCATGTCCTTCTTGCGGTCGCAGATGTAGATGTAGCCTTCCTCGTCGAGGTAGGCCACGTCGCCCACCGTCTGGAAGTCGCCTCGCCGGTCGGCCTCGAACTTCGCGCCGGCCTTGTGGTACGTCGTGAAGACGCTCGGGCTGCGCACCGCGATCTCGCCCGGCACGTGCGGCCCGGTGACCTCGCGCCCGTCGTCGTCGAACAGCTTGATCTCGACCATCGGCGCCGGCCGCCCGCAGGAGCCGGGCTTGCGAAGCTGGTCCTCGGGCCGCAGCACGGTGTTCACGCCCAGCTCGGTCGAGCCGTACACCTCGAACAGCGAGTCCGCCGGGAACAGCGCGAGATAGGCCTGCTTGAGCGCGAACGACCACGGCGCGGCGTTCGCGATGAAGCGCTTCATGCTCGAGACGTCGTGGCGCGCCCGCGCCTCGTCCGGCAGGCTGCAGACCATCCGCACCGGCGCGGGTGCGCCGAAGGTCGTGGTCACGCGGTACCGCGCGATCAGGCGCAGCCAGTCCTCGGCGTCGAACCTGCGCTGCAGCACGACCGTGTTGCCCAGCGTGTGCGCGATCGCCATGAAGCCGCCGGGCCCGGAGTGATAGAGCGGTCCGGTGGTCAGGTAGACGTCGCCCGCGCCGTAGCCGATGTGGGCGAGCAGCGCCGCCTGCTGCTCGGGATGCGGCGGGTTGCGCACCGCGCCCTTGGGCTTGCCGGTGGTACCCGAGGTGTAGATCATCGACTGCGCGGTGACGGTGCCGTCGGTGGACGGCGCGGGCTCGTCGGTGCCCGCCGCGGCGGCCAGCGCCTCGAGGTCGCGCTGGCCGGCGAGCGGCGCGCCGCCGAACACCAGCACCTCGCGGACCTTCGGCACCTGTGCCCGGATCTCCGCGAAGAGCGGCGCCTGCTCGGCATCGACGCAGGCCATCACCGCGTCCGAGTCGTCGACCACGTACTGTGCCTCGTCCGGCGTGAGCCGGTAGTTCAGCGGCACCGCCACCGCGCCGAGCTTGCGGCAGGCGTGCACGATGCGCACCACGCCCGGCGAGTTCTGCCCGCACCAGACGACCTTGTCGCCGCGCCGCACGCCGAGCGCGCGCAGCGCGTTCGCCAGCCGGTTGGCCTGCGCGTTCAGTTCGGAAAAGGTCCAGCGCACCAGGGTGCCGTCGGGCCGGTCGTCGATCACGGCGACCTTGTCGGCGAGCGTCGCCGCATGCCGGGTCAGGTAGTCGGGCAGCGGGCTCGGGCTCATCGGGCCGGCCGCATCGCGTCGGGGCGCTGCTGGGTCATCGTCGGTCTCCTCGCGCGTTCGTCGACGCGGTCGGTCCACAGACTAGCCGAGGCGCGCGCAGGCGTCACGGCGCGATGCCGGACGCGCGCGCCGGGCCGGCGCGTCCCGATCGCCGGGATACGGAACGCGTCGGGCGCGCGTGCGGGGGCCCCGCGTTGGTATGCTGGCCCGGCCGCCGGCCCCACGGACCCGAACCGATCCCGATGACCCTGCCCACCGACTCCGCAGAGCGCTGGCTCCGAGACTTCGACGCCGCGCTGGTGCGCGGCGATGCGGACGCCGCCGCAGCGCTCTTCCACGACGACGGCTGCTGGCGCGACCTCACCAGCTTCACCTGGTCGATCCGCACCCTCGAGGGCCGCGCCGCGATCGCCGACATGCTGCGCGCGATGCTGGCCACGGTGCGCCCGGCGCGCTGGTCGCTCGACGGCGCGCCCGTCGCGAGCGGCGAGGTCGTCGAGGCGTGGCTGCGCTTCGAGACCTCGGTCGGCCGCGGCCGTGCCGTGCTGCGCCTGAAGGACGGCCGCGCCTGGACGCTGATGACGATGCTCGCCGAACTCGGCGGGCACGAGGAGCCCGCCGGCGAGCGGCGTCCGCTCGGCGTGCAGCACGGCGCCTACGGCACCGGACAGCGCAGCTGGCTCGAGACCCGCGAGGCCGGACGCGCCGCGCTCGGGCGCAGCATCCAGCCCTGGTGCCTGATCGTCGGCGGCGGGCAGGGCGGCCTGGCGCTCGCCGCGCGGCTCAAGCGCCTGGGCGTCCCGGCACTGGTCGTCGACCGCCACGCGAAGCCCGGCGACGCCTGGCGCTCCCGCTACCGCTCGCTGGTGCTGCACGATCCGGTCTGGTACGACCACATGCCGTACCTGCCGTTCCCCGACCACTGGCCGGTCTTCACGCCCAAGGACAAGATGGGCGACTGGCTCGAGGCCTACGCGTCGATCATGGAGCTGGACGTGTGGGGCTCGACCACGTGTATCGGGGCCCGGCGCGACGAGGCCGACGGCACGTGGCGCGTCGACGTCGAGCGCGACGGCGAACGGCTCGAGCTCCGGCCCGCGCAGCTCGTGCTGGCCACCGGCCTGTCGGGCCTGCCGCAGCACGCGCAGCTCCCCGGCGTCGAGCGCTTCGAGGGCACGCAGCTGCACTCCAGCGCCTATGCGGGCGGAGCACCCTGGAAGGACCGGCACTGCGTGGTGATCGGCTCGAACAATTCCGCGCACGACATCTGCGCGGACCTCTGGGAGCACGGGGCGCGGGTCACGATGCTGCAGCGCTCGAGCACGATGGTCGCGCGCTCCGAGACGCTGCAGGCGCTCGGCTGGGGCAAGCTGTTCTCGGAGGATGCGCTGCGCCGCGGCGTGAGCACCGAGCGTGCCGACATG
>JBIIPQ010000220.1:0-7256 GCA_044342535.1 Burkholderiaceae bacterium
GACCGGTCCGCGTGGTGCTCGGCTTCGCGCCCGGCGGCGGCGCGGACATCTACCTGCGTTCGGTCGCGCTGCGGCTCAACCAGATCTGGGGCCAGTCGGTGGTGGTGGAGAACCGGCCGGGCGCGAGCGGCTTCATCGGCGCCGACATCGTCGCCAAGGCGCCGCCCGACGGCTACACGCTGTCGCTGTCGGTGCCGAACTCGCACTCGCTCGGGCCCCACGTGATGAAGGCGCCCTACGACGCGCTGCGCGACTTCACGCCGATCACGCTCGGCGTGCAGTTCCCGATGATCTGCGTGGTGGGCAACGCGGTCCCGGTGTCGACCTTCCCGGAGCTGGTGGCCTATGCGAAGGCGAACGTCGGCAAGCTCACCTTCGCATCCACCGGCAACGGCTCGATCCAGCAGATCGGCGGCGAGGTGTTCAACCGGATCACCGGCGCGCAGATCACGCACGTGCCCTACAAGGGCAGTGCCCCGGCGATCCTCGACGTGATCGCGGGCAACGTGACGATGAGCTTCGACACCAGCACCGGCGCCACGCAGCACATCAAGGCCGGCAAGCTCAAGGCGCTCGCGGTGCTGGCCTCGCAGCGGATGACCGGACTGCCCGAGGTGCCGACGACCGCAGAAGTCGGCCAGCCGGGCTTCGAGCTGTCGGCCTGGTACGGCTGGCACGGCCCGGCCAACATGCCGCGGGCGCTCGTCGAGCAGATCCAGCAGGACATCGCCCGCGCGATGGCCTTCCCCGACGTGCGCGAGAAGCTGCTGGGCATGGGTGCCGAGATCGGCGGCGGCCCGCCCGAGTCGTTCCGCGCGATGTTCGAGAAGGACTACGCCCGCATGGGCGAGGTCGTGAAGAGCATCGGCATCAAGGCCGACTGAGGTGGGTGCGCTCGACGGCATCCGCGTGCTCGACCTGACGCGGGTCAGGGCGGGGCCGACCTGCGTGCGGGTGCTGGCGGACTTCGGCGCAGACGTGATCGGCGTCGAGCCGCCGCCGGGCGTCGATCCGAACGAGGGGCTGTTCGCGTCGAACCGGCGCGGCGGCGACTTCCAGAACCTGAACCGCAACAAGCGCGCGCTGACGCTGAACCTGAAGACCGCCGAAGGCCGCGCGGTGTTCGCGCGGCTGGCGGTGCGCGCCGACGTGGTGGTCGAGAACTGGCGGCCGGACGTCAAGGCCCGGCTCGGGCTGGACTACGAGGCGCTCGCCGCGATCAATCCGTGCATCGTGCTGGCGAGCATCTCGGGCTTCGGGCAGGACGGCCCCTACGCGCTGCGCCCGGGCGTCGACCAGATCGTGCAGGGGATGGGCGGCCTGATGACGCTGACCGGCACCGAGGCGACCGGGCCGCTGCGCGCCGGGCTCGCGGTGTCGGACCTCTCCACCGGGCTCTTCGCCGCGATCGGCGTGCTGGTGGCGCTGCGCGAGCGCGAGGTCTCCGGTCGTGGCCAGTGGGTACAGGCCTCGCTGCTGCACTCGATGATCGCGATGATGGACTTCCAGGTGGCGCGCTACGTCAACGACGGCGCGGTGCCGCAGCCGGCCGGCAACGACCATCCCACCAGCGCGCCGATGGGCCTGTTCGACGCGTCCGACGGCCGCTTCAACATCGGCGCCACCGGCGAGGCGACCTGGCGCAGGCTGTGCGAGACGATCGGGCGGCCCGACTGGGTCGGGCGCCCCGAGTGGGCGAGCGAGCCGCTTCGCGTGCGGCACCGCGCCTCGCTGACCGAGGCACTGCAGGCGGTGTTCGCCGGCGGCACGGTGGACCGCTGGGTGCGCGCGCTGAACGACGCAGGCGTGCCCGCGGGCCCGCTCTACACCGTCCCGGAGCTGGTCGAGGACCCGCAGGTACGCCACCTCGGCGTGGTCGCGCACACCACGACCTCCGACGGCGCGCCGGTGCGGGTGATCTCGCAGCCGGTGAAGCTCTCGCGCACGCCGGCGCACGTGGCGCGCGGCGCGCCCGACTGGGGCGAGCAGACCGACGAGATCCTGGGCGAGCTGGGCTATTCGGCGGAGGAGATCGCGGATCTGCGCGCGGCGCGGGCCGTCTGACCCGGGCGAGCGCCGGATCCGCCCGACGCCTGCACGGGGACTTGGCCTCGTCCTGCTGCGTTGCCGCTAAGCTCGCGGCTGCCGCGCCGCACCCTCGGGGCGGCCCCTCGACCGTGCGCCGCACGAGGTTCCCGATGCCCGACGTCCACAAGCTGATCCTCGCGACCGAGAAGTCGATCCTGATCCTGATCGCAGGATTCACTGTGCTGGCGGTCGGACAGGAGATGCTGCTCATGCTGCAGGGCGGCGGCGTGAAGCTCACCGACCTGCTGCTGCTGTTCATCTACGCCGAGGTGCTGGGCATGATCGCGGCGTTCTACCGCAGCCGCGAGATCCCGATCACGATCACGATCTTCATCGCGATCACCGCGCTGTGCAGGCTGATCATCCTGCAGGGCAAGGGCATCAGCACGGTGGACCTGGTCTACGAGAGCGGCGCGGTGCTGCTGCTGGCGGCGTCGGCGGTGGCGATCCAGTGGCGCTCGAACCTCGCCGCGCGAATCGCGAAGCCCGGCGACGACTGACGCGCCGCACCGCGCCCGGCCCTCGGGCCGGCACCGTATCGTGGCGGGCGGGGTGATCACCCCGCCCGAGCCGCCGCCCCAGGTCGAGCCGGTAGAACGCGGCTGCATTGCCCACGAAGAAGCGGTAACGGTCGGCATCGCTGAAGTCGTCGAGCATGCGCCGCACCGACCTCGCAAGCGTGACTTAGTCGATGCGCAGGCCCGCCACCGGGAAGTTGCTGGCGAACATGCAGCGTCCGATGCCGAAGCGAGTGCGTGAAGGCGGCCTGGCGCGCCATCACCTCGGCGGCGGTGTCGGTTTGGAACCCGACATCCGCGGCAGGCCGCGCACGCCGCCCGCGCGGCGGGCACTGCGGCGGACGCCGCCGCGCTGGATACCGCGGTCGCCGCGCTCGAGCGCGACCGCTGGGTGGTCGGCGTGCCGGCGCGCAGCGCCCTGGGCCTCGGCGGCTCTCTGTTCCGCTGCCATTGCCGGGTCTCGCCGAAGAGAGGGGGTGGTCACGGCAGCGCTCCGACGGCAGACTCGCCTCACTTGGCGAGACCGATCGGAGGCGACGATGAACGACTTCCCCGACTGGGCCCAGAAGCTGTTAACGGCGCGCAAGGACTCTGTCTTCCACGGACTGAACCTGGCGCTGCCGCTCGAGAACCCGAGCCGACTTCCGCTGCTGCTGTGGGAGATCAGCGCGGCGCAGCCGAAGATCCGGACCGCGCTCGACCACCTGTCGTTCCTCCACTACGCCCGCTTCGTGCCGTCCTGGGACGGCCGGGCGCTGATGGTCATCACCGAGTTCGACGGGCCGCTCGAGCCGTACGTGATGGACTTCGTCATCGCGATCGGCGACGTCTTCGACGTGCTGCTGAGCTATGTCGACACGCGGTGGCGCCCGAAGCTGCCGACGCGCGAGTTCCCGGACGAGTTCCTGGAGTTCGTGCGGACCTGGAACCGGGTGCCGTTCATGGAGCGCATGCCCTTCGGCATACCGACGGACCTCTTCCTGCTTCCGGCGAGCTTCGACTATCCGGTCTACGGCGCGTATCGCGACAAGACGGTGATCGACATCACTGGCCCCCGCGCCACGCTGCCGCCGCCCGCGATCGACCGGCCCGCCGCGCTGCTCGATCTCCCGGACATCCAGGGCAATATCCTGCGGGGCTTCAATGCGGTCCGGGCACGCCACCTCTTCCTCGAGGTCACCGATCCGAAGAAGGCCCGCGACTGGCTGGCGAAGACGTTCACCGACGCGGCGTCGGCCTGGGGCGGCCTGTCCACGGCCGAGGACTGGGGCGCGGCCGGAAAGCCGGAGACGGCGACCACGGTGGCGTTCACCTATGGCGGCCTGCGCACCCTCCTGCCTCGCCGCGAGGCCGACCTGGAGAAGTTCCCGGTGGCGTTCGTCAAGGGCGCCCTCGCGCGTCACTGCACCCTCGCCGCCGAAGACGGCACCGGCCGCAGCGTGCCGACGGACTGGCGCTTCGGGAAGGACTCCCAGCGCATCCACGTGCTCGTCTCGCTGTACCAGCTCCCGGGGCCGTCTGCGACCGAGACCGCCTTCGAGACGGTCGCCGGTAAGCTCCTGGCCAGCGCGCTCGCGTCCCGCGGCCTCGAGCGGGTGCACGAGCAAGACGCTCACAAGCTGGGCGCGGCCAAGGGCTCGGGCGAGGTGTACTTCGGCTACGTCGACGGCATCAGCGAGCCCCGGATCAGCGGCCAGCCAGTCGATCCGAAGAAGCCGGACTTCCAGCCGGCCTCGAGCCCCGGCGAGTTCGTCCTTGGGCGCGATTACACGAACATCTTCGGCGGCTCCTCGTTGGGCGGGCTCGCGCCGGACCTCGCCACCCACGGCACTTTCGGTGCGCTGCAGCTCATCGAGCAGGACGTCGAGGCGTTCGAGAAGTCGGTCGAGGGCCAAGCGCACCGACTCGGACTGACCGACGACGTCGTCAAGGCGCTCCTGATGGGCCGCGCCCCCGACGGCTACCCGGTGGCGCTCGCCCCGGATCCGAGGTCCCGCCGGGATCGCAACGACTTCGACTACGCGCGCTCCTGGGAGCGCCCGAAGCTCCCGGACGACCACGACGGTCAGCGCTGTCCGGTCGGCGCCCACATCCGCCGAGTCAACCCTCGCTCGGCCCGCGTGACCGGCGCGTCGCACGCGCGCCGCCTGATCCGGCGCGGCATGCCGACCACCTGGACGGAGGGCGCCACCGAAAAGAAGGGACTGCTCGGCCTGTTCCTCTGCGCCAGCCTCGAGCGTCAGTTCGAGTTCATCCAGCACGAATGGATCCAGGGCGACCAGGCCACCAGCGGCATCCGGGGCTCGCAGGACCCGATCGCGGGCTTGCGCGGGACGACGACCCGGCTGCCGATCGAAGGCGGACGACGATTCATCGAAGTGCCGCCGGTGGTGCACCTGCGCGGCAGCCTCTACCTGTTCTTCCCGAGCGTCTCGCTGGTGCGCGGCCTTGCGCGGAAGTCGACCACGCACGGCTTCGCGCCGCAGGGCCTGGCGGCGGGCAGCGGCGGCGGCGGCGGGCAGGCAGCGGCACCAGCCACATCACCAACCGCAGCACCGACCGCCCGGACGCTCGGTGCCCTCGCCGAACGCCATGAGGCGGTGCAGGCGTCAGGAGAGGCCGACCGCTGGGCGGCGTTGCTGCCCGACGACACACCCGGGTTCGAGTCGCTGGCCCTCGGGGACGCATGGCGGGAGGTCCGGGCGCTCCTGTCCGAACTCCCCTGGAACGGCGACTGGCGCAACCCGCGGTTCTTCGAGCACTTCGACGCCTTCCTGCCGAAGGACGATTCCCGCTTCGCGCCGGCGGGCCCCTCCGCGGACAACGGCTTCTCCGCGCTCGACCCCGAGTTCGTCCAGGACCCCTTCAACCCGTTCGCTAGGCTTCGAAAGGACGGGCGCAAGGTGATCTGGGTCCCCGAGCACCGGGCCTACTGGATCCTCGATCGCGCGATGGCCCTCGCGGCCTTGAAGAATCACACCGACTACGTGCAGGCGCCGTCGCACGTCGCGCTGCGCGGCATCATCACGCTCGATCCCCCCCCCCGTGCCAATATGACCTGCTACACCTACCCCTGAGAAATCAGTGAGCAATGAGGTAGGTATGACCAGCATTCTTGAACCGAAGGCCCCGATGCCCGCAGCGAACGAATTGCCCGGGCCGAGCGCGCCGGCCGACACGCAAGTCGAAGTCGTCGGACGCGCCAAGCGCCGTCACGCGTCCACCTCGGAGAAGCGTCGCATCTTGGCTGCCGCAGACCGCTGCACGCAGCCGGGCGAGCTGGGCGCGATGTTGCGCCGTGAGGGCGTCTATTCGTCCTCGCTCAGTACGTGGCGACGTCAGCGCGATGCAGCAGAGGCCGCCGCGCTGGCGCCTCAGAAACGCGGCCCCAAGGTCGAGCCGAACCGTGCCGATGCCCTGCACATCGCCCAGCTCATGCGCGAGAACGAGCGGCTCAAGCGCCGGCTCGACAATGCCATGCTCGTCATCGAGGTCCAAAAAAAACTGGCCTCCTTGATGGGCTTCACACTCGACGAGAACGGCGAGCGGATCTGATGGCCGCCGTGGACGAACTGACTCCGGCGCTCGGCGTCGGTGCGGCCTGCCGCGCCATGGGCCTGTGGCGCGGCGTGCCGTCGCGTCGGCGCACACGAGCGCACCGCGCGACTGTGTCGGGGCCGCCTGTGCCCCGTGCCCCGCGCATGCGCCCACCGCTCGCGCTCGACGCTGTCGAGCGCCAGGCGCTGCTCGACACCCTCAACAGCGAACGCTTCGTCGACACGGCGCCGGCGGCCGTGCATGCGACGCTGCTCGACGAGGGGCGCTACCTCGGCTCGGTGCGCACGATGTACCGGCTGCTGGCGGCCAACGGCGGCTGTCGCGAGCGGCGCAACCAGCTCACCCACCCGGCCTACGCCAAGCCCGAACTGCTCGCGACGGCGCCCAACCAGGTCTGGTCCTGGGATATCACCAAGCTCAAGGGTCCGGCCCGGTGGACGTGCTTCCACCTCTACGTGATCCTCGATATCTTCAGCCGTCACGTCGTGGGCTGGCTGATCGCCGAGCGCGAGAGCGCTGACCTGGCCGAACAGCTCATCGCCGAGACCGTGGCGCGCCACGCCGTCGAGCGCGGCACGCTCACCCTGCACGCCGACCGCGGCGCGAGCATGCGCTCCAAGCCCGTGGCCGCTTTGCTCGTCGATCTGGACATCGCCAAGAGCCACAGCCGGCCTCACGTCTCGGACGACAACCCGTACTCGGAGTCGCAATTCAAGACGATGAAGTACCGCCCCGACTTCCCCGCGCGCTTCGGCTGCATCGAGGATGCACGAGCCCATTGCCGCGCGTTCTTCCCTTGGTACAACTCCCAGCATCGCCACTCGGGCATCGGCTACATGACCCCGCAAAGCGTCCACTACGGGCATGCTCAAGCGCTTCGCGAGGCCCGGGCACACACCCTCAATGCCGCATTCCTGGCCCGGCCCGATCGCTTCAAAGGCCGTTGCCCCCAACCCCATCCGTTGCCCACAGCGGCGTGGATCAACCCGCCACCCATGGAGGTCGTCGACCAACAAACGCCGCAGCCCCGCACAGTAAATTCATGACATCGGGTGTAGCAAAGTCATTGACACGTTCCGCCCGGCGACCAAT
>JBIIPQ010000221.1:0-7173 GCA_044342535.1 Burkholderiaceae bacterium
GAGCTGCGGCGGGCCCCGCAGAACCTGCTGCAGGCGCTGCTGGCCGCCAACGAGGACACGAAGCTCTCGGACGACGAGCTGCGCGGCAACGTGATGACGCTGCTGCTGGCCGGCGAGGACACCACCGCGAACACCATCGCCTGGGCGCTGCACCTGCTGTCGCTGCACCCCGACGTGCGGCGGGCCGCGCGGACCGAGGCGATCGAGGCGCTGGCGGCCGAGCGCGAGGACGGTACCCGGCCGGTGGCGCTGCACGATTTCGACAGCACGCGCGAGCTGCCGCTGATCGAAGGCGTGGTGCTGGAGGCGCTGCGGCTCAAGCCGGTGGCGCCGCTGAACATGTTCACTGCGGTTCGCGAGACGGTGCTGGTGGGGACCCGGATCCCACCGCGCACGCTGGTGTGCATCCTGAAACGCCCGCCTGCGACCGACCCCCGGCACTTCGCCGATGCCGAGGCGTTCCGGCCGCAGCGCTGGCTGGCAGGCGAGGCCGCCGCGAGCGGCGCGGGCTCGCAGAGCGCGCCCGGCGTCAGCGGCGGCGGGCGCCGGGCGTTCATGCCCTTCGGCGGCGGGCCGCGGTTCTGCCCGGGCCGCTACCTGGCCCTGCTCGAGGCGAAGATGGTCCTGGCGACGACGCTGGCGTCCTTCGAGCTCGAGCCGACCGGCGACCCGGTCGGCGAGCAGATGGGCATGACCATGCAGCCCCGCGGCCTGAAGGTGCTGCTGCGCCTGCCCAAGCCGCACACCCAGCGCGAGCGCAGCGGCCAGGCCTGAGCGACCTCACTGCCAGGCCCGCCGGCACAGCCGGCGCATGTTGCATGCATCGGCCGCGACCGCTCAGGCGGCGAAGCGCCCGAGCGTATGCAACACGCCGGCCTCGGCCCGCAGCACCAGCGCCTCGCCCATGCCGGTCCACTCCCCGGTCAGTGCGCTGAGGTTCACCTGATGCGTGACCAGAAGCGCCGAGCCGGGCCCGGAGAAAGCCAGCGCCCACTCACGCACCGCAGCCGTTTGTGCGCCTTCCGTCTCCCGACTCTGGAAAAACGAGTCGAGCGCCGGCCACGGCTCGACCCGCCCGACCGCCAGGCGCGCGGTGTCGAGACATCGGCACCATCGGCTGCTGCGCACCGGGCCGAGGGTCACGCCGGCCGCACGGAGCATCGCGCCGAAGCGTTCGGCCTGGACCCGACCGGCCGGCGACAGGTTGCGCTGCGTGCCGCAGGCGTCCAGCCGGAAGTCCGGCGGGTCGCCGATACCGGGATCGGTCTGCGCGTGACGCAGCGCGATCACGCAGCCTCCGGTCCGCAGCGGGCCGAGCAGCGCCGGCGGGATCGTCGCGGCCCACACGGTCGGCACGGTGCCGAGCGCGGCAGCCGCCAGGCCCGCCCGGACGAACCCGCGGCGCGGCGCGGCCGGTGCGGCCGCACGCGCGGTCCGCGTCGACATCGACTCGGCCGCCTCGATCCGAGCCGCGTTCACCATGCGCCCCGCGCTCACGGTCCGCCCTTCGCCCGATCGAGCACCCGCCGGTCGCGCTTGGTCGGACGTCCGTCGATCGCATGGGCGGGCTCCGCGAACAGCCGGCGCCGCTCGCGCTCGGCCTCTCGCGCCACCAGGCTTTCGGCCGTCTCCTCGTAGAGCTGTTGGGCGATCGCCGCCGGCCCGCGCTGCTCGGACAGACCGCGAACCGCCACCACCCGGACCACATCGCCGACCCGCACGGTCACGGTCTCCCCGACACGAAGGGTCCGTGCGGTCTTGACGCGCTCGCCCTCGACGAGCACCCGGGCGCCGTCGATCGCGTCCTGCGCGAGCCCGCGCGTCTTGAAGAAGCGCGCGGCCCAGAGCCACTTGTCGATGCGCATCCCTGCCTGCGTGTCGGTCGGTCCGCTGCGGCGCGCGGCCGAGGCCCTGCTGCGTTCAGGGCGCCGGCGACGCAGCCGCCGTGCCCGGCGCCGCGCTGCCCGCGCCCGACGTCCCGCTGCCGGGCGCCCGGGAGACCGCGAAGGCCAGCGCGTCCTCCAGCCGGTCATCGCCCCAGAACAGCTCGTCGCCGATGGTGAAGGTGGGCGAGCCGAACACGCCCAGCGCCTCGGCCGCATCGGTGATCGCGCGCAGGAGCTGCTTGGTCGAGTCCGACTGGGCGGCGATGATCGTCTGCTCGGGGTCGCGGTCGAGGGCGGCCAGCGCCCGCTTGAGGTTCTCGTCGGTGCCGATCGCGACGTCCTCGGTCCAGTGAAGGCGGAACACCTCGCGCGTGAACGCCTCCGACCAGCCCTGCGCCGAGGCCAGGGTGCCGACGCGCGCGGTCAGCAGCGTGTTCGGCGGATAGACCGAGGGCTTGCGGTACGGGACGCCATGGACTGCCGCGCGACGCTCGAGATCGCGCCACATGTACTTGAGCTTCGGGGCGTGCCCGAGGAACGGGCCGCGCTCCATGCCGACCTGGTGCTTGAGGATCGGCCCGAGCAGGAAGGGCCGCCAATCGACCTGCACGCCGGCGGCCTCGGCCAGCCTCGGCAGCCGCGACACCGCGAGCCAGGTGTAGGTGCTGCCGTACTCGAACCAGAACGTCATCCTGCCCATGCGATCCCCGATCAGTGCCCGTCGAAGTCGACGAGCGTGTACAGCATCAGACCCGCGTCGCGCAGCCGCTTCGAGCCGCCGAGCTCCGGCAGGTCGACGATCGCGGCGCCCTCGACGACGATGCCGCCGAGCCGCTCGATCAGCTTCTTGCCCGCCATCATCGTGCCGCCGGTGGCGATCAGGTCGTCGATCAGCAGCACGCGGTCACCTGCTCCGCATGCGTCGGCATGCAGCTCGACCGCGGCGCTGCCGTACTCGAGCTCGTACGACTCCTCGACCGTGGTGAACGGCAGCTTGCCCTTCTTGCGGATCGGCACGAAGCCCAGGTTCAGCTCGTAGGCGACGATCGACCCGAGGATGAAGCCGCGCGCGTCGATGCCCGCGACGAGATCGAGCCCGCGGCCCATGTACCGGTGCACGAACAGGTCGACCAGCACCCGCAGCGTCTTCGGGTCCTGCAGCAGCGGCGTGATGTCGCGGAACATGACGCCCGCCTGCGGCCAGTCGGGGACGGTTCGGATGCGGTCGCGGATGTAGTTCGGATCGAGCATCGGAGGGCGAGCGTTGCCCGGTGCGAGGGTCACGGTTATTGTAGGTCGGATCCCATGGAGACCCTGCCTTGCCCCCTGCCGCCGCACCGACCCCGCCCATCCCCTTCGCAGAGCGCTATTTCGAGGACTACCCGGTCGGCGAGGTCGCCGCGTTCGGCGACTACCCGGTCTCCGAGCAGGAGGTGGTCGAGTTCGCGACGCGCTACGACCCGCAGCCCTTCCACATCGACGCCGAGGCCGCGCGCGGCACGATCTACGGCGGACTGATCGCCAGCGGCTGGATGACCGCGTCGTGCGCGATGCGCATGATGGTCGACCACTACATCTCGCCGCGGGCGAGCATGGGCTCGCCCGGCATCGACGAGCTGCGGTGGATCGCACCGGTGCGCCCCGGCGACCGGCTGAGCATGCGCGCGACCGTGCTCGAGTCGCGCCCCTCGCAGTCCAAGCCCGACCGCGGGATGCTGCGCTTCCATTGGGACGTGCTGCGCGCGGACGGGACGGTGGTGATGTCGATGAAGGGCTGGGGCATGTACCGTCGGCGCCCGGCGGCCTGAGCGCCGCGGGCGGACGCCCGACGCCGGGCCCGCCCTCAGCGCGTGCGCGGCGCGCGTCGACGGATGCGCGCTGCCGCAGCGGCCAGGCCGGCGAGCAGGAACGCCATTTCGCCTGGCTCCGGGATCGCGACCACCACGTCGAAC
The DNA here is from genome assembly GCA_044342535.1 of Burkholderiaceae bacterium. Taxonomy (GTDB): domain Bacteria; phylum Pseudomonadota; class Gammaproteobacteria; order Burkholderiales; family Burkholderiaceae_E; genus UBA4615. The sequence continues at coordinate 3,839 of JBIIPQ010000221.1, forward strand.
TCGTCGCCGGCCTGGAGCCCGTTGAGCATCAGCGTGAAGTTCGTGCGGCCGACCTCCCCGAGCGGGTTGCCGAGGTAGGCGATGTCCGGTTCGCCGGTGTCGCCATTGGCCGCGTGGTCGATGTCGAAGTAACCGCCCGACGCGCTCGGCCCGTGGTACGGCACCGTGATCGGCATCGACCCGCCCCACACGCTGCCGGCGGGCTCGCCGATGGTCACCGGCGAGCCCGCCGCCTGCCAGACCGCCGCCTCCCAGAAGTTGAAGGTCATGTTGTTGCGCAGGATCGCGTTGAACGCGATCTGACCGGCCGCGGCCTCGGCCGCGTCGATGCGGTAGCGCAGCACGATCGGATCGTCATTGCCGTACCGGTAGTCGAGATCGAGACTGATCAGGCCCGAGGTCGAGGCATCGACGATGTCGGCGTTGACCGCCGTCGGCGTGAGCAGCGTCGCCGCGCCGGCGCCGATCGGGAACAGGGACGCGAGGACGAGGGGGAGCAGGAAGCGAGGCATCGGCGTCTCAGCCTGTGCGAGGTTGGAATGCCCCGAAGGTGAAGGGTCGCGGTGAACACTTCCATGCACGGCGCATCGTCGACGGGATCCGATGGGCCGGCCCGCGCGATCCGATCGGCTCAGTACGGGGCCGTGCCCACCCCGTCCGGCGTATCGTCCCGCCTCCTTTCAGGCCTCGTCGAGCAGCGGCATGCCGCCCTCAGGGGTTCGGCCACGCCTTCTGCGCCGGCCGCAGCAGTTCCACGGCGCGGGCGAGCCGCAGCGTGCCCAGGTCGTCGAAGCGCTGGCCGACGAGCTGCACGCCGATCGGCAGGCCGTCGGCGGTGTAGCCCCAGTTCACCGACGCCGCCGGCTGCTCGCTCATGTTGAACGCGACCGTGAACGCGATGTGCTCGAGCGCCCGATGCGGATCCTCGGTCGGGGCATGCAGCTCGGCCGCGTACGGCGGCACCGGCGAGACCGGCGACAGCACGAAGTCGAAGGCGCCGACCGCGTGGACGGCAGCCTCGCGCATCGCCATCACCTGCGCGTAGGCGGCCATCACGTCGCGGCCGCTGAACGAGGACGCGCGCCAGGTGGCCCACTCGATGATGAAGGGCAGCGTGGCCGCGCGCTGCGCATCGGTCATCGCCGACACGTCGAGGTTCGAGCGGGCCTCGAAGAACATGCAGACGCCCTCGAGCATCGCCGGCGTCATGAACGAGTCCATCGGCTCGACGATCGCGCCCGCGTTGGCGAGCGCACGCGCCGCGGCCTCGCAGGCGGCGTGCACCTCCGGATCGACCGGCAGGCCGGCCTTCATGTCGGGCAGCAGACCGATGCGCAGGCCCCGCACCGACAGGCCGTCGAGCTGCGCGGTGTAGTCGAGCGGCTGGTGGGGCAGCGACATCCAGTCGCGTGTGTCCGGGCGGGTGATCACCTCCATCAGCATCGCCGCGTCGCGCACGCTGCGCGTCATCGGGCCGGCCGCGCGCCCCATGTACGGCGGATCGATCGGGATGCGCCCGCCGCTCGGCTTCAGGCCGAAGAGGCCGGTGTGGGTGCACGGCAGCCGCACCGAGCCTCCGATGTCGGTGCCGACGTGCAGCGGCCCGTAGCCTGCGGCGGCCGCCGCCGCGGCCCCCGACGAGGAGCCCGCCGGGTTGCGGTCGAGCCGCCAGGGGTTGCACGTCGTGCCGTGCATCGAGGACCGGCCGGAAGACAGCATCCCGAAGTCGGGCATCGTGGTCTTGCCGACGATCACGCAGCCGGCCTCGCGCACCCGTGCAGCGACTGGCGAGTCGACCGTCTTCGGCTCGAGGCTGCCGGCCGCGGTGCCGATCGGGGCCGGGTCGCCGCGGGTGTAGAGGTTCTCCTTCAGCGTGATCGGCACGCCGTCGAGGGGCGACGCACTCGCCCCGGCGCGCCAGCGGCGCTCCGACTCGCGCGCCGCGGACAGCGCCGCATCGCGCGACACCCGGTACATGGCGTTGAGCCGCGGCTCGCAGGCCTCGATGCGCGCGAGCACCGCCTCGGCGACCTCCACCGGGGACAGGTCGCGGCGGGCGTAGGCGACCGACAGGTCGGCGGCGGGCAAGTCGTGGAGCGCGGGCATGGCGATGCGGTCGGGAAGGGGCGGGCCGGTCAGTGTCACCCATCGGCCGACCCGCCGCGAGCATGCCATCGGTTCCACGAAACCGGCGGACGGCCACCGAGGAACGGCGCTTGTCCACACCGGTCTGTACCCGGTCGAGCGGTCGCCGAGCGCGGCGATAGAATCGCCGCAACCCGGCGCGACCCCCGCAGCCGCGTCACCGACCGAACGGAGACCTCACCATGACCCGATCCCTCGCACGCCTCGCTGCGCTGCTCTTCGCGACCCTCCTCGCCGCCTGCGCGAGCGCTCCGCCCGGCGCCGGCGTGGTCGGCACCGGCACGGTCAACGGCATCTCCGAGATTCGCGAGGCGAGCCAGGGCGGCGGACTGGCCGGCTCGATCGGCGGCGCGGTGGTCGGCGGCATGATCGGCAGCCTGTTCGGCGGCGGCACCGGCCGCACGATCGCCACCGGCGTGGGCGCCGCGGTGGGCGGCGGCGCGGGCGCGCAGGCCGGCGCGCAGGCGGGCGCGGTCACCGCCTGGGACGTCTCGGTCCGATTCGACGACGGCATCGACCGGGTGATCCGCGTCTACCAGACGCCGTCGGTGCGTCCCGGCATGAAGGTCCGGGTCGCCAACGGGTCCGTACAGCCGCTCTGACCCCGACCGGTCCCGCAGGCCGATCGCTGCGGGTTCCGGAAAACGAACAGGCCGCCCGGAGGCGGCCTGTCGCGAGGATCACGGAACGCGGTACCGGCACGGAGCCGGCGTCGCGCCCGGCGTGATCAGATCGGGCGAATGCGGCTGGCCTGCGGGCCTTTCTGGCCCTGCGTGACCTCGAACTCGACCTTCTGGTTCTCGGCCAGCGAGCGGAAGCCCTTGCCTTCGATCTGGCTGAAGTGGGCGAAGAGGTCCTCGCCGCCGCTATCCGGCTTGATGAAGCCGAAGCCCTTGGCGTCGTTGAACCATTTGACGATACCGGTCTGGGTAGACATACGGAGCAGATCCTAGATCAGGGGGGTTGATGTGACGACGGGCCTCAGCGGCCCGTAGGGCGCCCGAGTTCAAGGAATGTGACCGTGGGGATTCTAGACGTGGGCAGCCGCGGGGGGACCGGGGCCACACTGACCTGGATGCCTTGGAAAACAGACGTCTTGATGCGGGAGCGGCTTGGAGTCTAACTCAAGCCGGGCCACAGCGCCACCGGCGTCGGCGTCGCACCCGGGCCACGGTCGGTGCCGGTCGCCC
>JBIIPQ010000036.1:0-20360 GCA_044342535.1 Burkholderiaceae bacterium
CGCACCCGCGCGTCGCCGGCCGCGGCGCAGGCGGCCACGGCCTGCGCGACCCAGCCGGCCTCGTCCAGGGTCCGCAGCCCGCCGAGCAGGTCGGCGGGCGGCTCGGCAAACACCGCGGGCGGCATCTCGCCCGGCACCTCGCCGCGCACCGCCGGCGGCTCAGGCCCCAGGTCCGGCTCGCTGCGCGCGATCGCGTCGAGCGCCTCGTACGAGCGGTCCACCGCAGTGCCGCTGCTGTGCCAGTCGCGCGGCGCATAGCGCGCCACGTTGCCCGCGTCGAACACGTAGGGCTTCGCCGAGAAGGTCGCCGCCACCCATTGCCAGCTCAGGTGGTTCGCGCCCAGATCGCCGTCGAGCAGATGCGCGTGCATCCAGTCGGCACCCGCGCGCCAGTGCACCTTGCGCAGGTGCACGACATAGGACGCCACCCACATCCGCGCGTGGTTGTGCAGCCAGCCGGTCGCATAGAGCTCGCGCACCGCGAGGTCGACCACCGGCACGCCGGTGCGGCCCTCGACGATGTCGGCGGGCATCTTGTCCGCATAGGCGCCCGGCCACGGCGGCGGCCTCACGTCGACGAGGATGCCCTCGCCGAGATGGCGCCAGGCGTGCCGCAAGAACTCGCGCCAGCCGAACTCGAAGGCGAGCTTGTGCGAGACCGGCACGTGGTGCCGCGCACGGATCGCGGCGAGCGCGTCGGGCACGTCGAGCAGGCCGTGGGTCAGCCAGGGCGAGAGCCGCGTGACCGCGCCGTCGAGCGCGTTGCGGGTGCGGGCGTAGGCGGCGGGGTCGACCGCTTCGAGACGGGCGAGCGCAGCGTCGGGAGTCGGTTCGAAGCCGCTCGCGTCCGGGGGCGGGAGATCGGCGGACATGGGACCAGGGTAGTCCGCCTGACCGGTCGGCGCCACGAAGCCCCCGGTCTCGCCTCCCTGCCGCCCTGCGTGTCGGCCGTGCGCGGTCGTCAGGCGTGCCCGAGGCGCCTTGCCGCGCGGCGGCGGGACGCCGCGCCGGCGGCGCCGAGACCGGCGAGCAGGATCATCCATTCCGCCGGCTCGGGCACCGGCGTCAGCACCACGTCCTGGATCGCGACCGCCGACGACACCGTGAAATCGCCGACGTCGACCACGCCGAAGCCGATCTGGACGGTGCCGCTGCGAGTGAAGACGACCTCGCCGGACTGCCAGCCGGGGGGGGCCCAGAAGAGTTGGTCGGGCACGCTGCTCACGATCGGCAACACCGGAACCAGCGGGGTCGCGACCTCCGCGCCCCCGAGCCGGATCACCGCGCCGTCGATCGCGGCGAACGCATAGTCGGCACCGGTGTAGTCCAGCGTCAGGAACTGCCAGTTGAAGTTCAGGCGGTCGCCTGCCGAGACGCTCAAGAGGCGGGTGACGCCGGAGCCTTCGTACGCGCTCACGACCGGGGGGTTCGGGTCGAGCGCGCCGGGCGCCAGCCCGAAGGACGTCTCGAGGAGCAGGCCGGCGGCGTACGGCTCGCTACCGGTCATGTTCGTGCCGCCCGCCGCGAAGGGCAGGTCGTCTTGGAAGGCGGCGGCGGCCGTCGTGGCGAGGATGCCGCCTGAGTCAAGGTAGCCGCCGCCGGAGCCGTAGTACGTCACAGCCGGTGCATACCAAGCATTGGAGGGATTCTGCGACGCCGGACGGCCGGCGTCGCCGATGAAGATCCACCCGGATGCGGGACCGAAGTCGAGCGCAGTCTGCGCGCCCGCGGTCGTGGCTGCGGTCCCGAGCGCGACCGTGGTCGCGGCGGCGGCGAATGCGTGGGCGAGGGAGAAGCGGGCAGTCATCGGTCGTCTCACTGGAGGACGTAATCGCGGGCCGGCACGATCTGCGCAGGCAGGACGTTGCGCAGCAGCAGCAGCGGTCGGGCCACGGCCGGACCGGCACTGCCGTCCGCATCGATCGACAGCAGCGTGCCGTTGGCAACCCCATTCAGGCGGATCACGCCCGACTGGACCGTGTCGGCTGGCGCGACCGCGATCGACGCGAGCAGCGCCGACAGGTCGATGCGATCGACGCCCGGCGCGAAGTCCATGATCGTGTCCTGACCGTCGCGAAGGCTGCCGTAGACGAACACGTCGCGCCCGCCGCCGCCGGTGATCGTGTCGGCGCCGGGGCCGCCCTCGATCCGGTCGTCGCCCGGGGTGCCGGTGATCGTGTCGCGCCCGCTCGTGCCGTCGATCTCGCGGATCAGCGACAGACCGACGACGACCGGGTCATGGTCGGACGACCGGTACGGCGTCGTCGAGTACAGGCTCGTGACCTGCGAGCTCGACTTGAACTCGACGTTGTAGTCGAGGACCGAAGGCTCGTCGGTGTTGATGGGCCAGTGCACCGCGCCGACGACCGCGCTCGAGGCGGACGGCGTGCCGAGCGCGTAGTCGAGCGTGCCGAGCAGGCCGTCGAAGGTGTAGCTGTACGCCTGCGGCTCGAAGCGCAGGGCGAGGTTCTCGAAGCCGCCGTCCTCGAGCTCGACGATCGGATCCTCCTTCGCGTAGCTGTTCAGGTCGCCGACCACCAGCACCCTGTCGGTGCCGAAGGCGGTCTGCACCGCCTGCGAGACGAACTGCTTGAGCCGGCGCGCCTGCAGCACGCGCCGATCGTTCCAGCAGCCCTGCCCGTCGCCCAGGTCCGCATCGACACCGCTTGCGCCGGAGCAGCCCTTCGACTTCAGGTGGTTGACCACCAGCGCGAAGCGCTCGCCGTTCGGCAGCGCGAAGCCCTGCGCAAGCGTCGGACGATTGTTGATCGTGTCGGTATCCGAGATCGCCGAGCCGACCGGACTCACGCGCGCCGGCTTGTGGATCATCGCGACCTGGATCGCATCGGTTCCCATGTTCGCGGGCAGCACGATCGACGCGTAGGTCGTCGAGCCGATCGCTGCGTTGAGCGCCGCCACCAGCTGGTCGACCGCGACCTGGCCGTTGCGCTGGATCTCCATCAGCCCGACGACGTCGGCGTCGATCGCCCTGAGCGCGGCGACGATCTTGTCTCGCTGACGGACCAGCTCGGCGGCGGTGTCGGCGCCGCGGCAGTCGGTGCGGGTCAGCGACGGCAGGCACTGCCCGCCCGACTGGTCGATCGTGCTGAAGTAGTTCAGCACGTTGAAGGCCGCGACCTTCACGTTGCCGCCGACCACCGGGGGCGTGGCGGTGCGCGGGTTGGCTCGGACGAAGACCGGTGCGACGGTCGGGTTGATCTTGTAGTCGCGCGGGCCCGCCGAGTCGGAGGTGACCAGCCCGTGGTCGATCACGCCGGTGAGGTTCGCGACCGTATCGCCTGCACGCATCGTGCCGTCGGCCGCCAGGTAGGGCACCGGGTCCGGGTTCTGGCTGCTCGAGCCATCGTCGAGGACGATGGCGCGCCGCGCGTTCTCGGCGGCGAGTGCGATCGCTCCCGCCGAGCCCGCACGGTGCAGCTGCGTCGGCTGGAAGAGCCGACCGTCCGAGCTCAGCGTCGCCTGGCCGTAGCGGCCGAGGAAGTAGTTCTGCGCAACCGTCATCGTCGAGACGATCCGCACCAGCATCCCTTCGTAACGCTCGAGTTCACCTTCGACCGACTCGGGTAGCGTGATGTCGACCGGACCGATCGCCACGCCCGAAGACAGCACGACGATCCCGGTCGGAGCGGTCAGCTGGGTCAGCGTGTTGAACTCGGTCACCGTGCCCGTCAGGCGGAGCTGGTTGCCGACCACCGCCTGCGACGGCACCGGGGAGCCGCTGAACACGAACAGGCCTTCGGAGGTTGCGGGGTCCGCGTCGGGCGTGGGGTCCTGGATGAAGAAGCCGCTGTTCGTCACGAGCGTGACGACCCCCTCGGTCGTCACCGTCTGGCCGGTGAGCGGCGAGGCCGCACCCGCGCCCTGGATCGCATGGATGCGCGTCACCGAGCCGCCACTGACCGTCACCGCGACCGTGCACGACGCGGTTTGCGACGCATCGTTGCCGAAGGTCACGCCGAAGGCGTAGCTGCCGGCCGCGAGGGACGCCGACAGGTCGAGCGTCACGTTCAACGAGCCGCCCACCGTGGTCGAGGGGACCAGGGATGACAACGAGAACGACGGCGACGGGTTGGTCGCGACCGCCGTGGTGACGACACTGTCGGCATCGGTGGCCGACAGCAGCAGGCTCGAGGCCGTGCCCGCTGCGATCGACACCGCCGGGCAGCTCGGCACGATCGGCGCATTCGCGAAGGTGCACGACGACAGCGCGGTCGCGGTGTTGCGCGGCGTCGGCGTCACCGCCTGGAAGTCCGTCTGGTTGTTGTCGGCGTCGACGCACGAGGACACGCGGCGCACCGACAGCGCACCGGAGGCTGCGGGAGCCGCGGCGCCCTCGGCGTTGTTCGCCGTGCCGTAACTGACCCGGTCGATCACGGACGCGAGTTGCGCAGGCGTGCAGACCGTGCTGCCGCAGCCGAGCGCCGCCGTGCCGTCGACGAGCGCGACTTTGCCGTTCGTGCCCGACAGGTCGGTGCTGCCGGTATGGTCGGCCGCTGGCAGCGCGGCCGCGCCGGTCTGCGTCCCGGAGAACAGCCGGACCAGGAAGTACTGGCCCGGCTGCACCGTGACCGACGGCAGCGTGACGATCAGCGACGCTGTCGAACCGTAGTTGCCGGTCGCCGAACCGTACTGGAGGGACTTGCCCGACAGCGAGACCGCCGAGGCGCCCCCGTTGAACAGCTCGACGAAGTCGTTGCGGTAGACCGCGCCCGAATTGCTGCTGCCGCCGTAGACCTGGCTGATCACCAGCCCGGAGGTCGACGCATGGCCGGACAGCGCATGCATGAGCAGAACGCAGGCGGCAACGACCCGCAGGCCGGAGGAGATCAGGTACCCGACGAACGACCGGACCACGGTTGCACTCCTCGATTCGGCAACGAAGGCAGCGGGGCGAAGCGGATCAGCGCGCGCTGCGGCGACGGCGCGCGATCAGGCCGGCGAGACCGAAGCCGGCCACCATCATCGCGAGCTCTGACGGCTCGGGGATCGGCTGCACGCTGAAGTCTGTGGTGTTGGGGATCGTGAGCGCGTAGTTGCCGTTGGTCGTGTCCACGACCCAGTTCGCGGTGTCGGCCAACAGCGGCCGGTAGGCCCCGAAGGTCTGCAGCCCGCTGCGAACGCCGGTGTACTGGCCGAAGTCGGCGCTCGCCCGGAGGGCGGTCGCGGTGGTCCCGCTCGTCAGCCCCGTCCCCGCGAGCGTGCCCTCGGCAACGGCGTTGAAGTTGCCGTTGTTCGTCACCGCTGTGATGAAGGTGGTCGGCGCGGTCGCCGAGGTCCCGAGGTAGGCGTACAACGTGTCCGCGGTCGCGCTGAGGCCGAGGTTGGCCGTGCTGACGGCCGTGAACGTCCCGATCGACGCGGCACGGGCCGCGACGTCGGTCGCGCTGAACCGGATCACGGTCCCTGCGTTGATCACCGACGCACCGCTGACCCACTGGAAGGCCGATTCGCCGGTGTTGAAGGCACCGCCCGAGCCGATGGCCGAGCCGTTCCACTCGTTGTCGTTAAAGAAGACCGTGGTGTTCGCCGGGAGGTTGGCCAGCGCCACCATCGTCCAGCCGTCCTCGTCGGTATTGAAGGCGGTGAACATGAGATCGCCGGCCGACTGGGCATGGGCGGACGATACGGCCACGAGCAGGCCGGCGGCGAGGGCGAGCGGACAGAAACGGGCGGACATCACCGACATGGCACGCTCCAGGTGTAGGGCGCGGGGGGAGGCTTGGCTGCGTATTGCACCGGTCAGGTCGGGAACCTGTCCGATGCCCATGGCCCGAAGTCTCGGCACCTGCGATGAACCTCGGACGGCACACCGATTGAGCCGTTCGCACCCAACGGCCATGGGAAGTCGGACCATTCGGACGGGAGTGATCCGTCGGGGCATCGCCCCGACGCCGGGCTCAGCGCACCCGAAACCCGTAGATCGCCTGCGTGCAGCGCAGCCCCGCCAGCACGCCCACCGGACGGCCGTCGGCGAGGAAGACGCGCCGCGTGATCGCGAGACCCAGCCCCTCGAGGAAGTCCTCGAAGTCCTTCGGCGTCGACAGGTGCAGGTTCGGCGTGTCGTACCAGCGGTACGGCATCTCGCGCGAGATCGGCATGCGCCCGCGCAGGATCGACCAGGCGTGCGACCAGTGCCCGAAGTTCGGGAACGACACGATGCCCTCGGCGCCGAGCCGGCTCATCTCGCGCAGCACGCGCTCGGTCTGGTGGGTCGCCTGGATCGCCATCGACAGCACGACGACGTCGAAGCGGCAGCCCGAGAAGATGTCGAGGCCGGCCTCGATGTCCTGCTGGATCACGTCGACGCCGCGCCGCGCGCAGGCGAGCACCTGCGCGTCGTCGATCTCGGCGCCGTAGCCGGTGCAGCGCTTGGCGCGCTGCAGGTGGTCGAGCAGCGCGCCGTCGCCGCAGCCCAGGTCGAGCACGTGCGCACCCGGCGCGATCCAGCCGGCGATCAGCGCGAGGTCGGGCCGCAGGCCGTTGGCGTCGGGGCGCTGCGAGGCGCTCACCGCCGTGCCGGACGGAGCGGGGTACGCGCTCATGCCGCGAGCGCCACGACGTCGCAGGCGGTCGTGACGACGCGCGCCGGCGCGCCCGGCAGCGCCATCGCGATCCGGTCGAAGTACGCACGCACCAGGTCGTGGTAGCGCGCGTCGTCGAGGAGGAACGCATCGTGGCCGTGCGGCGCGTCGATCTCGGCATAGGTCACGCGCCGCCGGTTGGCGAGCAGCGCGGCGACGATCTCGCGGCTGCGCTCGGGCGCGAAGCGCCAGTCGGTGGTGAACGAGGCAACCAGGAAGTCGCAGCGCGCAGGCGCCATCGCCGCAGCCAGGTCGCCGCCGTGCGCGCTCGCCGGATCGAAGTAGTCGAGCGCGCGGGTGATCAGCAGGTAGGTGTTCGCGTCGAAGTACTTCGAGAACTTCTCGCCCTGGTAGCGCAGGTACGACTCGATCTCGAACTCGACGTCGAAGGTGAAGCGGTAGCCGTCGCGCAGCGCCGTGTCGGTGGCGTGCCGGCGCAGCGTGCGCCCGAAGCGCTCGGCCATCGTGTCGCCGGACAGGTAGGTGATGTGGCCGATCATCCGCGCCACGCTCAGGCCGCGCGCCGGCACCGTGTCATGATCGTAGAAGCGCCCGCCGTGGAAGTCCGGATCGGTGACGATCGCGCGGCGCGCGACCTCGTTGAACGCGATGTTCTGCGCCGAGAGCTTCGGGGCCGTCGCGATCGCGATGCAGTGGCCGAGCCGCTCGGGAAACAGCGTGCTCCAGGCCAGCGCCTGCATGCCGCCGAGCGAGCCGCCCATCACCGCCGCGAAGCGCTCGATGCCGAGCGCGTCGGCCAGCCGCGCCTGCGAGCGCACCCAGTCCTCGACGGTGACCACCGGGAAATCGGGGCCGTAGGGCCGGCCGGTCGCCGGATTGACCGACATCGGTCCGGTCGAGCCGAAGCACGAGCCGAGGTTGTTGACGCCCACGACGAAGAACCGGTCGGTGTCGAGCGGCTTGCCCGGGCCCACCATGTTGTCCCACCAGCCGAGGTCCGATGGATCGCTGGCCGAGGCGCCCGCTACATGGTGCGAGGCGTTCAGCGCGTGGCAGACCAGCACCGCGTTGTCGCGCGCCGGCGAAAGCGTGCCGTAGGTCTCGTAGACCAGCTCGTAGCCGGCGATCGAGGCGCCGCTCGCGAGCGCGAGCGGTGCGTCGAAGCGCAGGCGCTGCGGGGTGGTGGCTCCGACCGAAGCGGTCATCGATGCGTGTCCCGTGGTCATCGTCGGCCGCACGCGGCCTGGAATGAAACAACCCGACCGGCTTGGCTGCGGCGGTCGGGCACGGGCGGGGTCGCAGTGCGCCGCTTTAGCCGCATTTGTAACGCGCCCGCAAGCTGGGTCAAATCGGCGCGATCGCAGACGGTAGCGGCCGGGCTCCCGGGTGTCAACCCGAGGGCATGAGCTCATGCCCGGATCGGGGGTTCGCGGTGCAGGGAGCCGCGGGGCATGATCGCTCCCCTTTCACGGCTCCGGTCCACCCCGATGCGCACTCCTGCCCGTTTCCTGTCCGCCGCGATCCTCGCGGCAGCCCTCGGCTTCGGCACCGCCCCCCTGCAGGCCGCACCGATCGTCGAGCCGGCGGCACTGGCCGCGAAGCTCGACGCGGCGCAGCTTCGGATCCTGGACATTCGGGACGGCAAGGATGCCGCGGGCCGCACGCCGTACGAGGTCGGCCACCTGCCGGGCGCCGTCGCGGCGCCGTACGCGCTGTGGCGGGGTCCGAAGGACAATCCGGGCAAGCCCCTCGACGCGCAGGCGCTGACCGCGCTGCTGCAGCGGCTCGGCATCGATCGCGACACCGAGGTCGTGGTGGTGCACGAAGGCAAGGACGCCACCGACTTCGGCGCGGCCGCCCGCGTGTACTGGACGCTCAAGACCGCCGGGCTGTCGAAGCTCTCGATCCTCAACGGCGGCGTGACCGCCTGGCGCACAGCGGGCCGGCCGATCTCGACCGATGTGCCGCAGGTCCGCCCGTCGACCTTCGTCGCGCAGCTCGACACGCGGCTGATCGCGACCCGAGACGACGTCGTCCAGGCTCAATCGGCCCAGAAGGCCAAGCTGATCGATGCGCGGCCCAAGGCGTTCTTCGAGGGCGAGACCCGCCACGTCGCCGCCAAGGCGCCCGGCACCATCGCCGGCGCGAGCAACCTGGATTCGGCGGTGTGGTTCACCCGGGGCGGCGGCGCGATGCTCGCCGAGTCCGACGTCAAGCGACTGGCGCAGGCCAACGGCATCGAGCCCGGCTCGGGCACCGATGCGGTCTCGTTCTGCAACACCGGCCACTGGGCGGCGACGAACTGGTTCGTGATGTCCGAGATGCTCGGCGAGAAGGATGTGAAGCTGTATCCGGAGTCGATGGTCGAGTGGTCGCGCGCCGGGCTCCCGATGGCCAACGTGCCGAACCGCATGCGCCAGCTGCTGATCGACCTGAAGCTCTCGGGAAGCTGAGGCGCCGATGGGCAGCGTCGCGCAGCCTCGTTCGGCGACGGGGCCGGTGTCCCGGCTCGCGCCGTGGCTGGTGGTGCCCGCGGCCTGGCTTGCCGTCACCTGGGTGGCGGGCGTGCGCCAGGGCCTGCTCGCGCTGGTGGGGCTGGGCTTCGGTGCGGTGCTCGCCGCCACCGCGTTCGGATTCACCACGGGATGGCGGGTCTGGCTGCGGCAACGCGACCCGACCGGGCTGCTCGCGCAGTTCCTGGCGATCGGCCTCGCGATGCTCGCCACCGTGCCCCTCCTCGCCTCGCACCCGGAGCTGTCGGGCGCCGTGGCGCCGCTCTCGTGGAGCCTGCTGCTCGGCGCCTTCGTGTTCGGCGCGGCGATGCAGGTGGCCGACGGATGCGGCTCGGGCACGCTGTACAAGGCTGGTCTCGGCCATCCGGCGAGCATCGCCGCGTTCCCGGGCCTCGTGATCGGCAGCTTCCTCGGCGCCGCACACCAGGACTGGTGGCTGTCCTGGGGCAGCCTGCCAGGCGTATCGCTGATCGAGGCGCTCGGGGCGGGCGGCGCGATCGCGGTCCAGGGCATGGCGCTCGCGGTGATCGGCGCGCTCGCATGGCGCGCGCGTCGCGCGACCGGCTCCCGCTGGCGCGGTCGCGGCGTGTGGATCGGCGCGATCCTGCTCGCCGTGCTCGGAGTGGCCAACCTGGTGATCGCCGGCCAGCCTTGGGGCATCGTCTACGGCCCGGGGCTGTGGGGCGCGAAGCTGGTCACCTGGCTCGGCGCCGACCTGTCCGGCAATGCCTTCTGGGGTACCGAGGCCCGGATGGCACAGATCGCGGCGCCCGTGCTCGATGACGTCACCACCATCACCGACCTCGGGCTGCTCGCCGGCGCGCTGCTGGTGGCGGCACGCCGCGGCACCGCCTGCCCGGACGTCGGCGCGGTGACTGGGCGCCAGTGGATCGCGGCGATCGTCGCCGGGCTGGTGCTCGGCTACAGCTCGCGCCTCGCGTTCGGCTGCAACGTCGGCGCGTACTTCTCGGGCATCTCGTCGGGCAGCCTGCACGGCTGGGTCTGGTTCGCGGCCGCCTTCGCGGGCTCGACGCTCGGCATCCGGATGCGCGAGCGCCTGGGCATGAGGGGATGACGCGATGAGACGCATCGGACTGGCGATCGGCTTCTGGGCCGCGCTCGCGGGCTTCCTGACGCTGGACGCGCTGCGCTCGGCCCCGCGTGACCGATTCGCCGAGCCGCCGCCGCTCGCGCTCGGCAGCGAGCGCGCCGCGGGCGCCGGCCACTGCTCGGGGAAGTAGCGCGCCGAACGGACTCAGGTCCGCGGCCCGGCAAGCATGCCGGGCCCCGCTCGGCGGCGCGCCGCTTGCGGAGCGAAACCCCCTCACGCTCCGCGCAGCCGCGCGAGTCCCGACAGCACGAGCGCCGGATCGTCGGCTGCGAGCAGACGCGCCACGCGCGTGCGCAGGCGCCCGGCATCGCAGCGCAGGATCTCGCGCTTGACGCGCAGCAGGCTCGCCGGATGCATCGAGAACACCCGCAGCCCCATGCCGATCAGCAGCCGTGTCGCCTCGAGGTCGCCGGCCATCTCGCCGCAGACGGACACCGGCTTGCCCGCGCGCTCGCCGGCACGGATGGTCTGCGAGACCAGCTGCAGCACCGCCGGGTGGAACGGGTCGTACAGCGAGGCGACCGCATGGTCGGCACGGTCGATCGCGAGGGTGTACTGCACGAGGTCGTTGGTGCCGATCGACAGGAAGTCGAGCCGGCGCGCGAAGAACGGCGCGGTCAGCGCCGCGGCCGGCACCTCGATCATGCCGCCCACCGGTACCGGGGGCATCTGCCGGCGCAGGCGGTCGGCCAGCTGCCCGCGCGCCTGCGCGATCAGCCGCAGCGTCTGGTCGACCTCGTGGCCGTGCGCGAGCATCGGGATCAGCAGCCGCACCGGGCCGTGCTCGGCGGCCCGCAGGATCGCGCGCAGCTGCTCGAGGAACACGTCGGGCTCGGCGAGGCTGTAGCGGATCGCACGCTGGCCGAGCGCCGGGTTGGGCGAGGCAGCCGGATCGTGGCCGTCGTCGTCGCCGCCGAGCGCCTTGTCGGCGCCGATGTCGATGGTGCGGATGGTGACCGGGCCGCCAGCCATGCCGAGCACCGCCTCGCGGTAGGCCTCGTACTGCTCGTCCTCGCCCGGCAGCTCGCGCCGGTTCATGAACAGGAACTCGGTGCGGAACAGGCCCACGCCCGAGGCGCCCGCGTCGCGCGACTGCGCGGCCTCGGCGGGCAGCTCGATGTTGGCGAGCAGCTCGATCGGCACGCCGTCGAGAGTCGCCGAGGGCACGTGCACCAGCCGCTCGAGCTGCTTCCTCTCGAGCAGGCCCAGCGCCATCCGGTGCCGGTACTCCTCGAGCACCGCGGCATCCGGGGCGACGACCAGTACGCCGGTGTCGCCGTCGATCACCAGCCAGTCGTCGTCGCGGACCATCTGGCTGGCGCGGTCCAGGCCGACCACCGCAGGCACGTTCATGCTGCGCGCGAGGATCGCGGTGTGCGAGGCGGTGCCGCCGAGGTCGATCGCGAAGCCGCCGGCGTGCTTCAGCTGCAGCATGTCGGCCGGCGAGATGTCGTGCGCCACGAAGATCAGCGGCACGTCGCCCGGCAGCGCGCGGGCGCGCAGCGCACGACCCGAGCCGGACAGCACGCGCAGCACGCGGTCGGCGACCTGGGTGACGTCGCGCCCGCGCTCGCGCAGATAGGGATCGTCGAACTGCTCGAACTGCGCGGCCAGGTGCTCGGCCTGCGAGGCGAAGGCCCACTCGGCGTTCTGCCCATGCGACTCGATCGCGACCGTCGCCTGCGGGGCGAGCGACGGGTCGTCGAGGATCATCGCGTGGACCTGCAGCAGCGCCTGCGCTTCGACCGGCGCGTCGGCCGGCAGGTGCGTGCCCAGCGTCTCGAGCTCGGTGCGCACGGTGGCGACGGCGCGGGCGAGCCGCGCGGCCTCGCCGGCACGCTGCGCGAACTCCACCCGGTAGCGCGGCACGTCGATCAGCCGCGTCTCGAGCACCACCGCACGGCCGACGACGACGCCGCCGCCGATGCCGGTCCCGTGCAGCGTGAGCATGGCCCCGCGCCGCCTCAGCGACCCGGCGGGTCCGAGGGCTCGGGCGGGCACGCGCCTTCGCCGAACCCGGACCCCACCAGCTCTGCGAGCGCCGCCAGCGCCGCGTCCTCGTCGGGGCCGTCGGCCTCGATCGTCAGCGCCGCGCCGCGCGCGGCCGCCAGCATCATCACGCCCATGATGCTCTTGCCGTTCACGCGCCGCGTGCCCTTCGAGAGCCAGACGTCGGACTTGAAGCGCGTCGCGGTCTGAGTGAGCGCCGCCGAGGGCCGAGCATGCAGCCCGAGCTTGTTCACGATCGTCGCTTGGATCTGTTTCACGCCTCGTCTCCGTTGGCGCGCGGCTCGATCGGCAGGATCGTGTCGCGCACGCCTTCCAGCAGCTTGACGGCCACCTCGTCGAGCGGCCCGCGTCGGTGGGTCAGTGCCTTGACCAGCAGCGGCAGGTTCACGCCCGCGATCACGGCGATGCGGCTCGGCTCGGCGAGCCGCGCGGCGATTCGCGCCGGCGTCGCGCCGAACAGGTCGGTCAGCACGATCACGCCCGAGCCGTCGTTGATCCGCTCGAGCAGTTCGCGCGCGGCTTTCAGCGCGAGCCCAGGGTCCTCGTCCGGGATCACGTCGAGCGCGGCGAGCTGCGGCGGCATGCGGCCGAAGATGTGCCGCGTGCAGTGGATCAGCGCGGTGCCGAGCGGCTCGTGCGAGACGACGAGGATGCCGATCATCGCGGCCGTGCGACCTCGCGCTCGAGGCACTCGACGTACAGCGCCGCCACGTCGAAGCCGGTCTGCTCGGCGATCTCGCGGAAGCAGGTCGGGCTGGTGACGTTCACCTCGGTCAGGCAGTCGCCGATGACGTCGAGGCCGACCAGGAACAGGCCGCGCGCGAACAGCCGCGGCGCGAGCGACTCGGCGATCCGCCGGTCGCCCGCCGTCAGCGGCTGGGCGCGCCCGGTGCCGCCGGCCGCGAGGTTGCCGCGCGACTCGCCGAGCTTGGGGATGCGGGCGAGCGCGAACGGCACCACCTGCCCGCCGATCAGCAGCACGCGCTTGTCGCCGTCGGCGATCTGCGGCAGGTAACGCTGCGCCATCACGCTGCGCGCGCCGAACTGGTTCATCGTCTCGATGATCACCGACAGGTTCGAGTCGCCGGTGCGCGCGCGGAAGATCGACGCGCCGCCCATGCCGTCGAGCAGCTTGAAGACCGCCTCGCCGTGGCGCTGCACGAAGGCGCGCAGCCGCGCCGGGTCGCGCGTGACCATCGTGTCCGCGGTGAACTCGGGGAACTCCGCGATCGCGTACTTCTCGCTGTGGTCGCGGATGGCGCGCGGATCGTTGAAGACGCGCGCCCCCTCGCGCACCGCATGCTCGAGCAGGTAGGTGCTGTAGATGTACTCGAGATCGAAGGGCGGATCCTTGCGCATCAGCACCGCGTCGAACGCCGAGACGCGCTCGGCGCGCGGCGCGCCGCGCTGCCACCAGCCGTGCGCGTCGTGGCCGGCCTCGCCGAGCTGCGGGCCCGACAGCGCGAGGGCCGACGCGTCGGCCCATGCGTGGCCGTCCTCCAGCCAGAGCTGGCCCTGCTCGCAGAAGGCGAGCGAATGGCCGCGTGCCGCGGCCGCGACCATGATCGCGTAGGTCGAGTCCTTGTAGGTCTTGAAGGACTCGATCGGGTCGGCGACGATCAGGATGCGCATCGGGGTCCTCGGCGCGACGGCGCGGGAGAGGGGTACGGAGCGGGACGCCGCTTCAGCCGAAGCGGGTCGGGTCCGGGTCGGTCCGCTCGAGCTCGAGCGAGGCCGCGAGCAGCGCGAGGCGGGCGACCACGCCGTAGGCGTAGAAGCGGTTCGGCGGGCAGTCCGGCGTGCCGCCGGCGTCCGGCATGTTGCACGGCGCCGCGAAGGGGAGCGGCACGAAGCGCGACCCCGGTGCGTTCAGGTTCTCGTCGCGGCCGCGGTCGCCGTGCACGCGGTAGAAGCCACCGACCACGTACTTGTCGACCATGTAGACCACCGGCTCGGCCACCCCGTTGTCGACCGTCTCGATCGTCGGCACGCCTTCCTGGATGATCACCTCGCTGACCTCCAGGCCCTCCTTGACCACCGCCATCTTGTTGCGCTGCTTGCGGTTGAGGTTCTGCACCTCGGAGGCGTCCTTCACCGACATGATGCCCATGCCGTAGGTGCCGGCGTCGGCCTTCACGATCACGAAGGGCGTCTGGTCGATCCCGTATTCCTTGTACTTCGCGCGGATCAGCTTGAGCGTGGCGTCGACGTTGTGCGCGAGGCATTCCTCGCCCTCGCGCGCCTGGAAGTCGACCTTGCCGCAGGTGGAGAAGTACGGGTTGACCAGCCACGGGTCGACGTCGAGCAGCTTGCCGAACTGGCGGGCGACGTCGTTGTACGCGGCGAAGTGATGCGACTTGCGGCGCACCGCCCAGCCCGCGTGCAGCGGCGGCAGCAGGATCTGGCCCTGCAGGTCGCGCAGGATGTCCGGGATGCCGGCCGACAGGTCGTTGTTCAGCAGGATCGCGCAGGGGTCGAAGCCGGCGAGGCCGACGCGCCCGTTGGCGCGCACCAGCGGCTCGATGGTGAGCGCCTGGCCGTCGGGCAGCTCGACCCGGGTCGGCGCGGTGATCTCGGGATTCAGCGTGCCCAGCCGCACCGCCAGCCCCGTCTGGCGCAGCAGCGCGGCGATCCGCACCACGTTCGTCAGGTAGTAGGTGTTGCGGGTGTGGTTCTCGGGAATCAGCAGCAGGTTCTTCGCGTCGGGGCAGTACTTCTCGATCGCGACGGTCGCCGCCTGCACGGCCAGCGGCAGCGCCTCGGCCGAGAGGTTGTTGAAGCCGCCCGGGTAGAGGTTGGTGTCCACCGGCGCGACCTTGAAGGCCGCGTTGCGCAGGTCCACCGAGCAGTAGAACGGCGGCGTGTGCTCCTGCCATTCCATCCGGAACCAGCGTTCGATGCGCGGCGTGGCGTCGAGGAACTTGCGCTCGAGCTCGAGCAGCGGGCCGGTCAGCGATGTGACGAAATTGGGGACCATGAGCGTCGGGGCGTCCTCGGGCGGCCATTGTAGCCTCGGACCGCCGGAGCCTGCTGAAGGCTCCGGGCGCCGCCCTCATCTCACCGAAACACCACCGTCCGGTGCCCGTTCAGCATCACCCGATCCTCCAGGTGATAGCGCAGCGCACGGGCCAGCACCGCGCGCTCGACGTCGCGGCCATAGCGGATCAGGTCGTCGACGGTGTCGCCATGCTCCACGCGGACCACGTCCTGCTCGATGATCGGGCCCTCGTCGAGGTCCGCCGTCACGTAGTGGCTGGTCGCGCCGATCAGCTTCACGCCCCGCTCGAACGCCCGGTGATACGGCTTGGCGCCGACGAACGAGGGCAGGAAGCTGTGGTGGATGTTGATCACGCGGCCCGGATAGCGGGCGCAGGTGTCGGGCGGCAGGATCTGCATGTAGCGGGCGAGCACGAGCGTGTCGACCTCGTGCTGCCGCAGCAGCCGCTCGATCTCGGCGAAGGCCGCCGGCTTGGTCTCGGGCGTGACCGGAACGTGGTGGAACGGAATGCCGTGGACCTCGACGTCGCGCCGCAGGTCGTCGTGGTTGGCGATCACGCAGGGGATCTCGCAGCGCAGCTCGCCGGCGCGCCAGCGGTACAGGAGATCGATCAGGCAATGGTCGAGCTTGCTGACCAGCAGCGCCACGCGGCGCGGCACCGCGGAGTCCGACAGCCGCCAGGTCATCTCGAAGCGGTCGGCGATCGGGGCGAACGCCTCGGCGAAGCGGTCGCGCCCCTCGGGCAGCGAGGACGCGAGGAGCGCGTTGCGCATGAAGAACCGCTCGCGCTCGCGGTCGGCGTGGTGGTTGGCCTCGAGGATCCAGCCGCCGCGCTCGGCGATGAAGCGGGACACCTCGGCGACGATGCCCACGCGGTCGGGGCAGTCGATGGTCAGCGTGTAATGGCGTTCGGAGAGCATCGGCGGATTATGGCCGAGCCTCGCGGCGCACTGCCAACCAAAAAAAACGCGCCGGGCGAACCCGGCGCGAATCGATCCAGAAACGAGAGGAGAAAACGGTACCCGGAGACCCGGGGATCAGGAGTGGTAGGCCGACTCGCCGTGGGCGGTGATGTCGAGACCTTCGCGCTCCTCGTCCTCGGCCACCCGCAGGCCGACAATCATGTCGACCAGCTTGAAGGCGATGAAGGAGACCACGCCCGACCAGACGATCGTCGTCAGCACGCCCTGGAGCTGGGTCCAGACCTGACCGGCGATCGAGAAGTCGGGGTTGGCCGCGTTCGTCACGTAGTCGAACACGCCCGTGCCGCCGAGCGCAGGCGCCGCGAACACGCCGGTCAGCAGCGCGCCCACGATGCCGCCCACGCCGTGGACGCCGAAGACGTCGAGCGAGTCGTCCGCACCGAGCATCCGCTTCAGGCCGTTGACGCCCCACAGGCAGACGACGCCTGCGACCAGGCCGATCACGATCGCGCCCATCGGGCCGACGAAGCCGCAAGCCGGCGTGATGGCGACCAGACCGGCCACCGCGCCCGAGGCCGCACCCAGCATCGAGGGCTTGCCCTTGCTCATCCACTCGGCCAGCGACCAGGCCACCGTGGCCGCGGCGGTCGCGACGAAGGTGTTGACGAAGGCGAGTGCAGCCACGCCGTTGGCTTCCAGGTTGGAGCCGACGTTGAAGCCGAACCAGCCCACCCACAGCAGCGCCGCACCGACCATCGTGAAGGTGAGCGAATGCGGGGCCATCGACTCGCGGCCGTAGCCGACCCGCTTGCCGACCATGAAGGCGCCCACCAGGCCGGCGATGCCCGCGTTGATGTGCACCACCGTGCCGCCCGCGAAGTCGAGCGCGCCCTTTGCCCACAGCCAGCCCGCGTTGGCGGTCACCGCCTCGAGGGTCTTGGCGTCGGTGATGGCGTCGGGGCCGTCCCAGTACCAGACCATGTGCGCGATCGGCAGGTACGCGAAGGTGAACCACAGCACGCAGAACAGCAGCACCGCCGAGAACTTGATGCGCTCGGCGAAGGCGCCGATGATCAGCGCCGGCGTGATCGCCGCGAACGTGCACTGGAACGCGATGAAGATGTACTCGGGGATGTAGACGCCCTTGGAGAAGGTCGCGGCCACCGAGTCGGGGGTGACGCCCTTCAGGAACAGCTTGTCGAAGCCACCGAAGAAGCTGCCCCCACCGCCGAACGCCAGCGTGTAGCCGTACACCACCCACAGCACGGTGATGACCGAGAACACCATCATCACCTGCATCAGGATCGACAGCATGTTCTTCGTGCGGACGAGGCCGCCGTAGAACAGCGCGAGGCCGGGGAGGGCCATCAGGATGACGAGCACCGTCGCCATGATCATCCACGCCGTGTCGCCCTTGTTGGGCACGGGCGGCGGCGCGGCGGCGGCGGGCGCCTCGGCGGCCTTCTCGGCGGCGGCCGGTGCGACCTCGGCCTTCGCTGCGGCGGGCGCCTCGTCCTTCTTCGCGTCGGCCTGCGCGAGCAGGACGACCGGAGCGGTCTTGGCGACGGTCGCGCCTGCGTCGGCGGCGATGGCGCCGGCCCACGGGGCGAGGCACAGCGCTGCGGCCAGCGCCAGCGTTCGTGCGATGCGGTTCATTTCTGGAGTCCTCAGTATCGTGGGTTCGGTCAGAGCGCGTCGCCGCCGGTCTCGCCGGTGCGGATCCGGATGACCTGCTCGAGGTCGTAGACGAAGATCTTGCCGTCGCCGATCTTGCCGGTGCGTGCCGCACCTTCGATCGCCTCGATCGCGCGCTCGACCAGCTCGGAGGCCACGGCGGCCTCGATCTTCACCTTGGGCAGGAAGTCGACGACGTACTCGGCGCCGCGGTAGAGCTCGGTGTGCCCCTTCTGGCGGCCGAAGCCCTTGACCTCGGTCACGGTGATGCCCTGCACGCCGATGCCCGAGAGAGCCTCCCGGACCTCGTCGAGCTTGAACGGCTTGATGATGGCGGTGATCAGTTTCATGGCGGGTTCCTGCGCTCAGAGCCGCGCGGGGCCGTGCGGCCCCGCGCCCGTGTCACATCAGAAGGTCTTGCCGATCGACAGCACGACGGTGTTGTTGCCGACGAACCTCGTGCCTTGCGCCTCGCTGTAGGTGTAGGGCGCCTTCTTCGCGTTCGTGCCGACGAAGGCCGCGCCGAGGAGCCAGCCCGTCCAGTCGTAGGTCACGCCGACCTTGTAGTCGGTGTAGCTGTTGTCAGAGTAGTTCTTGACGCTCTGGTAACCGACGTGCGCGCCCAGCGTCAGCTTCGGCAGGATCTCGGTCGAATAGTTCAGGTCGATGTAGTACGAGCCCTTCGACGAACCCTTGCCACCGGTGGTCTGGTCGAGGCCGAAGAAGTCGCTGACCGCGTAGAAGAACTTGGCGCTGAACGGGCCCATCACGCCGCCGAAGTACAGCTCGAAGTTGTCGAACTTGGGCTTCTCGCCCGTGAACCCGTTGTAGTAGGCGGCGGGGTAGTAGTAGTACAGCGCGCCGACGTCCAGGGTCACGTCCTTGCCGACCGGGAACTTGTAGCCGCCGTAGAAGTCCATCTCCAGGCCGGCGCCGTTCGGGTACTGGTTGCCCGAGATGCTCGAGTTCCAGTTGCCGAGGTAGAGGCCGCTCTCGTGCGCCCAGTCGATGCCGCCCTGGACGGCGGGCTGCTTGTAGCTCTGCGAGATGCCGCGGAACCGGTAGTCGGAGGTGAGGGTGAGGTTGCCGGTGAGCGGGCTGGCGGCGGGGGCGGCCTGGGCGCTGGCGAACGACGGCACCACCGAGGCGACGGTTGCAAGGGCGATCAGCGTTTTTTTCATCAGGAATGCTCCGGGTACTTTCAAGTCGGATCGATCGGTCGATCCATTGATGGGTGCTGGCACCACCTGAGCATTTCCCGTGCCACTCGAACCCGCACCAAGGTGGTTCAGGCGAGGGGTCGAGACACGGGTCGGGCGGGGGGGGTGCCTCCGTCATGGTGCACCAGCAAGGTGCCAGCCCGCTCTTCGTCGGTGCCGGCAGGTCAGCCTCGACCGTCAGACGTACGACGGAGTGCCGAGGCGCGGGCGCGGGCGCCGCGAGGCCCGGTGCTAGACTCGGTCGTCGTCCGGAGAGTGTGTCAGCATGGAAAACCAGGCCTTTTTGCAGGACGTTCAGCAGCGGATCGCCGAACTCTTCCGCTCCAGTCCCGCCGCCGATCTCGAGCGCAACGTGAAGGCGATGCTCGCGCAGACCTTCCAGCGCATGGACCTGGTCACCCGCGAGGAGTTCGAGATCCAGCTCGAGACCGTCGCGCGCCTGCGACAGCGGGTCGAGGCCCTCGAGGCCCGGGCTGCCGCACGGACCGACACGACCGGCTGAGCCGTCGGCGCCGCAGCACCGCAGGCCGCGTTCCCGGGACCTCGCCCATGTCGCTGGCCGTCATTCACAGCCGCGGTCTGGTGGGCGTCGAGGCGCCCTCGGTCAGCGTCGAGGTCCACCTCGCCAATGGCCTGCCCGCGTTCCACGTGGTGGGCCTGCCCGACGCCGAGGTGCGCGAGAGCCGCGAGCGCGTGCGGGCGGCGCTGCTGCACAGCGGCTTCGAGTTCCCCAACCGACGCATCACCGTCAACCTCGCGCCCGCCGACCTGCCCAAGGGGTCCGGCCGCTTCGACCTGCCCATCGCGATCGGCATCCTCGCGGCCGCGGCCGGCATGAAGGACGCGGTGCTCGAGCGCTGGGAGATGATGGGCGAGCTGTCGCTGACCGGCGCGCTGCGCCCGGTCCGTGGCGCACTGGTCCTGGCGCTGGCGGTCCGGCGACACGCGCCCGGCCGGCTGCTGGTGCTGCCGACCGCGAGCGCGGCCGAGGCCGCGCCCGCCGGGCATGCCGGCACGCGCTCGGCCTCGACGCTGCGCGAGGTCTGGGCCGCGCTCGCCGAGGGCGGGCCGCTCGCTTCGCCGCCCGCCGAACCGTCCGCATCGGAGGGACCGCTCGCCGCCTGCGCCGACCTCGCCGACGTGCGCGGCCAGTCCGGCGCGCGGCGCGCCCTCGAGATCGCCGCGGCCGGCGGACACGGGCTGCTGCTGGTCGGCCCGCCGGGCAGCGGCAAGTCGATGCTCGCGCAGCGCCTGCCGGGCCTGCTGCCGCCGATGACCGAGGACGAGGCGCTCGAGTCGGCGGCCGTGCTGTCCCTGGCCGGCGCGGGCGCGCGGCCGCAGGCCTGGG
>JBIIPQ010000223.1:0-7121 GCA_044342535.1 Burkholderiaceae bacterium
GCCCCCTTACCCGCCCCCCTCCGCACGACCGTGTCCGCCCCCGACCCGACCCTGCGCCTGTCGGACTTCGACTACGCGCTCCCGCCCGAGCTGATCGCCCAGCATCCGCCCGCGGTCCGCACCGCGTCGCGCCTGCTGCGCGTGCGGCCGGGCGTGGTCGAGGCCGAAGGCGGGGGCGCGCCACGGCTCGACGACCTCGGCGTCGCCGACCTGCCCTCGCTGCTGCTGCCGGGCGACCTGCTGGTGCTCAACGACACCCGCGTGGTCCGCGCCCGGCTGTTCGGGCACAAGGCGAGCGGTGGACGCATCGAGCTGCTGGTCGAGCGGATCGACGCCGAGCACGAGGCGGTCGCGATGGTGCGCGCGAGCAAGCCGCCGCAGGTCGGGGGACGCCTCGAGCTCGACGGCGGCGCCACCGCCACGGTCCGCTCGCGCGACGGCGCGTTCTACGGCCTCGTCTTCGACGAGCCCGTGCTCGGGCTGCTGGAACGTGCGGGCTCGCTGCCGCTGCCGCCCTACATCGGCCACGCGCCGGACGCCGAGGACGAGGACCGCTACCAGACGGTCTACGCGAAGCACCCGGGCGCCGTGGCCGCGCCGACCGCGGGCCTGCACTTCGACGACGCGCTCTTCGCCGCGCTCGAGGCGCGCGGCGTGGATCGGGCCTTCGTGACGCTGCACGTGGGCGCAGGCACCTTCCTGCCGGTGCGCGACGACGACCCGGCGCGCCACGTGATGCATGCCGAGCGCTACCACGTGCCGGAGGCGACCGTCGCCGCGATCGACGCGGCACGCGCGCGCGGCGCCCGCGTGGTCGCGGTCGGCACGACCTCGATGCGCACGCTCGAGTCGGCGGCCGGGCCCGACGGACACCTCGCCACCGGCTGGGGCGAGACCGCCCTCTTCATCCGCCCCGGCTTCGCGTTCCGCGTCGTCGACGCGCTGCTGACCAACTTCCACCTGCCGAAGTCGACGCTGATGATGCTGGTGTCGGCCTTCGCGGGCACCGACGCGATCCGTGCGGCCTACGCGCACGCGGTCGCGCGCCGCTACCGATTCTTCAGCTACGGCGACGCCATGCTCCTCGAACCCGCCCCCCGCGACCGACCCGGACGGCCCCGATGAAGTTCGACCTGCTGGGCACCGACGGCCGCGCGCGGCGCGGTGCGCTCACGCTCGCCCACGGCACGGTGCAGACGCCGATCTTCATGCCGGTGGGCACCTACGGCGCGGTCAAGACCATGGCCCCGCGCGAGCTCGACGAGGTCGGCGCGCAGATCATCCTCGGCAACACCTTCCACCTGTGGCTGCGCCCGGGCACCGAGGTGTTCGACGCGCTCGGCGGGCTGCACGGCTTCAACCGCTGGACCAAGCCCATCCTCACCGACTCCGGCGGCTTCCAGGTCTGGAGCCTGGGGAAGATGCGCACGATCTCCGAGGAGGGGGTGCGCTTCGCCTCGCCCATCAACGGCGACCGGCTGATGCTCACGCCCGAGGAGTCGATGCGCATCCAGCGCTCGCTGAACTCCGACGTCGTGATGATCTTCGACGAGTGCACGCCGTACGAGATCGAGGGGCGCCCCGCCACGATCGACGAGGCCGCCGCGTCGATGCGGCTGTCGCTGCGCTGGGCGCGCCGCTCGCGCGACGCCTTCGATCGGCAGCAGAACCCGAACGCGCTGTTCGGCATCGTGCAGGGCGGCATGTTCGAGCCGCTGCGCGACGAGTCGCTCGCCGGGCTGAGCGACATCGGCTTCCACGGCTACGCGATCGGCGGGCTGTCGGTCGGCGAGCCCAAGGAGGACATGATGCGGGTGCTCGACCACGTCGGCGCCCGCCTGCCGGCCGGGGCCCCCCGCTACCTGATGGGCGTGGGCACGCCCGAGGACCTGGTGGCCGGCGTGTCGATGGGCGTCGACATGTTCGACTGCGTGATGCCGACCCGCAACGCCCGCAACGGCTGGCTCTTCACCCGCTACGGCGACGTCAAGATCCGCAACGCCAGGCACCGCGCCGACCCCCGCCCGCTCGACGCGAGCTGCGCCTGCCACACCTGCCGCACCTTCTCGCGCGCGTACCTGCACCACCTGAACCGGGTCGACGAGATCCTCGGCGCGCACCTGTCGACGATCCACAACCTGCACTACTACCTCGACCTGATGCGCGGCATGCGCGTGGCGATCGAGGCCCGCCGTTTCGACGCGTGGCGCGCGGCCTTCACGGCCGATCGCGCCCGGGGCCCCGACTGATACAATCGCGGGCTCGATAACCTGCTACAAAACAAGGATATAGACCGTGTTCATCTCGAATGCCTGGGCCCAGACGGCGGGTGGCGCCGAGCAGCAGCTGCTCGGCTTCCTGCCGATCATCCTGATGTTCGTCGTGCTCTATTTCCTGATGATCCGCCCGCAGATGAAGCGCGCGAAGGAGCACAAGCAGATGCTCGAAGCCCTCTCCAAGGGCGATGAGGTGGTGACCGCCGGCGGCATCGTCGGCAAGGTCTCCAAGGTCGGCGACGGCTACGTCACCATCGAGGTCGGCACGCGCGGCGACCAGGCGATCGAGATGCAGATGCAGAAGTCGGCGATCCAGACCCTGCTGCCCAAGGGCACGATCAAGGCGATCTGAGCCGGTCCGCGCGCCGCACACGCGAGCCCGCCCCGCAGCCAACCTCCTGAAGCGAAGGTCCGAGCGTGAACCGCTACCCGATCTGGAAGTACGTCGTCATCGCGGTCGCCGTCGCGTTCGGCCTGATCTACACGCTGCCGAACTTCTTCGGCGAGTCGCCGGCGGTGCAGGTCTCGAGCGCCAAGGCCACGGTCAAGATCGACACCGCGGTGCTCGGACGGGTCGAGCAGGCGCTGTCGACCTCGCAGATCGTCCACACCGGGCTGCAGCTCGAGGGCACCTCGATCCGGGTCCGGCTCAAGGACACCGACACGCAGCTCAAGGCGAAGGACGTGCTCGCGCGCGCGCTCAACCCCGACGCGGCCGATCCGGTCTACGTCGTCGCGCTCAACCTGCTGTCGGCCTCGCCGCAGTGGCTGACCTCGATGCACGCGCTGCCGATGTACCTCGGCCTGGACCTGCGCGGCGGCGTGCACTTCCTGCTCCAGGTCGACATGAAGGCGGCGCTCGCCAAGCGCGTCGATGCCACCGTCGGCGAGGTCCGCGGGCTGCTGCGCGAGAAGAACGTCCGCCACGCCGGAATCGTGCGCAACGGCACCACGGTCGAGGTGCGGTTCCGCGACGACGCCGCGCTCGAGCGCGCCCGCACGGTCATCACCGACGCCAACGCCGATCTGCAGATCGTCGAGGGCGCGGCCGAGGGCGGCGAGCGCCGCCTGGTCGTCACCCTCAAGCCGGCGGCCGAGCGCGCGCTGCTCGACAGCTCGGTCACGCAGAACATCACCACGCTGAACAACCGGATCAACGAGCTCGGCGTGTCCGAGCCGGTGATCGCCCGCCAGGGCGCCGACCGCATCGTCGTGCAGCTGCCCGGCGTGCAGGACACGGCACGCGCCAAGGACATCCTCGGGCGCACCGCCACGCTCGAGGCGCGGCTGGTCGACCTGTCGGCCGAAGGCCAGTCGGCGATCACCTCGCAGGGCCCGGTGCCCTTCGGCTCGGAGCTGTTCCGCCAGGGCCGCGGCGCGCCGGTCGTGCTCAAGAAGGAGCCGATCTTCACCGGCGAGCAGCTGACCTCGGCGGCGGCGACCTTCGACGAGAACCAGCGCGCGGCAGTCGCGATCTCGCTGAACGACCCGGCAGGCCGGCGCCTGCGCGAGGTCTCGCGCGAGAACATCAAGAAGCCGATGGCGGTGGTGCTGTTCGAGCGCGGCCGCGGCGAGGTGCTCACCGTCGCCACCATCCAGTCCGAGCTCGGCTCGCGCTTCCAGATCACCGGCATGGAGTCGCCGCAGGCCTCGAACGACCTCGCGCTGCTGCTGCGCGCGGGCGCGCTGGCCGCGCCGATGGAGATCATCGAGGAGCGCACCATCGGCCCGTCGCTCGGCGCGGACAACATCCGCAAGGGCTTCACGTCGACGCTCTACGGCTTCATCGCGATCGCCGTGTTCATGGTGGTGTACTACCTGCTGATGGGCGTGATCTCGACGGTGGCGCTGGCGGTGAACCTGCTGCTGCTGATCGCGCTGCTGTCGCTGCTGCAGGCGACGCTGACGCTGCCGGGCATCGCCGCGATCGCGCTCACGCTCGGCATGGCCATCGACGCGAACGTGCTGATCAACGAGCGCATCCGCGAGGAACTGCGCAACGGCGCGACGCCGCAGGCCGCGATCGCGACCGGCTACGACCGCGCCTTCGGCACCATCCTCGACTCCAACATCACCACGCTGATCGCCGGCGTCGCGCTGCTCGCCTTCGGTTCGGGCGCGGTGCGCGGCTTCGCGGTGGTCCACTGCCTGGGCATCCTGACCTCGATGTTCTCGGCGGTCGTGGTGTCGCGCGGCATGGTCAACCTCTGGTACGGACGGCGCAAGAAGCTGTCCTCGATCTCGATCGGCCAGATCTGGAAGCCGAACGGAGCCTGACGCCATGGAATTCTTCCGCATCAAGGGCGACATCCCGTTCATGCGCCACGCGCTGGTGCTGAACGTGATCTCGGTGGCGCTGTTCGTCGCGGCGGTCGCGTTCCTCGCGTTCCGCGGCCTGCACTTCTCCATCGAGTTCACCGGCGGCACGGTGATGGAGGTGGCCTACCCGCAGGCGGCCGACCTGACGAAGATCCGCGAGACGGTCGGCGGCTTGAAGTTCGACGAAGTGCAGGTGCAGAACTTCGGCACCTCGCGCGACGTGATGATCCGGCTGTCGCTCGCCAAGGGCACGACCTCGGCGCAGCAGAGCGAGACGGTGATGAGCGCGCTCAAGGCGGTGGATCCGGCGGTGGAGCTGCGCCGGGTCGAGTTCGTCGGACCGCAGGTGGGCAAGGAGCTCGCCACCGATGGCGCGCTCGCGCTGCTGATGGTGATCGTCGGCATCATGATCTACCTGGCCTTCCGCTTCGAGTGGAAGTTCTCGGTGGCCGCGATCATCGCCAACCTGCACGACGTGATCATCATCCTGGGGTTCTTCGCCGCCTTCCAGTGGGAGTTCTCGCTGTCGGTGCTGGCGGCGGTGCTGGCGGTGCTCGGCTACTCGGTCAACGAGTCGGTGGTCATCTTCGACCGGATCCGCGAGACCTTCCGCGGCAAGCGCAAGATGGACACGGTGCAGGTCATCGACCATGCGATCACCAGCACCATCTCGCGGACGATGATCACCCACGGCTCGACGCTGATGATGGTGCTGGCGATGCTGTTCTTCGGCGGTCCGACGCTGCACTACTTCGCGCTCGCGCTCGCGATCGGCATCTGCTTCGGCATCTACTCTTCGGTGTTCGTCGCCGCGGCCATCGCGATGTGGCTGGGCGTCAAGCGCGAGGACCTGATCAAGCCGATCAAGAAGAAGGAAGGCGCCGAGGCCGAGCTTCCTTGAGAAGCACCGCCGCGATGTCCGATGCCCCCGCCCCGGTCGAGGTCCGCCACCTGCCCGAGGCGAACCGCTTCGAGGCCGTGGTCGACGGCCGCGCCTGCCACCTCGACTACCTGATCGACGCCGGCACGATGCGCATCCACCACACCGAGGTGCCGTACCCCCTCGAGGGCCGCGGAATCGCCGCGGCACTGACCCGGGCGGCGATCGACCATGCGCGGGCGAACGGCCTGCGGGTGCAGCCGCTGTGCAGCTACGTGCGGGCCTGGCTGCGCCGTCACCCCGAGCACGCGGACCTGCTCGCGGGCTGACGCGCAGGAGCGCAAGGCCCCGGCCCAGCCGGCGGCGACGCGCCGTAGAATCGAATGCAGGCGGCCCGCCCCGGTGCCGCGCCCTCGTCCGCCCGGCTCCGATGACGACCTCCGCCACGCACCGCATCCGCGTCTGGGACCTGCCGACGCGCCTGTTCCACTGGAGCCTCGCGGCGCTGATCGTCGTGTCCTTCGTGACCGTCAAGCTCGGCGGCAACCTGATGGTCTGGCACGAGCGCAGCGGCTACGCGATCCTGACGCTGCTGCTGTTCCGGCTCGTCTGGGGCATCGCCGGCGGGCGCTACGCGCGCTTCGCGGCCTTCGTGCGCGGACCGGGGGCGGTGCTCGCCTACCTGCGCGGTGCGGGCGGCGCGGCGCATGCCCCGGGCCACAACCCGCTGGGCGCGCTGTCGGTGCTCGGGCTGCTCGCGGTGGTCGGCTTCCAGGCCGTCTCGGGGCTGTTCACCAACGACGACATCGCCTTCGAAGGGCCGCTGTCCGTCAAGGTCAGCGGCGCGACCGCGAGCCTGCTGACCACGCTGCACCGCTGGAACGAGAAGACGATCATCGCGCTGGTGGCGCTGCACCTGGCCGCGATCCTGTACTACCGCTTCGGCAAGCGCCGCGACCTGGTCGGGCCGATGGTCTCGGGCGACGCCGCGTTCCCCGCGGCCTGGCCGGCGAGCCGGGACGACGCGATGCTGCGGCTGCGCGCGCTGGCGATCGCCGCCGCATGCGGCGGCGTGGTGGCCTGGATCGTCCGCTGACGGGGCGGCCGGATCAGTCGGCCTGCGGCGTGCGACGCGGCCGGCGCGCTGCGGCCACGAAGCCGTCGCGCATGCGCAGCAGGTGCGCGTCGAGCGCCTCGAAGTCCCGTGCCACGTAGTCGTGGAACGCGCGCTTGCAGTGGGCCACGTGCGGACCGAAGACACGCTTGAACTCCGCATCGCCCGCCGGCGTGAGCCGCACGAACACGCTGCGCCGGTCCTCGGGCACCACCACGCGCTCGACGAAGCCGCGGTCGACCAGCCGGTCGACGACGCCGGTCAGCGTGCCCTTGGTGATGAGCGTGCGCTGACCGAGTTCCTTCGCCGACATGCCGGGCGTGTTGCCCAGCGTCGCGATCACGTCGAACTGCGCGGGCGTCAGCCCGAGTTCGCGCACGTGCCGACCCGACAGGCGCTCGAAGGCCTGGAAGGTCTCGGACAACAACCGGAGGGACCGCTGGTACCGCTCGCCCATGCCTCGTCACACGGCTCCGCTTTGGAAGGCGCGCAGCATCTCACGCCGGGCGGGCGCCGCGCGCCCCGTGTCCTG